>JADZEO010000157.1 GCA_020850475.1 Bdellovibrionales bacterium | reverse complement strand
CGCTCCCCGTTCCTCCGCAAAAGGTTGCTGTCGACTCGCCACTTTGATTGGCATCTGAGGAACTTGCAGTCGACTCCAGCTCATTGGAACAGCCGAGTACTAAGCAGGCGAGAAGAAAGCCCATCAACCAAGTTGTCGCGCAGTATGCAAAGTTGTTGATTGCCATCAAACCCACCTTCCTCTGGCCCTTAGAATACCCAAGCGGCACGACAGTCTATGTCGTGTCCCAGTCTCAAAATGTGACAACTCCGGTGAAGTCTTTTGGACCGATCAGGGGGTCCACAAAAGCGCGGTGGTCCCGCGGGGGTCCCAAATCGGATTATTGGGCGAGCCCTGATTCTTTTTGTCGCTGACATCCTCAGGACGGGGATTGAGATTTAAATACCAAATCAAACTGCGACCCGTCGTGGTCGCCATCGGGTTGGAGATCTCCGCTTGAATTTCTGTCAATGAGAGTTTGCCGGAATAAATCTGCAGACCTCGAATCATGCCGTTGAATTCCTCCCAACCCGAATAGCCCCCCCAAGACGCCTTGCCACTGGAAAGCGGGGCCGGCGGAGGACCATTTTGATCGGGAGCCTGCCCCACCACGATCGCAGGATAAGGAGGATTTTTCTTGGCCCAATTCGCATCGCTAAATTCAGTCACGATGAGCTTCGAGGTGTCCGGCAAATCATAGTAAAATTCATGGCGCACCTTTGCTGAATCAATCCGCAGGGCGCGAAAGGCCTGAGTGTACCAACGGCCCCAAGGACTTACCTCGGCCCCATTGTTAGGAATATTGGGTGGATAATCGCCTCCATAAACGGAGATCTCCCAATTCTGACCTGAGTTCGAGGTGTAACCGTCAAAGGGATAAGGATGAGCTCCGTAGTAGGTGTTGGCGTTGCTATTATCCCAGGTGAAATTCCCATTATTGCCCCAGAAAAAAGTCGTCCAATAGCGAGGGTGAGGTCCCGTCTTGGCCGCTCGAGGAAAAACTTTAAAAATGTAAGTCGCGTCGTAAATTGGAAAGGGATTGGACCAGTACAGCATCCGCCGAACATCACCGATCCCGGGCCAGTTCAGGGCCGTAATCGCTTGAGGCGAACTGATGACCGAAAGCTTGGTTGGGCTCGACAAGATTGGCGGCACAATAACCTCACTCAAATATGGTACCACTCGGGTTGGCTTCTTAAAGCCAAAATCAACAGGAAATTCTCAAATTGGGACTGCAAAATTGACCCTTGGCCTCTGGCATTGACTCGCCACTTTCTTTAGGCAACCATCGACTGAACTGCTCAGAAGTGAACACCTAGTCGCCCAGAATTGCGCCTATCACTTGAGGTCCTAGATGTTGTCATCCAAGTTTATTGTTAAACCTCCATGCCACCGCTGGAGCGTCGTGGCGGCGATTTCAACTTTGTCTTTGATCGCGTGCTCGACTCTACCACTCAATCGCCAAACGCCGACCCCTTCCGTCAACCAGTTTGCTTACGACTCCGGAAATTCCGCCTCGGTACGGTCACGAGTTCACTCGGGACGTCCACTCCGCTTCGAAGAGGTGCGACTCCCCGGTTTGCCCGATGATGCTTTGCGCTTTATGCCGTTGCTGTGGAAGCCACCGGGCACCGCTCAACGTTGGTTGATTTTTTCCACTCGAGACTATCAACTAAAAGCCTATGATCTCGATCAGCGCGCCGTCGCTTGGAAGGTAAAATTAATCAGTCGCGCATTTTCTACTCCCTTTCTCGATATCGACAAGGGTTTGATTTACTCTGGCACTCGGCAACTGACAGAAAATCCGAAAGAGGAGTACGGCTTTGACCACCACCTTCATGAAATCACCACCTCAGGAAAACTCGTCAATGCCTGTTCGCTTAAGTTAGACGCATTTTTTGCCGCGCGAGGGCTGTTTCGAGAAAAGTGGCGATCACGGATTCATTGCAAGACCGCCATTGGACGACTGCAATCGTCGCAAGGAAACCAAGTGTTTTTTGGTTGTTCCATAAACACCGGAACTGATCCCCTTATTCAGTATGGTGATACCAAAGGTTTGACGGGCCTCGTGATCAGCTTTCCTCTCGATCAGGATGGACATTTAACCAACTGTAACGGCTGGAAGGCCTTCGCGACCAGTCAGCTCGCGGCAGAACCCTGGCTCGGTTTTGATACCGGGGTTTACTCGCTCGGGTCAAAACCCGCAATCCTGGATGATGCTTCTATGCTGATCGCCACCGGCAATGGACCGGTGGATTTTTCGCGAGAAAATTTTGGCTGCTCCGTCGTACGAGTTAAACCCGACCTCACAGTGCATCGACGGACCGACCAGGTGATTTCGGGATTTTCTGTGAGCCCCGCACAAGGGAGCGAGTGTTGGACGATGAATGATGAGTACTCCAACTCGGCAGTCGCTGTTGTTACAACCGCCAACGGACCCTTGGCTGGTATTCTTGAAAAATATGGACGCATGACGCTGTTTGACCCCAATCACATGGAACCCACCAAAAAAGACGTGATTGAAATCGAGCGAGGAGCGGGCTGGGGCTATGGTCAACCGGCGGCTATTCCCCTTGTTCACGGTGGAGCGCGCTTTTTTTTTCAACAGGCGGTTGAACCCCGCAAACTCACAACTGACACGCTGTTGGCAACTGAGGAATTGGCAGCCCAACTCTCAAGCCAAGCGCGCCAAATGGAATCCACTTGTTTTGGTTACACCCTGGAGACTGCTGGTTCCAAGGCAACCAAGGAGCTGACGCTTTTTTATTCCGGAGTGCTTCGCAACGATTATGCAGTGGCACTTAATGACACTAAGGGTGCTCGCGAACTCACTTCATTTCAATCCCGCATGGGCGACTCCGGCAAGGACCTAGTTAAGAAAGGCCTCTGGGTTCCTTATGAAAAAGTGACGTCCCTGGGGCATTTGCCTACGATGCGCTCTGACCTTTTGAGGCACCAACCTGCGAATTCCTCTATTGAGGTTGAAGTAGCGGTTTGGAAGAACGAGGTCGAGCATCTGCAATCACCTCACGGACAACCGCATTGGCAAGGCCGTCCCTATTACTACTTCCGCCCGCGAACGCCAACTAAGACCTGCCCTTCGCTGCGAGAGTTTGGTCTTAAGTCCATTTACGAAGTTCATTTACCGCCGAAACCCACCATTGAGCGAGATATGATTATGGCTTACGATTATGACGGCAAAGCGGCGCGCCCGGCGTGGGAGGTGTCCCTTGGAAGCGACGAACGGCTTTCGCGCGCTCATCCAGCGGTCTCTACAGATTCCGACGGTCAACGGCCAGTACTTGTCGTGAGTATCGAGAAACCACTCCAAGTTCCTCTGAAGTCCGTTCTGCTTTTTGTTGATGGCGAGACCGGCAAAGTTCTCAGTCGAATTGAGTACGCCGGAAAGATGCACTTCTCGATGCCGCTCATCTTCGATGAAATGGTGATCATTCCGACGGTTGATGACGGCCTAAAGACGTTTCGATTGTTAGACTAAGTGCTGGCTAACTACCAGTATGAAATTTTGAAAAATGGCGGGGCAAATGGGACTCGGACGAACATCTTTCCTCACCGAAAAATACGTTTAGTAATGAAATCCGACATTAGGAACGTTCTAACTTTCTCCGTTCCCTCCGGTAGATTGACAGAATATGTAACTACCTTCTGCGTTTTCCAAATTTCTAGTTCTTGGAACGGGGCAACCCTTCCTGTAATACAGTTGTATCCCATAGCTTCAATTTCTAATTTCAATCGGGTGACAATTTTTTTCTGCAGAATTTGTCTTAAGATGAACCCCTCGCACATACCTCATCCAAGCTTTGATTTGCTTAAATAGCATTTTCTCAAAGGTTTTCTGATGGGTGTTCTTAAGGAGGACATGATGCCAGTAGTTTTCATAAATAAAGATAAGACTCTGTATCGGGTTATTGGCACTCTGCTGTTTTGGACAATGAGAAGAAAACCTTTCGACAAAACTCGAACCGTCCTTGCTTGTCGGACATTTAACTTGGTCGTGTTAATCTTTTTTGCTATTGCCAAGGCCTCATTGCATCGACCTTGAAGACACAGCGAAATAAATTGTTCGTAAAGAGTATCAATCAAAACTTTTTCCTCTGCGATCTAGCTTTAACCTCTCGACATTAACCAATAAATAAAGCTGGCGATACTTTAAACCGCGCCGCGAGTTTTCTAATATGGCCGACGTTGAGATTACGTTTTCCGCTTAAGACATCGCTCACCACTGACTGTGACCCAATTTCATCTTCAAGATCAGATTGTTTGAGCTGATTGACCTCCATCAAGTAGGCTAAGACATCTCGAGACTCTGCTTTCTCAAATTGAAATTTTTTGGATTCATACGCGCTCACTAAATCAGAAAGTACAGCCAAATACTTAGAAACCTCTGCTGCTTCAGATTCGTTAGGTTCGTTATTTAAATAGTCCACAAGACGATCAATCATTTTATTCGCTTGGCGCATCTGTACATCTGTCTGAACTGGCATAAGAGGAAAATGAGTGCAAAGCTCAACATAAACCTTAGAAACTTTTGCCGGCTTGATCTCTTCGAAAATTTGCTTTAACGCCTTACTCATTTTTTACTCCTTCCATTTTTTCTTATCGTATTCGGCATGGTCCAAAACATGGGTCACGTTTACGATCTGCAAAGTGCCATAAATAATTTTAGAAATGATCCGAGCTTTATTCCCACCGACATCAAAAACAACCTGCTTACCCACAAAGTCCACATTTACTCCAAAAGTCTTTTTCACATCTGTCGGAATTTTCCAATCTGCGGCTTCAACTATGTTAACCCATCGATTAATTGCACCAGCTATCGTCGGGTGTTTTCTCTTAAAGGTGTCGAGCTTTTCTTTGTTTTGAACCCGCATGCCTAAATATAGCAATTTGCGATAATTTGAGCAATGGAAATATAGCATTTTGCGATAATTAGCACATCTCGTTTTGAGTCATCTTTAAGAGAAAGGTCGTAATTCTTTGATTCTATTTATGAATTCAAATTTAATGTTTATTGATTCGAGCTTGCGGCTCTTGAGATTTTGTCACGCGTGTGATTTTTCATCACTCTAACTATTTGATTTTACTTGGTTTTGTAAAATTTACATAGTTGGCGGCCCGAGCGTCACAACCGACCAAATTCAAAAACACCCGGCTCAGACAGTGGGTGGCAGCTCCGACCATCGGGGCTACATAATTGATATATTTGAACATTCTCTGAATGTCCAGATTGATTTCGAACGCCAGTTCAAAAAGCTGTTTTTAGACGAAGCGAATTCCCTAAGCCAAATTGCCGAACGATATTCCGTATCCAGGGAGTATGTCCGAAAAATTCTGGAGAATGCCGGGGTCACAGAATTCGATTCGAATCGTCCTGGTTACCTCACGGGCACCGTGCCCTATGGGTGGAAAAAACAGAATGGAGCGCTCATACCCCACCTTGCGGAGCAGAGAGTCATAGAAGAAATGCATCGGCTCCGCCTTTGTGAAAAATCGCTCCGCATGATCGCCCAAATCCTCAACTCAAAGGGCGTGATGACTAAAGAGGGAAAAAACTGGCATCCCCAATCCGTCAAACGCGCACTCGCGCATAATCCGAAAAAATCCCAACATCACAAAAACCAGGAGAAAAACCTATGCTCGCAGCACTCAAAGAAATCACTCTCTTAATCGCTTCCATCGTGGTCATTGCTCACGCGACCGGCCAGCGTGAATGGCTCTGGCGACAGATCGCCACGATTCGCCATGCAGCATTAGTCGAAACAAAAAAGGACTGGGGCTGCCCAAGCATCTTCAATAAATCGGCCTGCAAAGAACTTGCGCTGGCGAAGTAGTCCTTCGGAATGCTGTTCAAATTCCTTTCGTAGTTTGATCGTTCGCCTCCGTCGGCGCTTTTTTCGATTTTCTTTACATAGGGCCACGCCAGCCCCTTCGGAGTCTGTCATGCCCCTTGTGCCGTTCGGCCAGAAAATCGTCGCGCCTCCTCCATCTCACTTGCAGCGCCCCTTTCCCCCTCAACCTTTGGTGAAGGGGAAAAAGGTTCCCCGCATCAACGAAAGGAAGTATTTATGAAACCCCATAGTTCCGAAATGAAAAACGCCATTATCGCAATTCTCCGTAAGCACGGACAACTTGAAAGATTCCTTGGCTCTGAGGAATTCCATTATCGCATCGAAAAGCCAAACTTTTTGCCTCTCGTAGTTGAACGCCACGAGCGTCAACTCACGGTAACTCACTATCGAAATGAAAATGGTGATCTCATCGCCGATCCTGATATGGAATTTCTGCTCGGTGCAGACGGCGAATGGTATCCAGTAGCTCTTCAGCTTTGGAATGGTTCCTATTATCGCGCACGCTGGTCAGAAGATGGAAAAGAGTTCATCAATCCAAAGCAGATTCGCGAACAAGTATCTTTTGCTCGCATGTGGGCTCGGAATCTAAAAGAGCAGGGGTGGTGACCCCTCTCACCCAATCCCACGCCCCAACAACTTCACACTGGCAATCAGTAACACAAAACCGAGAACTTGCTTAAGTTTGGTTTCGGGGAGACGGGAAATTCCAAAGTAGGTTCCAATAATTGCACCGATCAACACGATCACTCCCCACTGAGCGACCATTTGATAAGGAACTCCAGAGATTCCCTTCCAAATTCCAGCAAGACCAAAGATCGAGTTTGCCAACACAAAAACCACTGAGAGCCCAGATGCTTCCCGTGGATGAGCCCATCGAGCGCTCAGAAGAAGCGGGGTGAAGAAAATCGCGCCGCCTGTGCCGGTCATTCCGGAGAAAAATCCAATCAACCCTCCAGCCCCTAACGCTACCGGCAAATGAATTCGCCGAAGAGAGTCCTCTTCCTTGACCGTCTTGTCCGCTCGGAAGAGCAACCGCCCGCCCGAAAAAAGGAGCAGCAAACCAAGCAATACGAAAAAGATTCTTTTATCGACGTTCAAACTCCCAGAAAAAAATGCAGCGGGAGCTGAAGTGACTAAAAAGGGAAGAACTTTTTTAAAATCAATTAAACCCGCTCGATAAAAGCGATAAAGCCCCAAGCTCCCTACGACGATGTTCAAGATCAACGAGGTGGGCCGCATAATCTCTGGTGCAAAGCTAAAAAATGCCAATACAGCCGCATAACCGCTAGCTCCAGCATGTCCCACCGAAGAATAGATTGCCGCTACAGCAAAAAATAAAACGGAAACGATAAGAACTTCACCGACCTCCATTACTTCCTCGCTTCAATTTTCTGTCGTTTGGACTCGTTCCAGAGGTCAACATGAATCTCAAATTCACCGATTTGAATCCCGCCCTTTAGATTCCCATCCGACATCATTCTCTCCGCTTCAGCCGGGGGTATGTTCAGACAGATATGTCGCCGATCTCCTATTTGAACTGATTGAGAAAGCCCCTCTTGAATTCTGATCTCCAAGCAAAATTGGATGTCGTCCGTCAGGCGGTAATCTTGTCTCACATTTCCCTGAGTGCGAAGTTTATCAAATTCCGTTTGCGTCAGTCGCACCTTTTTGCTGGTTCCAATTCTCAAATCCATAAATACTCCGTCTAGTAAAACCAATGGCAAAGCCATGTTCATCTAAAATATCTGCGGCCCTTGCTGCGCGACTTCCACTCACACAAACCGCTGTTAGTCTTTTCCCGAGAAGCTCATTTGGGATCTCGCCCACTTCCATTCGACTTAGCGGCCAGTGAAAGCTCCCTTCGACATGAAACGCATCCCATTCCTCTGGCTCGCGAACATCAAGTAAGAGCCCCTTGATCTCGCCCCCCATGGAGCAAGCCTCATGACCCACCTCCACCTCTGAAATATCACTCACCGAAAATGCAGACTTTTGACATCTGCAAGAAGGTCGAATTGGTACAGTCAGTGTGCGAGCAGAACCTTCTAGAAAATCAAAAACCTGAAGCTTTCCAGTAAGTGTTGGCAGCTTTCTTCCCTCAGTTTTCATATTCAAAAGAATCTTGAGGACTTCCAGTGATTGCACGCTGCCAATCGCGCCGGGCAATGCCCCGACAACACCAGCCTCAGCACAGCTCCGTATTCTTGCCTTCGGAACATCTGGTACTAAGCAGCGGTAACAAGGCCCATGCCCTTTCCAAAACACTGATACTTGCCCCTCAAACTGGGAAATAGAACCAAAAACCATCGGCTTTTTTAAAAAGCAACAGACATCGTTAATTAGGAACTTTGCCTGAAAGTTGTCGGTCCCATCCACGATGATGTCGTAATCAGGAAAAACCTCAAGAGCCGTTTTTTTGTTTGCAAAATACGGATAGGAGACAATTTTGGTGACCTCGTCTCGACAAGAAAAAAGATCCTTCAGGCAATCCGCCTTGTTTTTTCCGATGTCGCCAGCTGAAAATAGGACCTGCCGATGAAGATTACTTTCATCAACAACATCACCATCCATGATTCCAACTTGTCCAACTCCCATCGCTACCAGATATTGAAAAACCGGATGACCAAGGCCTCCAGCACCAACAATCAAAGCCTTTGATGATAAAAGTGTCTGCTGCCCACTCGCTCCGATTTCAGAAAGGAGTATCTGTCTTTGATATCGCTTCATGTAGCTCCTCTGGAGTATTAAGGTTTAAAAGCTCTGTCTTTGGCAACTTGGGAATTCGTTTTACCTTCAGCCTCTTGTAAAGCGCCTTAAAGGAAAAACCAGAAGCCTCGCCCCCATCATTCATCTGTCCAATCATGCTCATCACTTTCACTGGATTTGAGATATAAACTGGCAGATTGGTGCCCTCAAAAATACACACGTCAGCGTCTCCGGCCTCGTTTTTTAAAGCATTGAGATCCCAAGAAGACAGAAACGGCATATCGACCGGAACTACGAATGCATAAAAATCAGAAAATCTTTTGACAAGGTTCAATAGGACAGATCGAACTCCCTCAAGGGGACCCTTCTCGCCCTCAAGGTCAGGCACGTATTGAAACCCAGGTCTTTTTCCGCTAACAAACACAGCATCGGAATCGACTATCTCGCAAAGAGTGTTGAACTGATGCTTCAAGAGGGTTTCTCCTCGCCATGCAAGTTCGGGCTTATCTTGGCCCATGCGTGTGGACTTGCCCCCCGCAAGTATGACTCCCACGAGTTTCATGGTGATCCACCTTTCTATGCTGACAAAGAGCGTGTCCTCGCACCCAGTTAGTCTCGCCATCTTTGTAGAATTCTTTTTTCCAAATCGGTGCGCGCACTTTAATTTCCTCGATCACATAGCGAGTGATGCGATAGGATTCATCGCGGTGTTTCGATGTTGCCAACACCAACACACTCGGCTCACCCACCTTGATATGACCGTGACGATGAATAATTAAAATATCTGAGTCCAAACCCCATTTTTCTTGAGCTTCTTGAGCAATAATTTGAAAAGTCTTTTCACATAAAGGGACGAAGCAGTCATACTCAATCGCAATGACTTCTTTCCCAAGATTGAGATCACGAACTAAACCCATAAATACATTCATGGCTCCATGTGCGTTTGGAGCTGGCCATTCTGAGATGACGTCTAATGGGATAGGCTCAGTAGTTACCTGTACGGAAATTCGACCGCTTTTCACTTCAACCTCCACATACCGGAGGCAGGAGAGCGAGTTGCCTTGTAGCATCAATAACTGATGGCTCTGTCAAAATGATGTTTTCATCGGCAAGTGCTGATTCAAGAACCAGATTCAAATCGGAAAACTCTGGATTTAATTTTTGCAGTTGCGAAAACAATGCTGTTTTAAAGACGGGGATTGAGCATGGTTCATCGAGCGTAATCTGAATGCGCCCATCTGGAATGTACCTGCGAAAAGCTCCAAAGAGCCTTACTTCAACTTGTTTCATATTGGCATAACCTCCACTCTTTCACCTTTTTCAATAAATCGCCCATCTTCCGGGAGCACGACCCACGCATCCGATTCCAAAAGAGGCTTCACCATAAACGAGGCCTGTCCTTTTAATGCTCGCACTTGCTGCTCATCACCATTTCTCAGAACCCGAGCTTTAAAGAAGCACTGCAGTCCCTCCGGCTTATCTACACGCTCGAGCAACTTCATGGTCTGGATTCTTGGAGGTTGAATCCCAAAGATAGAATCAAAAAACGGTTTTACAAAGAAATTGAATCCCACCGCCGTTGATACTGGGTTTCCCGGTACACCGAAAACATACTTAGTCCTTCCCTCATGTTTTAGCGACGCAAAAAGAATCGGCTTACCTGGACGGATGGCACATTTATGAAAATGAACATGGGCTCCCATCTTCTCTAAGATCGGTCGCACAAAATCAAACACTCCCATGCTGACCGCTCCTGTGCTCACAACAACGTCTATTCCACAATCAAAGGCCTCAACCAGTATTCGGCGATAGACCTCGGGTTTATCTGAGACAATTCCAAAGTTTTTTAGGTGAATCCTTGGACTCTCCATGACTTTTTCGAGGTAAATTCCAGTTGAGTTTCGAATTTGTCCTGGCTGGAGCATCGGGATGTGGTAATCTACAATCTCTTGCCCCGTCGATATGATCCCTACACCAAGCCTACGAATGACCTGAAGCTTAGTAATCCCCTGAGTGGCCAAAGGTAAAATGTGACGGATCTGAACGATCTCATTCTTTACAAGCAGAATCTCACCAGCTTTGGTATCTTCGCCAGCTCGGCGAATATTTTCCCCAGTATTGGGAATTTTGTGTAGCCGAACCTCTTTTCGACCTTTTCCTTCAACACGCTGATCAACATCTTCAACTCGGATCACGGAGCTATAGCGAGAGCTCGGAAGAGGTGCGCCGGTCATGATCTCCACAGCCTTGCAGTCACCCAAGAGTTCATAGTCAACATCTCCAGCTGCAATTAAACCCTCAACCGGAATCCATTGCTCACCCGCAATTTCTGCGTGGCTTAGCTCCGAAAGTTTGAGTGCAAATCCATCCATGGCTGAGTTGTCAAAGGGAGGATTCATCTCACGAGAATAGATAGGCGATGCTAAAATCCGTCCCACCGAGTTTTCAAGTTCAACTTCCTCAACCTCCGTGAGTGAAAACAGACTTGCAACTTTCTTTAAAATCTCTTGGCTCTCTTGATACGAAATCATCTTTTTTCCTTTCTTAATGATGGGCTTCGCCACGAATCATTCTCACAGCATGAGGAATAAGTTCACCCAGACACTCTAAACCCTGAGTGACAGCCTTGGGGCTACCCGGAAATATAACAACCAGCATGCTGGAAACGACATAGGCCGAAGCCCGTGAAAGCCATGAGGCTTTTGTAAACCCTGAGCCATAATGGCGCTGAAGCTCTCCAAATCCCGTAAGCGTTTTATCAGCCAACTGATCCAAGACATCCGGTGTGATATCTCGGGAAGAAAGCCCTGTTCCTCCCGTTAACAAAAGAACATCTGCTTTTTTCTCAAGTGCTTTTGATATTATAGCACGCAAGCGACTTTCTTCGTCCGGGATCACCTCATAAAGGACTTCTTCTCCGAGCCTACTCTCAACATACTCTCGAATGATCTTTCCCGAGCGATCTTCGTATTCTCCGCGACTGGCTCGATCACTCAGCGTCCCCACAGCAATCTTAAGTCCTGCGAAATTACTCACACGTTCAGTTTTCACATCTTCACTTGCCGGAGACGAAGCCGTCTTGGGATGAATCCAGACGCCAGACTTACCCCCTTCCTTTCGAAGAAGATAAATATCCTGAATCTCAACCACTGGATCGACTGCCTTTGCTAAGTCGTAGATGGTCAGTAAACACACATTAACTCCAACCAGAGCCTCCATCTCAACACCTGTCTTGCCCGAGCAATTAACTTCACAGAAAGCACGCACCTCAGTCTTGCTAACCTCAAACCACACCCTGACAGAATCAAGTAGTAGCGGATGACAGAGTGGCAGTAGTGTTGACGTGTTTTTAGCCGCCATGATTCCGGCCACTTCAGCTATGGATAAAATATTTCCTTTAGGAGAATCCCCCTTACGAATCATTTCCATCGTCGTAGGGCACAGTTGAATTATGCCAGTTGCCACTGCCTTTCTTCGTGTGACCTCTTTTCCTCCGACATCAATCATTCGATAGTTCTGATTCATATCACCCTCCAATTGATGACAAGCTTTCAGTCATCCCATAAATGTTTTCATGCAGCCGATGCCCCATTGGCTTGATTTGCAACGAGGTACAAATCAATTCCTTGAGTTCGTCTTGATCTTGTTGGCTCTGAAGAAGCCGCCGTAGCGACACCTCACCATCACCAAAAAGACAAAGACGAAGCTTACCTTGAGCAGACACTCGAAGGCGATTGCAGCTCTCACAAAAACCCCGGCCATACGGTGAGATGAATCCAATTTTTCCTCGATACATCGGGTGAACAAGTTCGACAGCGGGACCACCAGCAGCTTCAGGCGCCTTGATCTCCCAACCCCGTTCCAAGAGAAATTGCCTCAAACTCTCTGTCGAATGATGATGTGTATTAAACAATTTTTCGTTGTGGCCCGTGCGCATCAGCTCTATGAATCGCACTGTTACGGGATTACTTCTTGCGTACTCAAGATATTGTCCAAACTCACTATCATTCATTCCCTTCAGAAGAACAGCGTTGAGTTTCACTTCGCGAAAACCCACTTTCAACGCCACATCGATGCCTTCAAGAACTTCTTTTAGACCACCGCGCCCCGTAATCTCCTCAAACCGCTTCGAATCCAAGCTATCAACGCTGACGTTGATCCCTGATAACCCGGCATCACTTAGTGACCGTGCCTGATGCTTCAGTCTGTATCCGTTTGTCGTCAGAGTGATCTTGCGCACGCCTGGGACTGAATTCATCTTTTCCACGATCCCAAACAAGTCCCGCCGAAGTGTAGGCTCACCTCCGGTCAAGCGGATCTTCCAAACACCTAGACTTGCAAATGCAGTGATTAAATTAACGATCTCATCAGGATTCAAAAGCGAGTTAGAGTTGTGATTTTTTTGATATCCGTTTGGCAGACAGTATACACACTGAAAATTACAGGCATCCGTCAAAGATAGCCGTAAGTATTGAAATGACCGACCATAAACATCACGTAACGGCTTCTGCGCCATCATCTCCAATCTCCTTTCCAAATTCACGGGAGGCTGCCTCGTTTCCGCACGACAACCCCGGCAGGTTCATTCTTTTTTAAATGCCTGCGGCCTGACGCCCATTTTCAATCGAATTTAGGGCCGAGTCCGAACATACGGACTCCCAGGCTTCGGAAGATTAGCTAATTTTACTTTTCAACCTCAGCTCACACAAAATACTCAATGCTTGTGTCAATCCACTTACAGACACCGCTACCCGCAGCAGACTCTTACTCCTGCTTCCGCCAAATCGTTGCCCGTTTGACCATAATGAAGGCTGCGATATTCATCGCTGCCCAGACAATGAATCCAAATGTATAGCCACCCAAAAAGTTTTTTCCAATTGCCATTGTAGAACTCATTACAAAGCCACAAGCCGCACCGGCGGCTTTAGCTAAACCACTAACCGTTCCCACCGTCGTCGGAAAGTATGTCGGGATCAATTTGACGACCGTGGCTGCCGATGCACCCGCCAGCAATGCAAGTGCGTAGATAGATGTGATTTGAACCACAAAAGAAAACTCTATGACCAGCATGATAACGAACACAATCGCTGTTCCCATAAGTCCGGCAAGAAGCTTCAGAGGATTGAACCGATCAGATAGCCAGCCTCCAACTGGGCGCATAAAGGCGATACATATAACCATGATCGACGTGTAGACCATCGACGACATGGAGCTATCGATCTGCCAGCGGTCAGTCAGATATGTAGGAATGAATGCCGAAAAAAATGTGAGCGTTCCGAACGACACCCAGTATAAAAATACGATTCCCCAAAGCGTTGAAGATCTGCACACCGCTATGATATCTGGGAGTGATACCTTCTTCCTCGTCCGTGTCGGCGAATCGGTGGTCTTGGTCCAGTACACTATCGCCATGATTGCGATCGGGATCGCAAAGACAGGAAATACTAAACGCCAGCCAATTAGGCCGAAAAAGGTGATTTTGGGTGGCAGATCGACATTCCCAACTGGTCCCCCAAAAACCTTGGTAATGAGCAGTGGAACAAAAATCATTCCCAGAGTGATCCCGATGTTCCCTAGCGCAAAGATCCCGAGCGCAGTTCCCTGTTTCGACTGTGGGTACCATGATGATACATGCGCATTACCAACTACAAAACTCGCCCCTCCCAAACCAAGGAGCATCCCGGCGATCAGAAACATCACGTATTCGTCGGCTAACGCCGCAAACGTCAGCGGAAGAAGCATGACGACCAGAAGACCGGTGAATACGGATCTGCCACCGTAGCGATCCGTGATCGCGCCGAGCGGCACACTGATGATGGATGCGAACAGCGGTGGCATCGCAGCCAAGAAAAGCGCCTGGCTCGGCGTGTAGTGGAACCAACGAATCAGAAAAGGCCCGAGTGCAGAGAACATGCCCCAGACTCCGAAACCCAGTGAAAAAGCGGCCATGGAAATCCATAGAACCGTGGAATTGCCAGTGGGCGCACTTCCTGTATCCGTCATCGATTCTTCTTGCTCCATATCTACCCACCATTATTTTCCATCACGTCGAATTCAGAACTTGAAATCAGCCGGTGAGCGGAAGCAAATAATATGTTGTCTTCTCTGAAAATGTGAAGTCGAAGCATCTCAGCCAAACTCACGCCCTGCTCAAGTGCCGCATCAAACACCAAGAGGCGCGATCTCTCATCCGGCAATCGAAGGGCAAGTTCTAGAAAGTTCAGAATAACGGAGGCAGTTTGTACAGCCTTGACGTGATCATCATCCATGAGATCCACCCCCGTCTCAGGTTTTTCACCCTTGCCGTGCTCTCCATTCGAAATTAACCGCCTCCTCAGTAAAGGGAACAACGTCACCTCTTCACGGCGACTGTGTCGAATAAAATCTCGATCAAACCAACCAAAAAAATGCGTCAATCGTTGGTACAACTCTTTTGTGATTCCGTTCCTTCTTGCGTTCAGGAGCGCCTCTTCAAATCGCTTTAATTCTTCTATAAAGGTTGCATGTTCTTCAACAAACTGCCGCAGGAATGGGTGCATTTCTTCCGCAGACACCTTATCCATTGCTGGGGGTGCATACGCGTCGGGCGGAGCCATGGGTGAAAAGTCATTGCCAGTAGCACCATGTTCCGCTTGTTTTTTTAATGGATCAACTCTTCTCGAATTATGTGTTCGCACAATCAGACTCCTGTAATTTAATTATTTTTTGGAGGATGCGTGTTCCAAGGGGTGTTGGGATCACAAATCCGTTTCCGATTCCAATACCAGATCACTTGCTGATACGGTCGCCAGATATAATGAAAAGGAGCCACAAGAAAGTGCACCAAACGCGTGAATGGGATAAGTGCGAAAATGACGAACGCCCCTACGATATGAATCTTAATCACCAGCGGCATCGCAATGACCGCTTGGGTTTGAGGATCAAAAACAAAGATAGATCTAAGATAGGGGGTCAGATCTGAGGCAAACCACGAGGAACCCCATCTGTAGCCGAGAGCAATCCAGCATCCCAAAATAACTTGGATGATGATAGCAAGTTCAATGACCATATCCATTCGGTTCGTTACCACCCGAATGCGAGGATTCGTGGTTCGCCGAAAAACCAGCGCTGTTAACCCCACCAGAGAGCTAAATCCGATAGTAAACGCTGCGTATTCCAAAATTATGAGACGCACGGGATCGCTATTCCACACTATTGTCGCTGTCGGGAATAGGAATGTGAGAAGGTGACCAGCGAAAACCACTAGAATGCCCCAGTGAAAGGCAAGAGAACCAAAGTAAAATTTTCGTCCCTCAAGGAACTGCGATGACAGGGATGAATATTTGAAGCCGGTCACCTTATATCGGTGAATCGACCCAATCAGAAACGTCACTATCGAAATATAAGGTAAAGCTATAAATAAAAAATTATTCATGAAATCCATCCGCAACCCCCACCTTTATTCATGAGTCGCAACCGCTGTTAGCAGGATTCGCGCCCGTTTCAATTTCCATTTCCTTGACGATCTTGCCAAGAAAGTCCGCTCCTTTAGCCCAATTCTCGATCCGATCCATCATTTCGTCGACAGCGAAATCTTTTTTCAAAATAAGAAGCAGAGCCTGAAGAAGCCGACGATAAATCAGGGGGTCTTTCCCTGGGGCGGTGTCGATAACCGTTTTGAAATGTTTCTGATACCGCTCATTTTTCTGCTTCATTCGTTCTCTATCGAACTCTCGAATCATGAGCATCAGCGCTGGCACCAAAATTTCTCGTACTAATTCCGAAAGTAGCTCCTCACCCTCCAGCTCAGGCAACTTCGGGATAAGGCGTAGAATGTTCGGAAGATGGTCACCCAATTCCCCTTTCTGATCCGTTCCCGCACGAAGATGTATACGCGTGAGATTCGACAGTAATTCTGCTCGTTTATAATCATCGCCAAACATCACATATCCAACGTCAAGCGTCGTGATGGCTTGAACGTCAAAAGTGCGAGTGTAGAGTTCCTGTCGATCCAAAAGTCGTTCGGGAATACCCGCAAGATAATCTGCCGCCTCCAAAGCGGCTTCAGGATACCTTTTCCGCATGAATTCCAAGGCCCTTTGGTCCCGAATCTCGTATTTGGAATCGGGGAAATCAAAAAAATCAGCTAAATCAAAATAATGTGAATATTCCATATTCGATCAGAGTCCTCTCTTCATTGTATCTTCTTTAAAACCGAATCCCGTGCTGCCTTTTTTGTCTCCTGTGAATTCCAGCATTTCGATCGCATGCTCTCGATGCGCAGCCGGAATCACGAATCGATCATCAAATTTCGCAAGCGATGTCAGATAGTAAACATTGTCCGCTATTTCCGGCGTATATCCGACTTCCCTCAGTGCATCCATTGCCTTCTTTTCAGTGATATCCCCCACGGTTTTCCAGCGGCGATAAATACGTACGGCCATCAGTTTCTTTAATCTCTCTTTGATTTTGCTCTCATCACCGGCACTAAACATGTTTGCGAGATATTTCAGAGGGAAACGCGCCTGATCGATAGTTCCCCAGATTTCCTCTGTACTTGTGTCATAGAGCCAATCATTGTCCCAAACCTTAGAGATGGGTCCAAGTTTCTCCGTCTGCTTGCGGTTGCGTACCTCCTTCACAGTAGCCATAACTGGCAACAGTGGTGGTACATAAAACAACATTGGAAGCGTTCTGAATTCCGCGTGAAGCGGCAACGCCAGTCCCCATTCCTTAACGAATTTATACGTAGGCGAATTCTGTGCGGCCTGAATCGTAGAATCAGCAATCCCATTTTTCTTCGCCGAGGCAATGACTGTCGGATCAAATGGGTCCACGAGGATATCCATGTGCCGATTGATCAGCTCACCCTCACTAGCAGAGGCAACTTCATGTATCCGGTCGGCATCATACAGGATGACCCCCAAATACCGAATTCGTCCGACGCATGAGTGCATACACGCTGGCGCATAGCCCGCTTCGATTCTTGGATAACAGAGAATACACTTCTCTGATTTGCCCGTATGCCAGTTGTAATAAGATTTTTTATAAGGACACGCTGTCACGCACATACGCCACGCACGACATACGTTTTGATTGATCAGGACAACTCCATCCTCTCCACGCTTGTAAATTGCGCCTGACGGGCACGATGCAACACAAGCGGGATTCAAACAATGATTGCATATTCTTGGCAGGTAGAAAAATGCCATTCGCTCCAATTGAAACATCGCCTCTTGTTCTGCGGCAGATAACTTTTTTAGGTTTGGGTCATTTCGAGCATAGTCCGGAGTTCCGCTCAGATCGTCATCCCAATTGGGACCCATCTTGATATCGATTGGCTTCCCAGTGATCATCGATACAGGACGGGCAGTTGGCTGGTCATCCCCAGCCGCAGACTCGATCAGATCGAGGTACTTGTAAGTAAAGGGTTCGTAGTAATCATCGATCACCGGGAGACTGGGATTGTGGAAGATGTTAAGTAATCCCTTCCGCTTTCCGGCACCTCTTAATGAAATTCCATCGCCGTTTTTTTCCCACCCACCATGGTAAATCCCCTGATCTTCCCATTTTGTCGGATAACCGGTGCCAGGTTTTGTCTCAACATTGTTCCACCACATGTATTCAGCACCTTTGCGATCGGTCCAAATATTCTTACAAGCGACCGAACAGGTGTGGCAGCCGATGCATTTATCAAGATGAAAAACCATTGAAATCTGAGAACGAATATCCATATTTTCCCTTCCGTTCTGTCAAAATACGACTTTATCCATCCGCTTGATTGTCACATGGGTGTCCCTTTGCGGAGCTATGGGTCCCCAGTAATTGAAGTGATAAGAGAACTGACCGTATCCGCCGCAAAGATAATTCGGTTTCAGGTGAATTCTCGTAAAACTATTGTGACCGCCAGCTCTCTTATTCCCCCGCACCTGTGATTTCGGTATACCCACCGTGCGCTCGGGAACGTGATAGACAATGCAGACGCCTTTCGGAATGCGCGAACTCACGCATGCACGAGTGCAATACACACCATGATCATTATAGACTTCAACCCAATCGTTGTCCTTGATCCCGAGCTCGTCCGCATCCTTCTCGCTCAACCAGCAGGGCTCACAACCACGCGAAAGCGTGAGCATACGATGATTGTCCATGTACGTTGAATGGATGTGCCATTTTCCATGCGGAGTCAGGCAATTAAGCACCTTAGCTTTTCCCTCGATGAGGGTCTGCTTCAAATCTCCATACACCTCTGGCTTCGGAGACGGCTTATAAGTTGGAAGATGCTCGCCATAGGCAATGTACATGTCATGATCGAGATAAAAGTGTTGCCGCCCCGTCAAAGTTCGCCAAGGCACAAGTCGATCTACGTTATAAGTATAAGCGCAATAAGCTCTCCCGTTATTCATCAAACCAGACCATAATGGCGAGGTGTTGTATCGCCGCGGCTGCGCCTGCAAGTCTGCGTACCGAATACGAACGTCTTTGCTACCCTCCGCCAAGTCCGCCAGCTTCAGTCCCGTTTTCTTCTCCACGTTTTCATAGGCACGTACTGTTAAGTTACCATTCGTCAGCGTTGAGAGGTGCAGGATAGCGTTAAGCGCCGAGACATCTTCCTTCAAAGAAGGATAGGTAATTCCATCCACCGTCTCGACTGGAAAATGATTCGACTCAATCATCTCGTCATATTCGTCCGGACACTGATAGTTGGTTCCATGAGCACCAAGTCCGTTGGTTTTTATGTTCTCACCAAGAGTGATGAACTTCTCGTAGATCTTCGTATAATCACGCCTGACCACAGAAAGCTTATGCATGGTCTTGCCTAAGATCGGTTCGCATTCGCCGCGATACCAATCTTTTACACGAGGCTGGGTGATCTCGTCCGAAGAATCATGTGACAAGGGCGAAGCAACGATATCGATTTGAGGCTCCGGCAGGTACTTTTTAGCCGCATCACTCGTTGCTTTCGCAAGTTCCTTGAAAATATTCCAGTCAGTTTTGGATTCCCAGACCGGGGCTATCGCAGCCGATAAGGGATGAATGAACGAATGCAGATCCGTACTATTCATGTCTGCCTTTTCATACCATGAGGCGGCAGGAAGAACTATGTCAGAATAAAGTGCCGACGAATCCATACGAAAATTCAGATCTACGACGAGATCCATTTTTCCCTTAGGAGCGATCTCATGCCATTTCAGCTCTTCCGTGCGCTCTTCGGAATCCTTCGCGATGAGATTGGAATGGGTACCAAGATAATGCTCGAAAGCATACTCATGACCTTTCATACTT
This sequence comes from Bdellovibrionales bacterium, assembly GCA_020850475.1. Lineage (GTDB taxonomy): Bacteria > Bdellovibrionota > Bdellovibrionia > Bdellovibrionales > UBA1609 > JADZEO01. The sequence goes on along the minus strand of JADZEO010000157.1, from coordinate 7,284 downwards.
CCGGTGATCGCATTTCCGCGCCAGATGTACCAAACTCGCGGATGGTTTTCATCAGCTTCCGGATCTGCAACAGAATACTCTAATTTTTTGGATTTCAATTTCTCGAAAACGTAATTCGTAATAGCCGAATCATCTTTCGCGCCACGAGACACCGCCTCTTTACCCAGCTCGAGCGTATTTTCCTTGAACTGAGGATAATATGGCATCCACCCATTTCGAACGGCAGTCACAATAGTATCAGCCGTATGCTTGGAGGTCATATCGTTTTTCGGGACGGTATTGTATCGTGAGTACTGTCCATCATAGCGATACTGACAAGTGTTGATGTAGTGCCAAAGCGGAGCTTGCTGAAGTCGACTGGCAGAATGCCAGTCCTTGCCGAAGGCGACCGCTCCCCATGAATCAACTGGCGCGAGTTTTTCTTGGCCAACATAGTGATTCATTCCGCCGCCGTTTTTACCGACACATCCACAAAGCATCAGAGCCATTGCGCCTGCACGGTACATCAAATTCGCATGGTACCAGTGATTGATGCCCGCACCAATAATGATCATGCACTTGCCTTCGGTAACTGCTGCGGTATTGGCCCATTCACGCGAAAACTGAACGACGGTTTTTGAATCGATACCCGTCAGAACCTCCTGCCACGCGGGAGTATAGGCCGCATCCGCATCGCTATAGTCCTTCGGATAATCTCCTTGAAGGCCCCGATTCACCCCATATTGCGCCATGATCAAGTCATAAACCGTTGATACAGCAACCTTTCCTTGACTGGTCTCAACGTATTTGACCGGCACCCCTCTAAGGGCCCTCTTATCCAGACCAAATTCTGTAAATTCGACATCAAGAACCGCATCACTGCGATTCAAAAGCGTGAGTACCGGATCAAAGGACTTATCATCAGTCGAATCTTCGAGCTTCATATTCCATTTGCCGACTTCTTTACTCCAACGATGGCCCATCGCACCTTTTGGAACCACGAAGCGTCCCGATTGGTCATCTATATTTACGAACTTCCACTCTCCATTTTCCATGTTCTTGAATTGCGCAAGCTCGTTTGCTCGCAACAGACGTCCCGGCGTGTAGCGGTTTCCATCCTTTGACAACACAACCAAATATGGACTATCCGTATACTTCCTGCAGTACTGCAGGAAATATGGCGTCTGTTTTTCGTGATGAAACTCTTTTAAAATGACGTGAGATACTGACATCCAGAAAGCTCCGTCACTCCCGGCATGTAACGGCACCCACTGGTCAGCATACTTGCAAACCTGACTGAAATCTGGTGAAAATACGACCGCTTTCGTTCCATTGTGTCTTGACTCCGCAAAAAAGTGGCAGTCTGGAGTACGTGTCATATTCAGACAAGCCCCCATGTCGGCGATCATTTTCGAATTGTACCAATCCGCACTCTCGCAGACGTCCGTTTGCTCACCCCAGATCTCGGGAAAAGCTGTCGGCAGATCGCAATACCAATCATAAAAACTGAGATTTACACCACCGAATAGCTGTAAAAAGCGTGCGCCCGAAGCATAGCTAAGCATCGACATCGCCGGAATCGGGGAAAAACCGATAACACGATCAGGTCCATATTTTTTCGCAGTATAAAGATTGGCGACAGCAAGAAGCTCAAGAATTTCATCCCAACTCACCCTTCTAAAACCGCCCTTACCTCTTGCTTTTTGGTAACTTTGTCGTTTCTCTGGGTTGCTCTGTAATGCTTCCCATGCCTTGAGAGGATCTCCGGTTTTTTCTTTCTCGGCACGATACGCATCAATAAGGGCGCCGCGGATCAGCGGGTATTTAATCCGAAGTGGGCTATAAAGATACCACGAATACGAAATCCCCCGTTGACATCCTCGGGGCTCATACGGCGGAAGACTGCTCTCCAGAAGCGGATAATCAATTTGCTGTGTTTCCCACACAACGATCCCGTCTTTGACGTGAATTTGCCACGAGCATCCGCCAGTACAATTAACTCCATGCGTACTCCGAACAATTCGGTCGTGTTGAAACCGATTCCTATAAAACTCTTCCCATTTACGCGTTTCTGGGGAAATAATATCTTTGATCCATCCCATTTGAATTCTCCCTATCTCGATACCAGTATCTTTTAAACCAATCTCATCAAAACTTATTCAGATCTGATCTGCCGATCATAGATCTCCTGATTTACGGAATACTTTTTACGCCGCCGTCCGACAAAAGAATAAAAACTCAGAAGCGCAATTACGCCCACGCAACCAGAGCCGAACATGATCCAGCCATATTCCCGAGGCTGATGAAAAGCGTTCTCTTTATCGGCTAACTTTAAAAACCCAACCAAAGCATGCGTCTCATCATCTAAAATCGGTTTCCCATCGAATGCCGCCTTCATTACTGGAAACGGCGGATTCGTTAGAATCGCCCGAAGCCCCTGTTCACCAACCCTCGAGTACACTGTGGTCAGCTCCTTGGCCAGAATCCCACCACCGAACACAGCTTCATTCTTTACGTTGTGACACGAAATGCAGGAGGGCCCACCACCGGAGAAACGGATCTTCCCCTGAAACAAATCTTGTCCCTTGGCAATCTCTTGATCCGTTGCCTCGGGGGCAGTCGCAGTGACTGCAGATGCCTCTTGACCGCCGCCCGGCTCCTTTATGTAGTCTAGAATCACCTTGATCTGCTCACCAGACAGTGACTGGTCTGGCATTACGATTTGATACTCTTTAAACAGCCCAATGGCCGTCGGGTCGCCCGACTTGATGACGGACTGAGAAGCCGTGATAAATTTCAGCAGCCAACTCGCAGAACGACGATCATTCACGCCAACCAAATCAGGTCCAACACGACGGCCTTCTCCAACGGTATGGCAAGCGGCGCACCTTTGCTGGAAAAGCTCTTTTCCCGAATCTTGAGCCAGAGCCCAGTTGGAACCAATCAGCCCCCAGCTAACGACGCATATTGCAGCAATAGTCTTCTGATTAGCAAAACCCCAATTATTCATATGTAAATAGCCCCTCACACTTAATCCAGACGTGAGTTATCCGCCCGCTTCTCATCCTTATTACTGTGCCTAAAATATCAGGATGAAGTTTCAGGCCACTTACAAAGATAACGACCAACGCACAAAGACATGCCTGAGACGAAATGCCTCCGTTATCGCAAATTGCGGGTTTATTATGATTTCAATTTTCAACGAGAGTTCACTTCTGACCCAAGCGCACGATGTATCTGCCGAAACTCTAGCGACGGCTCGACTCCAATTTCGTCTTTAAGCATTTGGAAGCTTTTTATACATCGTTCACGCGCCTCTTTAGTTCGTCCGAGTTTTGTAAGCATTTCGACCATGCTTCGCTGTAAGTCTTCTCGAAAAGGATCAATTTTGAGTGCTCGCTCAATATATCCTATTGACCGTCCCAATTCACCCGCATCCGAATGCAAGTGAGCCAGAGTAACAAGGACACTCACAAAGTCGCGCTGGAAATCTGCACGCTCGGCCTGACACCACTCTGCGTAGGGATCATCCTCAAACAAGTCCCCTTCATACAGTTCAATCGCGTCACTGAGGCTCTTGATAGATTCAGTTCTCAAATCTCCTCTGAGACGCGCTTTCTCAGCTAAATTAATCAACTCTCGAAAACGGATACAATCCACAAACACATCGGGCCGCAGATCGAGCCTGTAACTTTCTCCCTCACCCAAAATATAAACACAATTGCGCCTACCCGTCGACGTTTCAACAACCTGTCGCAGGGAATGGATTAGACCATAAAGTCGGTTCAGGCGGACGCTCTCCCTCTCCTCATCGGACCATAACCAATCAATCAAAAGATCCCTGTGAATTGGACGTCCCGCACGCAAGGCGAGGATCTTTAGAAGAGTCAACGCTCGTCGGCGTGTAAATACAGAGGCGAGAAGCGCGAGCCCATCGATTTTTACTTCAAAGTGCCCAAAACATCGAATTTCCAGTCTCACCCCTTGCTCTTGGTTTACAGGTTTCCAGATTGCAGACGTATGCAACCTCAGAGAGGCCTCATTGGCGATGCTTTGTAAGGGAATAAGTGATTGCACTGACCGAATGGTATGCTGGCGATGAAAACCCAATACAGCAATACCTTTCAAAATGCCACTACTTTCAAATGGTATACAATAAGCCGTCGAACCATCAAACTGCATCTGTTTACATGCCTTATGTCCTTTTGTATTCTGTCCGAACATTCGTCCGCTGCGGTTAGGGCATGCAGGGACTACACCGTCTCTTTCAGCCTTAACCAAAGACGGGCAACTTGGCATCGCCTCACCAATCGAGGCTCCTCCAAGCATATCGCCTGTTCTTGAATCCCAACCTATTAAGCGCCCACAGTCAGCTCTACTACCATGAACTAAGGTTCGAAGAACTACATCCAATTCATTTCGAATAGGATCAATACTGATGGGCTTTCGTCCAATCTTTTGATTTTGAAACCCCATAACCACAGATCCAACCAGCGTCCCAAGTGCGCGGGCTACAAGCATTAATATCTGGCACGTGTTTTCAAGAATGAGATCGTCACGGTGCCACGCTAAATCAAAAGATCCTATTGGGTCTCCTGAGGGACCAGATATCGGAACGCTAATAAAGGTTCGAATATTAGTTGAAGACACCGCCGCCTTCCTAAGAAAGGATCGATCACAATTTATGTTTTTTGAAGCGACTGGGCGTCGCTCAAAATAGGCAATCCCGGGATAGCCTTCTCCCGGCTTGAAGCGTTCTTTCTGTAACAGGGCTTCGCGATCAACTCCAACACAACCCAAAACCAGAAGTTCATTTCCCTGCGGTTCAAATAGAAAAAGTTCTCCATCATCGGCCCCGAATGCCTCAAGCAAAAAGCATAGACACCAATCAAGCCCACCTTGAAAATCATCCATACTCACAGGTGCGGCAGCAACGCCAGCCAATACCCTAATCGGATCAATGAGCTTTCCTTCGAAAATCGACTTAGAAGCAGGGCTCGCATTTCCCCCCACTTTTGGTGAATCAAGAAGGGGGCAAACTAATATAGATTTGGGACCGATTGATGTGCCCTTATCCATCGCTGAGTCACGGCGACCCCGCATGCACCCATTTTTTTCAGGGGCGTGGCAACAAAGTGTCTTCCATAAATTGCATTTCAAATCGGTCATATATACAAAACATGCCCCCCAACCGCAAAACCTATAGCCACTACCCCTGCCCAAATTGGCCACGAATTTAGCCGATTGGGAAGTGTCAAGGAATGCAGCAAATTGTTGCACGTCTTTAAATTAACATGCTAACTAAACGACAGAAGCTGGAGACCATGCTATGCTCAAAACTCTTGGACTATTTTTTAGTCCCAATCTCTGGAAGCAGCCAGATGAAACTGCGGCAAAATTTCATTGGACACTGAAGCTTCGGTGGGTCGCGCTTGCAGTTCAACTCTTAAGCATTGTTCCTGGACTTTACTTTGGGTTTCTTCAGCCAGAGGGTCTCTCGTATTTTCTGTTTGTGATTTTCACCATGAGTCTTGTCAATATTCTTTCTATGTTTCTCTATTCTAAAGGGACGGAAATCAAGCATCACCACCTTCTCATTCAATTGACTTTTGATTTGCTCGCACTATCGGCCCTTTTATTTCTTACGGGTGGATTTCAAAATCCGTTTGCTTCTCTCTTGCTGTTCCATGCAGCTCTTGGCCCCCTACTGCTAAGCTCCAGAGGGAATGTTCTTTATTTCTTCCTGCTTGCCTCTACTATTGTCGCACTCTATTTTGCACCCACTCCATCAATCGCACTGACTGCGCACTCACAATCGGTCGTCCTTCTGACGACTCAGATCATTGTCGCATTCGTTATTTGGCAATTTACGACATGGCTCTCCAAAACCCTGTTGATATTTCGACGCCATGTTAATCAACTCGAACAACACGAAAACAGAATGGATCGGCTTCGTGCGGTTGGGGCACTTGCCTCTGGATTCAGTCATGAATTTGCAACTCCATTAAATGTTCTCAAACTAAGGCTTGACCGTATTCGACGTAAGCTTGAAGATCTGGAGCCTTCACAAAATGAAGATAGCATTGTTGCTGGAGACGCTATTGATCAATGTGAAGCTTCATTGCGGAATCTTTTAAAGGCGCAAGTTGACGCCAACACTTACTCTCTACAAAAAACTCCGATAGCCGCATTTATCCGCCGAATCTGCGAAAGCTGGCATCTTGCTCACCCAGATACAAAAATCTCTTATCCAGACGATCCTCTTGAAGATCAACTATGCCTTGTACCTCAACTTGCCCTCAGTCAAACGATTCTCAGCATATTAGACAATTCATGGCAAGCCGACCCAAATTCCTCAATTCAAGTCGAGTTCTCAACCTCTGAGCGGTGGATTAGTGTCGATATTGTTGATGGAGGCCCCGGAATCCCAGAAACCATTTTAGAAAAAATTGGAGAACCCTTCTTGACAACCAAGAACGACGGAACAGGCCTTGGACTTTACAACGCGTACAACCTTCTAGAAGCCATTGGCGGAAAACTTGAAGTCAGTAACGTCAATCCTAAAGGCGCTTGCGTGAAGCTTATTTTTCCTTTCGAGAATCAAGCATAATGAACACAGAAAGGCATCCTTCACTCCTGATTGTCGAAGACGACAGCAAATTACGAAACACCCTTGAAATTGAGTTTAGAGATCGCGGGTACGTTGTTTACACGGCATCTTCGCTCAAAGAGCTTGAAACCCTCACAATCCAAAGCCTCCGCTTCGCTGCGATTGACCTTAGACTTGGAGGAGACAACGGACTTGTCGGGCTCGATTATATAAAGGGGAAATGTCCCCAGTGTCGCGTAGTTATGATCACCGGCTACGGAACCATCGCTACCGCTGTTGCCGCCATGAAAAAGGGGGCCGCCAGTTACATTACAAAACCTTTCGATATTTCTACACTCGAACAACACTTATGGTACGAGCAAGCCAGTTTAGATCAAGAGACCACTTCTCTTTCACGGGAAAGCCTTGATCAACATGAGCGAGAATACATCGAATACGTCGTCGCCCAATGCGATGGGAATGTCAGCAAGGCTGCTCGCTGGCTTAATATCCACAGACAAAGCCTTCAAAGGAAACTACGGAAGTACCCCCCAAAAAACAGCGGGAGTTGAGGGCTAATCCATATGCTACGGACCGGATGAGCGGCTCGACACATAGGTAACAAAACGTACCGGACACATAGGTTACACTTTTCAGGCATAGGGGGAAGCTTATGCCATGGAAGGAATGTAGCGTTATGGACGAGAAGCTTAAGT
>JADZEO010000156.1 GCA_020850475.1 Bdellovibrionales bacterium | reverse complement strand
TCAAATCGAAGGGCAGGAGTCGAAGGCGGCGAGAGAAATATACTTAGAAAAATTCCACCGCTGGGTGTACCGGGAACGCGTGAGGGGCAAGAGGCTTGAGAATTTCAAAAATCAGTTTGCGGCTCAAGCAGGACAGCTGCAGGTTTGACGCTCAAGTCGAATAGCTGCAGGTTTGAGAGTTCGAGTCACGCCCCCAATTTCTTAAGCCACCCCTTAGCCGAACAGTATTGGTCTCAAGACCTGCAACCGAGGTCGGCCCGCAGTAGTCGCCGTGCCCTGCGCAGCAACCGCCGAGTAGTTCCCGCATCACGGACCCCCGGTTACCCGAAGGCTTGGAATTGAACCGCCGGGCCGTGCGCATCAACCGCCGGGCCCTGCGCAACAGCCGCCGAGCAGTTCCCGCATCACGGACCCCCGGTTACCCGAAGGCTTGGAATTGAGCCGCCGTGCCCTCTCTACCCGTTGCACTACCATTCGAAAAGTAGCAGGCACCTTTTGGCACCTTTTAGTTGAAAAAGTGCATCACTTGTGGCACACTTTAACTTGGGTAGATGGAAGGAGACATTATGCCGACCAAAAATCCGCGATTAAACGTGGTTCTTGACACTGATCTTTATGACATGGTGGAAAAGCTGTCCAAGGCCGAAGACAAGTCCATGTCTGTTGTGGCGAAGGAGCTCATCGAAGAGGCTCTTGAGCGGCATGAGGACCTTCTTTTGTCTGAAATCGCGATGAAGCGAGAGTCCAAGTCTAAAAAGACCATTTCTCATGACAAAGCTTGGAAGTAGGCCTTTCGCGATCGAGTACCTCGAGTCTGTGGTGAAAGAGGATATCCCAGATCTTCCTAAGACTATGAGACAGCGAATTAAAAATGCGATAGAAACCCGGCTTGCTGCGGATCCGGTGGGGCTAGGTAAGCCTCTACGTTACAGCTTTGTGGGACATCGTCGGATCCGAGTTGGTGATTACCGGATAGTCTATCGGTTAGACATGAAACGAGCGGTAGTTATTATAGTTCTGATCAAGCATAGAAAGCACGTTTACGAAGAGTAGGGCGCTTGGTTGCCTCCCGCGTGGAGCCGCCAGCACTTCGTGTTGTCCAGCCCAGCCCAGCCCAGCCCAGCCCAGCCCAGTCCAGCCCTGGCGCCCCCGCCCAAAAAGTAGCAGGCACCTTTAGCAGCCAACTTTCTTTTTTGCCTTTAATCGGGTGGCTGCTGCTTGGACCGCGCGAACCTCAGATTCATAGGGAGCGACGTATCCGTGCGGAAAAAGAATCAAGGATGGATCTACACCAAACGCAGCGGCAATGAGGACAGCGCGACGGACCCCCAATTCGACTTTGTCATTTTCGATTGCACTGAGGTTGGTTTCCGCAATCCCAGTAACTTGTGCCAGCTCCTGTTGTGTCAATTTGAAGTTTCGACGAAACCCTCTTACAACTTTCCCTGGTGTAGGCTTTGTCAGCTTTAGGTCGAAGAAGTTTTGAGTGGGCATATGTCATTCCTTACTGCGTCGATAATCATGGCTCGTTGTGATTCTAACCACGACGACTGTCTGTTGGCGTGCGTCCACACGATAAATAATTCGTCCGCGATAACTAAATCGCGATGAACGGTATCCTCTCCATTCCCCATCTAATTCGTGGTCGACCCAAACGGAGCTGCGTTTGAGTAGGCCTTCAGGTCCAAACTCCGCAATTGCTTGGGCCCACGTTTGAATCACGATTCGATCATCATCGGAGAGTCCCCCCGCCCTCAAAAATCTGTGATGCTTCATCGGTGATTTGAATGCGCCACATTCCAACCACCAGTTATTAAAAATAATAACATATCAATTTTAATAAGTAAAGACCATTGGATTGAATAACGTAGGGGAATTGGCCTGCAAGCCTGAGCTCAACCTCGAATCGCTGGTGTTCTGGGTAGGGTTGTGCTCAATCCGGAGATTGAACATGGCTAGCGCCCTTACCGTCTGAGTAGAGAGCCGCCGAGGATAGCTAAATGAGTCACAGGGCCGGTTGCCTTCGGCGTGGAAGTCGACCAGCTAACCGCCTAGCTTGGGAGTAATGGTTTGAGGCTTTGCAAGAGCGGCAAATGGCTTTTATGGATTCGCTCGATCATTTGTGCAGCGAATTCTTGATCGTACTGTTTGGTTGCGGCGGGTGCGACCGCGAGCCGTGGGCTTGGTTGCGAGCCCTGAGTTCTGCCAGTCGGCTCATCTGGCAAACCTTCGGGGCCCAGGAGTAACGCACCACAATACACAAAAAGTAGCAGGCACCTTTTGAATCAGGCGACCCGCAAGGGAATCTTGTTGGTCAGGGTGGTGATGATCTTGATTAAGAGTTCCATCGACAAACTGTTTTCCCCTAGGTTGGCGATGCGGGTCACTCGCGCGCGCGAAGTTCCAATTCGTATGGCGATTTCGGCGTGGGTCAATGTTGATTTCGCGATGCTCTTGGCGGCCTGCTGATACAATTGCGCCTTCAACTCCATCACCGCAGCTTCGGCATCATTCAAGTTGAGGTCTGAGGCCAGCTCTTTTGCGCGTTTATTCAATTTCATCAATTAGCCTCCGCAAGCGTACTTTGGCGGCCAAAACATAGAATACACGATATATTCCCCTTCGATCTCCAATTCTTAACTCAAAAGCAGAGGGGTCCAGGTTTCGCAGGGGTTTTGACTGAGGCATTCCCAAGCGGTAACCCTGTTGTAGTAGTCTCAGCAAAGTCCCGACTTCTCTTCGTACCTCTGTCGAGTAAGACCGGAGGGTTTCAAGTGCGGCCTTGTCCCAAACAATCGTTTTAGTCATTTTGAATGTGCCAAAATTAGCACCATTTGTCAAGTGGTGGAGATAGAAAACCAATCGCCCAAAGTCTCTCATCGTCGACTGCAAACTTGTGCCTAGGCGCAGATTGTTTGGCGTCTACAATTAATAGAAATCTTGTTCGGATGTCGGATGTTACACGACTAAGAGAATTGCGACCGCCCCCGTGAGGCCGGAAGGGCCCTCTCCACTCGTTGCATTACCATTCGAAAAGTAGCAGGCACCTTTTGAAGCTTGCAATATATTGCAAGATAGGGTAAGGTAGAAGTTGAGTCGGCAGTGTAAATGACGAGATCGTCTTGGCGCTCGTTCGGCAACTTAATCGCAGAACTTTTGTTCCGGTCGAGAGAAGTCCAAGCGGTTTTCAGTTTTTTGTTAACGACCGCATGGAGCACGAGGGACGGCTTTATAAACTCATTTGGCTACTTCACGATGCCGAAGAGTTTATTGGTGTTGTCAATGTCTATCGGAGGTAGGAAATGCGATATCCAAGCAAAAAAGAGTTAAGCAAGGTATTGACCCGTCTCAAAAAAATCGAAGGAACAAGAATGGTCGGACCGAACTCATCCCCTGCCGAGAAATTTCGATGGGAGCTTTGCCAGCGCCTTGTTTGCCACATGGTCGGAACCGGCCTAACCCAAGTAGCATTTGCCAAATTGTTGGGAATCGACCAGGCTCGAGTGAGCGAAATCGTCAATCACCGAATCGACAAAGTCTCTACGGATAAGCTGTTCGCCTACTTGGAAATCATACACCCCAAAATTGAATTCAAAATTGCATAGTCTCAGCCCCAGCCCGCAGCGACGTCATCATGCCCGAGCAGTTCCCGCATCACGGACCCCCAGTTACCCGAAGGCTTGGAATTAAGCCGCCGGGCCCTCTCCACTCGTTGCATTACCATTCGAAAAGTAGCAGGCACCTTTTGAAGCTTGCAACCATGTTAGCACATATGCTAATATAACCGAGGATTTTGGCGAGTCTATGGCGCTGACCCATTCGATCTATCGCGGACAAGTCTTCCGCGTTGAAGCTCTTGTTCTTGAGAATGGTTCGGCACCAGCGGAGGAGTGGCTCGACGCCCTCTCTTCGAAGCAGCAGCAGAAGTTTGCTGCGCTCTTCAAGTGGCTTGCGGATACAGGGAAGATTTGGAACGAGAAAAAGTTCAAGCATTTAGAGAGCTCTGAGCAGATCTTCGAATTTAAAGTCGAGGATGGGCGCATACTTTGCTTCTTCTATGTCGGTGAGAGAGTGATTCTGACTCACGGATTTTCAAAGAAGGCAGCAAAGACGCCTAGAGGTGAAGTCGCCAGAGCTGAAAAGTACAAAGCCGGATTTTTTGAGAGGATGAGAAGATGAGGAAGAAGAAGACTAAGTCGTGGCTGGAAGCAAAGCTGCGAGACCCCAAGTTCCGCAAAGGATTTGAGGAAGAGGTCGAGAAACTCTCGGTAGCCGAGCAAATTGCTCGCCTGCGTTTGCAGGCGGGGCTAACGCAGGCCCAGCTTGCAAAAAAGATAGGTACAACTGCATCGGCCATCAGTCGGTATGAGAACGCCGAATATGATCGCTATGAGCTTCGCACCCTTCGGCGAATCGCGGCCGCCTGCGGTGGACAACTGACACTCATTTTAGAGCGAGTCGACGGACCGGTGCGAGTCGCTTGACGAACAACGCCTCGATCGCAGCAGCGGCCAGTTCCCGCTTCACGGCCCCCAGTTACCCGAAGGCTTGGAATTAAGCCGCCGGGTCCTCTCCACCCGTTGCACTACCATTCGAAAAGTAGCAGGCACCTTTTAAAAGAGTTCTCGCAGAAAGCGAAACTCAAAGGGCGAGTTGCGCATGAATATAGATTGGTGATTGTATTAATATCGGGTCCATTAGCATCCCCGAGGAATCCCATGCCAGGTCTATTTTTGGCGGATGTGGTTGCCGACCAACAGTACTCCAATTGAGCAATTCACCAGTGGGTTTTGAATAAAGCTTGTAACCATTCCTCCAGAATATCTGGGAGCGGGATCGTCAAAAGTTGATCCATAAGGAAATGCCCCTGCCCCGTATTGGGCAGTCAAGGCGCTGACAGCGCAGCCTGCCCGCGGGAAAAGCACGAAATCTCTCCAAAAATATTAGTGCAAGATCGCGGGCAAAGGCATATTAAGGAAGGCATGGCTGAAAATGTCAGACATCACAGAAAACGTGACCGATGTCTCTCCCTGATTGCGTCGTTAATTCCGGGCGTTGTGGCCTTTTTGACAATTTTTGGATGGGACAAGCTTAATCCTTTGAACATTGCTTGGCTCCTGCGAGGGGATATGGGGAGTCACTTTCTCGGCTGGCTCTTCTTTAAAAACTCAGCCTGGCACTTTCCGATTGGGCACTTTGATACTTGGCTAGCACCTTTTGGTACAAATGTGGTGCTAACCGACAGTATCCCGCTACTAGCAATACCACTCAAGCTAATCAAAGATGCCACCCCTCAGGTCTATCAATACATTGGTTGCTGGTTGTTCCTGTCCTTCGTCTTAATGGGGCTTTATGCCTTCCGCGTGTGTCAGGCACTGGGGGGGACCAAGACGCAATCGATTTTAATCTCTCTTATCTTTGTGTTTGCCCCACCACTTTGTTTTAGAGTCGAACATGTCGCCCTAAGTTCTCAGTGGCTCATCATGGCACCCCTATATCAGGCAATTCGAATGCAAACGGGTCACTGTCTGGGTATTCGAGATCGGCTTGAGTTGGCTGTGATAGCCATCATGTCATTACTTATCCAGCCATATTTGTTTGCAATGGTATTCCCCTTAGTTGTGCTAGTTTGGTTTGGCGTCCCTGCGAAGTTCGAAGTACGTTTGCTTGCGTCGCTGAAGCATAGGTTGCGGACCTCCAATTCCTTGTTGTACGCACACGTACTTTTGGTGTTGGGACTCGTGTTTTGGGCTGTTGGGTACGGCCAGAATACAACACGATTAACTGCAACCGACTTTGGATCTTTTTCTGCGGATTTACTCACATTTTTTAACTCCATGGGACACTCTTTGATATTACCTCGGTTACGCACAAGTTGGGGGCAATATGAAGGGTTTGCCTATCTGGGGCTCGGCCAGTTGTTGTTGTTTGCTAGCAAGCCGTTCGGTAAAAAAAGCCAAAGTGGCGCATCAGGAGTTCAAACCATCCAGCCTGGCTTTTTGGGAAAGGGGTGGTGGACAATGGTGGGTCTTCTGGCACTTTATGCTCTGTCCGGAAGCATCCGCTTTGGAGGCAACGATCTCATTGATGTTTCATGGTTTTGGTCTTGGTTTTCGCCCTTGCCTGATATGTTTAGATCTTCAGGGCGATTTATTTGGCCCATGTATTATTCGATCATGGTTGTTACGGCAAGTAACCTTATCTCCTTAGATAGCAAATTTCCAAAAAAACTATTGGCTATTGGTCTGATCGTGGGCATCCAACTTGGGGATATGATGCCTGCGTTTATTGGTTTGCGCAATTCCTGGGATCGCCCCTTGCCCAATCACTACAAGACCATCTCAACCCAATATGACGGAGAAAAATTCACCAATCTCGTTATGGTTCCGGCTCGAGTTTTCTATGGAGAGACTGAGTGTGGAAGGCTGGAATGGTCGGAATTCGAGTTCTTTGGCACCGCACTTTTTGCTGCTGAAAAAGGGGTCAGATTGAACAGCGGATTTTCGGCGAGAGTGCCTGCCGAGCAGGGCAAAAGCATTTGTAACTTGAGTTCAGATCACTTGTCGAACACACTCTTAATTCGTTTGATCGAACATGGACAAACCAATTCAAACGAGTCGTGCCATTCATTTACCCGTTTTCAAGCCTGTTATCTTAGGTAAATTTTAAGGATTGGTCCCTCCGGTGCGTCGATTGAAGACTTTGAGTTTAAAGCCACCGGCGGTTACTTCGTGAATTTCAAATTCAGAAGCGTGAGCAGTCAAATAAGCATCGAGGTGCTCACCAATCCATTCATCGCCACCGATAAAGGAGCTGGCGCGATCCATTATTGCAAACGCCCGCTCCTGTGGAACCGGAATCAAAGCAGGTACAAATTGGTGAAAGGCCACTTCCTTTCCAGAAAAACAAAAATAAGCGTCGGGGAGTGAACTCAAGTACACAACGCTACGGGGGGGTACGATCTCTCGCACCGTTTTGCAATACTCGGAGTAATGAAAGCCCGAAAGTTGCGCAGTCTTGTGAGTCAAAAACCAAACAAAGCTCGACAGGGCCGCGGCACTCAACAGAAGACTACACCAGCGTAAGGTCACTCGACGCTGGTAGACCTCTGAAGTTAAGAGCACAATACCCAGCGCCGACGTCACCGTCCAATAAAGGGGATACCACATCTCGCGACTGTAAGTTGCCAACACAGTCACCGCGAGGTGAAAAACCAAGAACTTGATCAGACGGTAGTCGCGAAGCGAACCTAGAATGAGTCCCGCCAAGCCAAGTACAAAACTTAGCAGCCCCAAGCCCTTTAAAATTTCGTACTGGCGAAAAAGCGCCTCAAAGGCTTTTAACCCGGCATAAAAACCATGAGGCGAGGCCAGGCGCTTTCTCACCATTTGCGCCGCGAATTGCTCGGTAAAAAAAGGCCACTCACCAATAAGCCAAACAAAATAAGGTGCGGTTATCAGCACCCCACCCACGGCGACGAGAGCCACCGGCTTCCAACCGATCCGACGTAGGACCACCAGCAATCCCAAATAAAGAGCAAGTGTAAGTGGTGCAGCCCAGGTCATCGGATGGGTTAAAAAAGCCAGGCCCGCCAAAACTCCGCTGCCGGCAAAGGCCCACGACCTCTGGCGCAACCCACCTTCCACTTCGGCAAAATGCAAAAGCCACAGACTCAAAATGCTGAGCAAAATCCCCAGGGCGTCCATGCGGCCAATGAGCGACCCGCGTATAAAGACTGGGTCAAACAGTAAAACCAATCCGCCCACAAATAAAGCCAGCCATTCAACTCGCAGCCAGCGGCGGGCCCCTGCCAAAGTGACCAGGCACGCCCCCAGCATAAAAGCCAAAGACGACAGACGAAGGGTCAACAACCCATAAGGGAATATCTTAAAAATCAGCGCCAAAACTAAAAAATAAAACGGGGGATAAAAATGTTGGTGGGCCTCAATCCCAGTAAAGTAACCTTCAAAGAAGGGAATTCCCAATTTGCCCGTTTCTAAAAAATTGCGAGCGATATCGGCGTAGAGCGATTCGTCCGGCCAAGGCCAGGGGAATTTGAAAATCAACTGCGAAACCAAGATGAGGTATAACACAACCGCGAGGGCTAAAGTGGCAAACAGACCTCGTCGCATCCCAACCCCTTTCAATCTCGAAAGACTAAGACAAGGGTTTAAGGAGCAAATCTGCGAGGCGGGCTAACTTCTGCTGATCTAACAGCCGAGTATGGAGTCCAATAAAGAATCCGCGACGGTCGACTTCCTCAGCACCGGGAAACTGCGCCGGATCTTGAGTCAACCCATAAAGCTTAAGCGCTGGTTGGCGCACAAAATTACCGCTCACAATCGGGCGATTTTCGACGCCGACTTCTGTCAATGCCCGCAAAAAAGCCTCTTTTTTACCGGCAAGGCGCGGAGCCAACAATGCGCAAAAGCCAAACCAAATCGGCTCCGTTTGCGGAGCGGGCTCAATCATCTCAAACTGGCCCTGCCAAAGGGGGTGGGCCTTAAGCGCACTAACGAGGCCGCGGTAATTTTTCACCCGATTGGCGTTCATCTCGTCGATCTTTTCTAACTGAACCAGGCCGATTGCGGCCTGAATCTCCATGGGGCGCAGGTTAAATCCCGAGTTTACAAACAAAAATCTCGAGTCGATGTGAGCGTATTGACCTTCAAGGTCACGGCGATTGGAAAGGTTGCGCGTCCAGCCGTGAGCTCTCAGGCACTTTAAGAGATCAGCGTCCTCTTGAGTTTGACAGACTACCATTCCGCCTTCGCCGGTCGTCAGGTGGTGAGAATAGTAAAATGAATAAGCGCCCATGGCTCCCACTGTACCTAAGGGTCGGCCCGCAAAGGTCGAACCAAAAGACTCACAGGTGTCTTCGAGGTGAACCAAGTGATGTTTGGTCACAAACTCTTGAACCTCGCGCATAGGAGGGGAGTTGCCCATAATATGCACGGTAAAAAGTCCCTTGGTGCGAGAGGTCACCTTGGTTTTGGCGTCGGCAAGATTCATGTTTAAAGTGCGAGGATCAACATCCACAAAAACCGGTTTAAGTCCCAATTGCACCAGTGGCCAAAGTGAGGTGGACCAACACACGGCGGGCAAGAGCACTTCGTCCCCAGGCATCAGTCGAGTCTTCCGCAAGGGATTTACTGCAGCGGCAACGGCCAGCAAATTGGCCGAGGACCCCGAATTTACCATCACCGCATGAGGAACGCCCACCTTTTTGGCGAACGCACCCTCAAACTCCACGACCTTACTGGCCATGGTCAGCTGACCCGAAAGTAAAACCTCGACGGCGGCCAATATCTCTTGATCGTTAAAACAGTCTTCCATGAGAGGGAATTCGGCGGCAGGGGATCCCCGCTGCACGGATCGTTTTTTAAGTTCTTCTTTAATCGCGAGCTGCCAATTTGACATGTCCTGCCTGTAGTTCCTTCTTGAGTCCGAAAATTCGAAACAAACCAATGAGTGCACCAGTGATTTCACTGGCGTTCACGGAACTTTCGCCGCGGACCCGATTGACAAAAACTGTGGGACGTTCGCCCACTGTAAAACCTCGAAAATACAAATTAACCAATAT
Source organism: Bdellovibrionales bacterium (assembly GCA_020850475.1). GTDB lineage: Bacteria > Bdellovibrionota > Bdellovibrionia > Bdellovibrionales > UBA1609 > JADZEO01. The sequence goes on along the minus strand of JADZEO010000156.1, from coordinate 2,168 downwards.
CTCACTTAAAGCAATAAAACCCTTGCCCAATTTTCCGCAACTGGCCACGATCTGTTCTGCGGCGCGCCTAGAGTAGCATCGGTACCCATTCGTGTAGTCGTGAATCGGCACCTGTAAAACCAGGCGCGCTAACCAGTTGGAGCATTTCGAAAAAACCCGCCGCGAGAGCGGCCAATTAAGAATCTTGCTTTCGGGGAGATATCGGCTGCCAATAAGCAAATCCAAACGGCGGTCATGGGCTTCCTTCAGCAGAGCTGGCAGTTCCTCGGGGGGGTGGGAAAAGTCGGCATCCATTTCCACGATCTGGGTACACCCCAGGGTAAGGCATTTTTGGATCCCCTCAATGACTGCGGACCCCCGGCCTCCTTTGGTCAGCCGGTGGGTTACATGCACCTGGGGCATCCCCAGGCCCTTAAGTGCCGCTACAGTCAGATCGTTCGGGCTATCATCGACCACGACGATGGCACAACCGCCCGCAATGGCAGCGCTCACCTTGGTGACAAGACTGCCAATAACCTCATGTTCATTAAAACTAGGAATGACGATACCAATCATATTCGGCGGCTCGGGTTAAAACGAATGGTATGAAAGACTTGGGCAGGAAAGTGAAGCAGAATTTTCTCAAGGGCGACGAGTCGCGCCATGGGTCCCTGTTTCGTGGCTATCTCCGACTTTAAGTCTCTTGATTTGATAGTTGATTTTTCTCCAAAAACACGGTGTTTTGTGCCTTCATTACTCTTTTGCTTAGGGGTTAAATGTGAAGCGTGCACTCATTACCGGTATTACCGGGCAAGATGGATCCTATTTGGCGGAATTATTACTGGGGAAGGGGTACAAGGTTTACGGGCTAACCCGTCGCTCAAGTAACCAAGTCACCGACAGGATTGCCCATATTTTGCCCAAAATTGAGCTCATCTCAGGGGATTTGCTAGATACCACGTCACTCATGCATGCCGTAGAAGAAGCGCGCCCAGACGAAGTGTACAATCTCGCCGCTCAGAGCTTTGTGCAAACTTCATTTAACCAGCCGGTCCTGACCGCTGAGTTTACCGCGTTGGGCGTAACTCGCCTTCTTGAAGCCGTTCGCAAGTGCGCCCCCAAGGCCCGATTTTACCAGGCGTCAAGCAGTGAAATGTTTGGCAAAGTTCAGGAAGTTCCCCAAACCGAAAAGACCCCGTTTTATCCGCGCTCTCCTTATGGAGTGGCTAAGTTGTATGGGCATTGGATTACGGTGAACTACCGTGAGTCATACAATATGCATGCGTCGAGCGGTATTTTGTTTAATCACGAATCACCTCGACGAGGCATTGAGTTTGTCACTCGCAAGATTACCTACAATGTCGCCCTGATTAAGAATGGGTTAGCTCAAGAGCTTCGTTTGGGGAACCTTGATGCCCGTCGGGACTGGGGCTTTGCCGGTGATTATGTCGAAGCCATGTGGCTCATGCTCCAGCAAGACCAACCGGATGATTATGTTGTCTCCACCAACGAAACCCACTCCGTAAAGGAATTCGTGCAAACCGCGTTTGAGCGCGCTGACTTGGACTGGGAAAAATACGTAAAGATAGACGAGCGATTTTATCGCCCCGCTGAAGTTGATCTCTTGATTGGCAACAGTGCCAAGGCTGCCGACAAGCTTGGGTGGGAGCCACGAACTGACTTCAAGACGCTGGTCAACATGATGGTTGATAGTGATCTTAAGATCTTTGGGAAGCCATCTGGTCTGACCTGCTGAGGGGGATGTTTGAACGTCTTTGTTACCGGGGCATCAGGATTTGTTGGTGGCCATTTGTGCCGATACATAAATGAGTGCGGGCATAACATATTCGTGTCCAAGAGTGACATTTTGCACACAGAGAGTCTTCTGGCTGAATTGAAGAGTAACGAATGGGATGCCTGTATCCATCTCGCAGCAATAAGCTCCTACCTTCAGTGCCAAGAAAACCCAAGTTTAGCCTTTCAAGTCAATTTGGCTGGCACCGCTCACCTACTCGAACTGATTGGGCGATTAGGTAAAGAAGTTCACTTTATTTTTGCCAGTACCGCACAGGTATACAGGGCAAAAGACAACGCCGCTCACTTGGTTTTTAAGGAAGATTCACTGGTTGGTCCGCAGACAGTGTATGGAAAATCGAAACTATATAGTGAAGAAGTCATTCGGAAGGCTT
>JADZEO010000155.1 GCA_020850475.1 Bdellovibrionales bacterium | reverse complement strand
GGTCCGACCCGGACACATAGGTAACAGATTGTACCGGTCACATGGGTGACACTCGAGCTCCAAAGGGGTTCTTCCCGGGCTGCACTTTGGCCTCTTCTTCATCGAAGTAACCTAAATCATAGTGCATGAAGCTCACTTGCCAGATCTTATCATCAACAAGCCTTATTCCGACATCTTGTCCTGCAAAGACCTTACTAAAGTTAATCTTTCGTCCTGATAGGCAGATGCGACCACAGTCTGTAACCGTGATGGTTCGATCATGGAGTGGATATTCGATCGGGGTGAGGCCTGTGTACTGCCGTTCGGACGGACGATAGACTTCGGCAGGACACTTCATCTCCAGTCCCTCATGAGGGCGCTCGTTGTTGTATTCAGCGATGAACTTTTCAAATTTTTCCTGTTGTTGAAGGAGATTCTGACCAGCAGGTTTCGTCGCCTCTTTCTTTAAAGTAAGATGCATCCTCTCGTGACGACCGTTTTGTTCCGGGTGCCCAGGTGCTGTTCTTTCGATGTCAATGCCCAGTCGCAGCCACCATATCGATAACCGACTTAATCCAAACATGGCCTGAACGTTTGAGAAGGGGTTCCCGTTGTCTGTACGGATCGCCTTTGGCAAACCATACTCTTTAAAGGCTCTCTCAAAAACGCTAAATGCGTAGGGCTCTTTTGTCGTCTCAAGCGCTTCACATGCAATTAAATATCTGGAGCTAAAATCTGTAACTGTGAGCGGATAACAGTAGGACTGGTTGCCCATCAAAAATTCACCCTTATAGTCTGCACACCAAAGATCATTCGGATCATTGCCATAAGTCAGCTTTGTTCCTTCGGCTTTATAACGACGCCGCTTGCGGCTTACGACGAGATCATGACGATCCAGCACCGCATGGACGGTGCTCTTTGCTGGCAGACGATACCCAGGAAACCGACGCTTAATTTGCTCTCTGATCTTTCTAGCACCCCAAGTGGGTTTTTCTTTTTTGACTTGAACAATGAGTTTTTCTATCTGAAACGGAAGCTGGTTGGCTTGTTTGTGTGGCTTTCGGCTTCGATCAGAAAAACCTTTAAGTCCAAACTCTTGATACCGGTCCCAAAGCTTATAGCCTGTCTTTCTTGATATCCCGAACTCCCGACACACCTCAGCCATGGCCTCACCATCTATTAGTCTGGCTATAAACTTAAGCTTCTCGTCCATAACGCTACATTCCTTCCATGGCATAAGCTTCCCCCTATGCCTGAAAAGTGTAACCTATGTGTCCGGTACGTTTTGTTACCTATGTGTCGAGCCGCTCAAACCAAAAGTTATCAACTAGGATCAAATACCGCCACGTCCTTAGCGTGATGGGTGGCAGTTTTTTCAGATCCAAGTATGAGTTTGCGTGAGAACGGGGACGGGCTTACTTAATCAGTCGGGTCATTCTTAAGGGGCGTTTTTTAAAGGGGGGCATATGTACAAATCACTGGTTATGGTTTTGGTCGCTGGGTCGGTTGCCAGTTCGGCTTACGCTGAGCCGAAAGTTGAATTGGTTGGCGCCTGCCGCGCGAAGGTTGAAGAGGAATTAGATCTCACCAATGAAGACGATACGGGCTGTGTTAAGGGCGCCTTCGTGGAGTCTGTCGATGACATTAACGGAGACGTCTTCTCGATCTCTTACGGGCGAAGCGTTTGCGAAGGGTATATCAACGGTAGTGCGGATGTTACCTTGACGATCACCAAGCAGCGCAAATCAAGAGGTGTTACCAAGATTACTGAATGTAAGGTGAGGCAGCTGGAGATTACCGAAGAGTCAGGTGATTAAGTCGACTCGTTTACTACAAAACGATCCAAGCCGATTCCGGCATTCGCAGAATGCCCGAGTTCCGCACAGTGTTTGCTAATTTACCGTCTGGAAAAGTTTTGACCCACACAGAAAATGCAGATGCCATGCCTAAGTATGACATTGCTCTCGAACCCGTTCGGGAACTAGTCAATGAACATAACGGCGCGCGATCGTTTGAGGTTTATACTGCCAAGATCACGATCTCGAAAAATGGTAAGAAGGTCGTCACGGATGAAGTGACGTGCACACATACCATTGCTTTTCTACCCTAAGTTGGTTGGGCCAAGTCTCAGCTTAGTGGAGAGCTAGGCGAGGACTTGGCATAAATTTCAAAAGTGAAGAATGAGGAGTGCCCGAATTTGCTCCTTAAGACCTTTTTGTAGAGTCAAAATCACCTCAGTGAGCCCTTGGCACCAAGATCCTTGGGCACAGGTCTTGCTCAATGTTGAGCACCGTAACTAATTGTAGGTCGCAGGTCGGAGCCACTGAGCTCTGAGCCCCTTCCGAACGAGGTTGATTATGAGGCTTATCGCACATTGGGCGCTCGTCATTTTGCTAGGATTAACGTCGGCGACGGTTCTGCCATCTGGAGCCTTTGCCGATTCGCAGTTTTACTCGGTAGCGCCCGCCCTAAGCCGGGTGACGGTTGAAGATGTGGGGACCGCTCAATCTTTGACGTCGATCCCACCCCCGCCGATTTTATATCACTGGATCTCCGTGGACTCGATGAAACGGCTGTTCCCTGGGGCAAAGCCTCCGAAGGTCATGCCGCTCAAGACTTTGGGAACCCGTCAGTACCGAACACTGCTGGTCAAATTTGCTCCGGGATTTTTAGATGTCCCCGGACTTTTTGCCTGGAACAATCCCGTGGGCGCGACGATTGGAGGCAGTGGTGAGATTTACGGCAATCACGAGAGCCTTTTAGCCTTAAGAATTCGCCCAGGCAAAGTGAGGGTGGGACTAGTCATCACTAACGAGCTTGATGCTCAGCCCTCTGCTGCGCTCTCGGACCCCCAACTTGGCAAAAAATTTGACCTCATTTTGCACGCCAACGGGGCGATTTTTGAGGGAAAGTTTTGGCCGGGCTACCTTGAATGGGCCGTGGTCAATCCAGCGGTTGTCGAGGCGGTCACAGCCGATCCGTTGATCCTGACCGGTGAGATGAAACCCTTCTTTGACGGCCTCAAGGTGATGGCAGCCTCCGGTCAAAGGCATTCCGTTCCCGCAATTGAGGTCCTCGCGGGGCCACAGCACAATGGAATAGTATCCTATTCGATTGATGCTCAATTTGTTGTGGATCTCGGAACCAGCATCACCAAGAACAGTAGCCGCCTGCCAAAATGGCTGACAAATGGGTGGACTAAGTTGGGCACCAAATAAACTGGGTACCGACAACACGAACGAGGCGAGTGCTCCTAAAAAATTCGCGCCACTCGCCTCTCAAGATTAATCAAAGAGTTCAATGTTCCAATCTTTGAGAATGCGCCGGTCAGAGGCGCTCATCGACGGTTCCTCAGTGCCTTGCATACCCAGGTATTCGCCGGTTTCGTAGTCCATGGTATCGTTGCGCCAGCCAAGGGTGTCAGGTCCCACAAACCGACGAATCACGGTGCGACCCTCGACGATATTTTTTGAGCGGTAATAGGATACCGAAAAGTTGGGGCTCCCGTCGTCGTGCTCATTGTAGAGTCGAATCAAATCATAATCGTCGGCAGTGGGTCCCAGATCCCACAAAAGAAGATAATTCCCCATTTTCTTGAATTTCATGAAGTCGCCGATCTTGCCGTCGGCCTTTTGCGCCTTTACATGAGCAAGAATGGTTGCAAATTCCGTCTTAAGAACTTCACTTCGTCGGTCCGCGGCCACCGATGAGTTGACGGCCGAAAACACCATTGCCAGACTCAGAATAAGTCGAATCATGATCCCCCCTTTGATTAGTTCTCGACGGGCACCTTAGCGGCATATGAGACAGGGTTCAAGGGGGATTTTTCCTTGATCTTAAGGCTCAGCAAAAGGCTCTTGGGGCGTCAATAGACAAAAAAATGGGTGGTCTCAGAGGGCCACCCATTTTGCTTTTAGTCGATCCTTTGAGCCGTTATAGGCTGGTGGGATACTCGCCGCGGACCTGATTGGTGATCTTGTCAGCGTCCTTTTGAACTTGCATCAGGAAGGCCGTGAAGGACTCAGCAAGCTCTTTGCTGGTCGGGCCACCCAGGCGCTTCGGAGTGCGCGGATTGATCAAGAACATGGACAAATCTTTAAAGATATTGTCGCTCGGGCGTACACCCTTGAGGTGGGCGCGGATGTTTGCCAAGAGTTCTGGGTTGTTTTCCTCTTCATAGGCCGTGATCGCCGCAGCCAGCGCGCGGAATTGATCCTTGGTCAAGTTGATACCGCTGCGATTTTTGTGTTCTGGGTTGGTGCTCGAGCTAAATTGCCAATAGTCGATCAAACTGGCTTTGCGCTTTTTGTTTCTAACTTCGCCGCCCGGAGCTTGGTTGTAGACCGTATTGGTGAAAATGGTTTGATCTTGATTGGGATCATAGAACATGAGCTGCAAGTCTTTTTGTCCTGCGTGGAAAGCGGACAACAAGGTCACTTCCAATAAAGCGGCATCCCAATGAAGAGTGATTCGGCCATCCATGAGGTTACGGTCTTGTTCCGCTGTGTAAACAGCAAGGAAGTCCGTGAGCAGGGTTTGACCGAATTCTGAGATCTTGGCGTAGTTGGAAGTGTCGGTGTTAAGCAGAGACAACAACAGCGTCTTATAAAACTCGCCTGTCGTCTTGTCGCCACCGCGGGTAAAGGTCTCAAGGTCCGTCAGGTAGTCTTTGTCGGAGGCATCGCCAGGGTTGCGGCTGGGACCAGCACCAAAGCTGCGACCCGTGCGGTCGTCTTTGGGATTTTGGCCCGTTCCGTAGTGAATATTGTAGGCGTAGTTATCGTCGTAAAGCTTAATAACGGCGCCACCGCAGCTCGCCAGGCCAACATAGGTGGAAAGGGTGTAACGATCAAAGCGAGAATTTACGTTAGCGATCATGCCCGGAAGAGTATACAGCGTGGCTTTTTTGCCGCGCAGGCTATTGCCAAGTTTGACGAGATCGGCCTCTGAGCCAGCGGCCCGCAGGGCTTTGCGTTTGACCTTGTCGCTGACATTTTCGAGCGCTGCCACGAGTTTCTTACCGTCAACCACTTCATATCCCGTGGTGGCGCTTTCATCGAGAGTTGGTTTTACCGCTTCTTGCATAAAGGCCAAGAAGGTGCGTCCCCGCCATTCAGCAATATCAATGACGTTTTGGCATTGGAGCAAATCGCCCCATTTTTCTGACGCCGAAACTGAACTGAACCAGCTGAGTGCCAGAACCAATAAAAGTGAGACTTGCGAACTTCGTTTGACCATAACCAACTCCTCGCCAGACTTGGCGACTTAGGTTTTTAGAAATCGAGTTTAAGGGCGCCAATATAGCGCGGTGGGGCTCCAATTAAAATGGCTCTTGAAAAAAGGAAATGGTCAATGGGTTGTAAGTGTGACTACTTTGCGGGTTTAAGAGTGATGGACTTAGGTGGTCTGTGGGAACGGATTGTATTTTGTAAGAGTTACAGCGCAAGTAAAATGGTGGCGCAGAGAATGGGAAATAAATAATGTATAGAGGACTAGGTGGGGGTAGGCGTAATGGAGACTAGAGTCACGTTGGTGGTAATTTTTGTGCTGGCGCTTTTGGCATGCAACAAGGGTGGAGGCGGTGGAGGTGAGCCGGCTTGGGCGACTTTTTCGGTGACGTCAGCCACGGATCTCCCAATATGCTCGGGCGGTATCGTTGGTAGACTCTACTATATTGAAGCCGACAACACCTTCCAAGTATGCAAATCATCGGGTTGGTTAACTCTGAACATCAAGGGTTCTGACGGTCTAACGGTTGTCAACAAGGTTCAATGTTCCAAGTCACCATCATCGGTGCCTTCAGGTTTGCGGTTCATATACTCAATTACTACCTTTTCGACGGGCGACGTCCTGGCGCAATGTACGGTTTATGAGGCAAGTCGTAGCTACAGCTCATCTGCTTTCCATTTGTCATCGCAAGCATCAGGGGCCTCCTGCAGCGTTTACTATGATATCGAGAACCCGTTGGATTTTGGAAAATGGAACTTTGCTAAGTCTGGTGGGACTACTTCGGTCATTTACGACGACCCACCAGCGAGCTTTGATGGGTTCCTCGTTACTTTCGACACTGGAGACTGCGTAACTACAACTCCCTAATTGAAAAGATTTGAGTTTAGGCGGGATAGAGGCGCGTTTTTTTGAGGCGGGGACCACCATCGGGCCCCAGCCCGGTGTGCCGCTTAGCGGGTGGTCGGTGGGGTCGACCCCGAGGGTGGAGTCCCACCGGTGGGATTTGCGACTCGATAGGGTTGGTAACCTGAACGACGGACCAGGATGCGGGCAAACTCATTTTGGCAACGATAGCAAGAGTTGTTGCGGGCGACTTCCCTCATCACGCGGCGATAGCGCTCAAAGGCGTTCTTGTGTTGATTAAAAAGCTCCAGATCGGGTCCGGTCGAGGCCGAGGTGAGGATGCGAGTCTCCACTCGGCCGCTGTTTTCGTCATTCGGTCCAACCACCGGAGATTCGAGGCGTACGCCCACCAAATCATCGCGACTGAACTCATAAATGGTGTTAGGGCCCACCCGAGCAATCGATTGCACGAGCGAGCGGTTGCGAATTCCTACGGTGAACCAGTCAATGTCGAAACGAAACTCGCGGTCGTTTCCAGGAGCGGTAAAGGCAACTTGGAGTGGAACAAACGCCGACCAATTGTTACACTTGAGCTCTTTTAGATTAATTTGGCCTTCGTTCATGATTCGCGCCAAGGCATAGGCTTGGTCGACGCAATCGGGGACACCCGGAGCGTTGGCGGTGACAAAGTTACTTCCGTAGTACACAAAGGGCGCTAAGGCTCCGTAAAATCCTGTCCTGCCGATGGCTCCGCCAGCAGAGTGTTCAAAGAAATTGCTCCCAAAGGCCGCCGACGACACAACATTAGTGCTGTTGTAGATGAGAGAACTCATCCAGGGACTCGCAGCAAGCACGCCCGTCGCCGTGCTGAGTTGGTCGCGGGCTTCAACGGGGTCCACTCCCGGCATGAGGTCAAAGTTGTGGGCCTCGGCCCAGGCCTCAGGGAGGAGCCAATCCCACCGTCGGGCGGATTGAGTTGGTTTTTTTGCGAGGGTTTCCAAAAAGCGCTTGAGATTGTGATCAAAGCCCTCGTTGCCGAGATATTGGTAGGGTCGGCCCTCGATTAAAAAGGATCCTTCTTTAAGGTTCACAACCCTCAGATGGACTTTGCCAACCATGATTTCTGATTTGTTGAGGTCAAAATCCAAGCGCGGCAATGGTGAGCTAAACTCGGAGCCGAGGGCTTTGCTGAGGACCGCGTAGGCATGAGCGTCAACCCTCGGTAAACGAGACAGCAGATCTTTAGGTGATTTGGAAGCCCGATAGATTTTTAGATAGGAGTTAATCAGCTGCTCGTTTTCAGTGGTAGCAGAAGTTGTAAGAGAAAATCCAAACAGCAAGGTCGCTAGAACACACCAAAAAGTCTTCGCACTCACCATAAATCTCAATAACCCGTTGAAGGATGGGGGTTGGTTAATCTTCTATAATTTTAGATAACTCGCAGTTCCGTAGCTAGTCTGGTTTTCCTGACCACCACTGCGGGGGAGTCGTCTGGACAATTTGTGAAACGTTTTCCAAGGGCTTGATTGAAATCAAAGGAATCGCGGGGTGGAGGCGGCGATTTGTCGAACTTGTGATCAATTTTGGGAATGTTTTCGGTCCAGGCGAAGGTCGGTGGCGATACCGACCATCGTCAGGTAAATTCGCTCCCACGAGTTAACAACTTCAATCGGGGATATCAAATTTCAGTGTGAAAGAGTCAGCTGACCAAATGAGGGGGGCGGCAGATGCTTGACCATGCAGTCATTAAATCAACGCTATTAAATGCGAATCTAATCGATATTGTCTATACGTGCCTATTGGCCTTCGTTTTAGGTGTAACCATTGCCGTGACCTATGTCCGAACCTTTAATGGCTTGACCTATTCTCGAGCTTTTATCCAGGCGGTAATCTTTGCTCCCTTGTTGACCTCCGTGGCCATGCAAGCCATTGGCGACAGCATGGCGAGGGGTTTGGGAATGATGGGGGCGTTTTCGTTACTGCGATTTCGCACCAACATCAAAGACTCACGAGATATGATGTTCATGTTCGCTTCGCTCGCGGCAGGTTTGGCTTGCGGAGTTTATGCCTATCCTATTGCCCTGGTTTCAGTGATCTTCTTTTGCATCGCGGTCTTTGTCGTTCACAACATACCCTTTAGTGTCGAGTCAGACTACGATGGCGTGGTTCGCTTGCAGGTGGACAACCAGCTTGAGGCTAAAACGAGCGTTGATCGGATTTTGTCAAAGTACTCGCGACGCTTTTCAATTCTAGCGATGAAGGATGCAGGGCAGGGGGCACGATTGGATCTCTCCTACCAGCTGCGCTTACGCGATCCTCGTTCTCAGGGCTCGATCATCAATGAACTGGCGCAGCTGCCTTCGGCGCGAGATATTAACTTGTTTATGCAGGACAAAGCCCATGAAGTTTGAACTTTGGCACCGATTCAAGGACGTTTGCCAGGTCAATCGCAAACTGGTCGTGGCGCTGATCCTGAGTGCATTGGGCATTGTCTTCTTGCAGAACTATGTATCGCGTCCTGATCTGCAGATTTTGGGAATAGCCGATGCCAAGGAAATTGCTGTGAGCTTTGACTCGCCCGTCATCGTGCGCCGGGTGTTTGTACTCCCTGGGCAGGCGGTCAAGCAAGGTGAAGCATTAATTGAAGTTGAGCAAACGGAAGTCAATTTGAAGCTTGCAGAACTTCAGACTCAATTGGAAACCCTCAAGGCCCAGCGGGAATTGCGTAATGCCTTGGTGGTCAGTCTGAGCCAAGAGCGTAAGTCGCGCGGCCGTCGAGCACAGCGTAAATTGGAGTCTCCCCTCGACGGCGAGATTCGGGGTTTGGAAGCACAGCTCGACCAAGTCAAGGCCCAAAAGGCGATGGCCATTCGACGAGCTCCTCACGATGGTGTGGTGGCTTCTGTCAATTACAAGGCCAACGAATCGGTCGCACCGTTTCAGGCCATCCTCACGTTTTCGAATCGTCTGCCCAATGTCGTTTACGGATTTGTTAACGAAAATCGGCTCTCCGACTTTCGCGTGGGTGGTTGGGTGGTGGTTGAGTCCATCTCCGGAGAGCCGCGGGCGATCAAGGGTGAAATCGTCTCCTTAGGAAGCCGGATCACGCCCTTTCCTGCCCGCCTGCAGCCCCCGTTAGGGACCGTCTATTATGGGCGCGAAGTGGTGATCGCGATTCCGGAGGACAATCCATTTTTGATGGCCGAGAAGGTGCAAATTCGTATGACCTCTGAAAAGTCGGCGAGGCCGAACCCCGAGGAGCGGGTGGCGGTTGAGAGTCAGGTATGCTTAGCAAAATAATTTTAGGGTTATTAGTTGTGATGTGCGGCTGGCCCCAGGCGCGGGCGGCGGACTCGATCGCCCTCATTCTGAGTGAGGCTTTGAGTCGCAATGGGGCTGGTTCTTCAGTCGGGACCACCGTGGGCTCGACCGCCTTAGACCGCGTGGTGCCGATTCAGTCTTTGGAATACCAATATGGCGCCGATGAAGGTGACAGTAACCAGACCCACATTCTGCGATTCAATCTGAAGAGCGTGAGAGAGCTTGCGATGACCGGAGAGTCGCAAAAGCTGTCACAGGAGCTTAACGGTCTGTCGGACCAACTGGCCAGCAATGAGCTGCGCTTTTTGGCTCACCTCCAAGTGGTCGAGAGAATTTTATTGTCTCGGTCCGTGGCCTTGTTGTCTGAGCGGCAACGGGAGTTGGATCGAATTGTCGAGAAGAATTTGACCCTCATGACGTCCGCCAAATCCAACGCCAAGGAACTTTTGCGGGAGAGTCTGGGCGCCCAGCAAGTTCAGGGCGAATTAGCCGCCCTTCGGGGACGCCTGGGTGAGAAGGAGTCGCTTGACGCGGGCAAGGCGGAAAACTTGACGTCCACCTTGCGCAGTCGAGCTCAGCGGTTGGTCGAGAAGATTCAAATTGCGATGGGAGGCCAAGCTCATGCAAGTCTGGCTTTGCAACGAAAGGCCGTGGAAACTCGCCTTGAGAGGATCGATCAGGAGGTGAAGTGGGCAGATGAGCGGAAACTGGTTTCGCACATTGATCTGCGCCATGACACGGAAAATCAGGACAATTCACTACGAGTCGGTTTTAACCTTCCGTTTGTAAGATTTGATCGCGCAACCCAAGAGCGCGAGAGTGCCCTGGTACGGGCCAAAGAAACAGAGTTGGAGGTTGAGCGCAAGAGTGACCAGCTTCAGATCGAGTCGTTATTGCGGCAGCTGAGTGGTTCGATCGAAGCGCTTAAGGTGGCTCAGTCAAAGCTCGAGCGAATGAATTCGGCTCGAAAAAAACTCAGTCAATCAAAAGACATTGAAACCTTGTTGGCCGTGAAGCAATCCAAATTTGATGCGGATCGCGAAGTATTGGATCGCACCCTCGATCTCTATGCCACTTACTTGGGACTGCTTCGGGAGCTGGGATATTTTGCCAAGATGGCAACGACCAACTTTCTTGACCCCCGTTGGGCGGAACTCAAATAGCGAGGGCCTATGGATTTGTTTCGACGTGAATTAAAATTCCATATCGATCAAAACAAGGCCGATGCCATCTGCGCCTACCTCGGGAGTTATTGTCAGTTAGACAAACACTCAGCTCTGGCGACCGATGGCTACTACACCATTAATTCACTTTATTTGGACACTCCGCAAATGACCTTGCTCGAGCACAAGCGAAAGGGCTTGGCCGATCGCTTTTCGGTGCGCATTCGCACTTATGGCGAAGAGCCCAAGACCTTCCCGGCATTTTTAGAAATTAAGCGCAAGGTCAACGGGATGGTGGCTAAAAAGCGAGTGACGCTCTCCCGCCCAGAGACCTTGGAATTTATACGGTCTGGAGGGGCGAGTGAGTGCAATCCCGATTTAGAGCAACGATTTTTTCCCGCGATTTGCTATCAAATATGGAAATTGGGTCTTGAGCCGCGAATCATGACCCAGTATCGCCGGTTGGCCTTCTTCGGTCTGGATGAGCCCTATACGCGCGTAACCTTCGATCGCTCGTTGCGTTGTTACCCAGAGACTGATTTCCGAATCTTTCCTAACCTCGCCGCTTACGCCAACTACGATAGCACCGACATTTACAATAGTCCTCAGTCGAGTATCGTGCTTGAGCTCAAATGCGAACTGAAGTTACCGCATTGGATGCGTGAGCTGGTGCGACGGTTTGAGCTCAAACATTCGACCTTCTCCAAATTTGACTCCAGCTATACGTTTACGTCAGAAAAACGCGCTTTGCTAGGCGTGTAATTGTAATGTTTTTCACAAAAAAAGTCAGTTTCCCTCGATTGTCCACAAGTGGTAGGCCTTGGTGTGAGTTGAATTAATGAGGCATTTCCTAGGGGGGGGAATCATGAAAAAAATATTGGTATTGGCAATCATCATGTTGGCATCGAGTGCGTGGGCTAAGTCCAGCTTGAGAATTCCGGTCATGACTGAAGAAGGCGTTACGGCGGCTCAGCTGAATGTGAAGCTCAAGGCGAAGGGACTTTCAACGCTGCCACTTTATTTCGAAATCTCAACTGACGACCTGAATAAAGCATACGAGAAACACGAGCAAGTTTCGGCAGCAGTTGCAAAAGCCACCAAAGCTCTTGGTAGCGAAGAGTACTTGCGTTCTGAGAACATCCCGAATTCCGATATGCGCGGGACTTGCTACACGGGTCAGGGCGGGCAACCTGTAGTGGACTTGGTCTTTGCCTTAGCGGGGAGCTTTTATACCGAGCAAATGAATTTGTGGGGTTGGAAGTTCAAGAAAGCCGAGTATATTAACACTGAGTATGGTGACGATCCGGCTGAGACCGCGAAGATCCTGAATCAACGCTCAAAATTGTGGCGGGATTGGCGTGGCACGGGCGAGGCGATGCTGGTCGTGATTGCCTACTCTGACGATGGCGATGACGTTAACGAATCACTTATTTTTAAGTGCAAGTAAACAAAGGACGCTAATTTGAAGATGAAAGGGATTTTCCTTTCAGTTTGTCTTTCGGTGGGATCCTTGGGAGCCTGGGGACAGGCTTCTCAGTTCAAGCGGATCTCGGACCAGGAAGTCCTGAGCTATATGTTCGAGAAAGCCGTTCGACTATCAGGGCTTCCGGCCTATCCGATTGACGAAATGCCGCCGATTTATCAGGTATCAAAGTCAGATCTCAATCGAATTGTGTGCCCCCAAGATCCTGAAAATTGTCGCAATCTGGCGGCGGTGTTTGACGATATCGAGTACCGAATATTGGTTTTAAATGACCTATTGATAACTTCGAATTTTAGACCCTTTGATTATTCCTTTGTGATCCACGAGATTATTCATTCCCTTCAGTATCGAGCTCGCGGAGCCGAAATTTTTAATGGGTGCGATGCGGTCTATGAAACTGAACGACAGGCCTATACGGCGCAAGATCGCTATCTCAAAGAAGAAGGTGAATTTTTTCGCGCGAGCATTACTCTTAGGTTTTTTTATTGCGATGAGGAAGCAGCCCAGGGCGATTATCGCAAAAGCAAAGCTGTGTGGGAGGCCCGTCAGGCGACGTGCCAGTGGCCTCGGCCGTAGTCTCGGCCAATTGCGAGTTATCTGAGAAGGCGCTTCATGACGTCAGGCTCGGTTTGCCAGCCCTCGTGGCCCGAGTTGTGTAAGGAAAAGACTTCGACCATATCTCCCAACGAGGTCTTTTCATCCCAGAACATTTCGGGGCCGGCGACGGTATCATAGAAGCTTGAGAAGAGAGTAAAGTGGAAACGCTCGCCATTGCGGGCTTGGTACTGTCGCAAAAAACTCATGATCTTTGAGTAATCCACCGGGTCGACATCACCGAGTTGTCCGGGAAAACCCAGGGCGAGATAGGCCGGGTAAACGAGGTTCGCCACGAAGCGACCCTCGGATACGAGGGCTTGCATGAGCTGTGGATCTTGAAGGATACGTTCAAAGTTATGAGGAGACGGAGAACCCACATCGAGGCCGTTGGTGCCTAGGATGTAGTTAAAATACTGAACGTAAATGTTGGCATTGAGTTCCTTTTGAAAGTAGCTGACGGCTTTGCCGACATCCAACTGTCCATCCGGATTTTTTAGACTCACGATCTGGGTCGCCAAATCACCCCACTTGGCAAAATTGGACAACCGGTAAGAAACGCCATCGGTGAGGTAGCGCCCACAAACCTGCGGTTGTTGTGGCGGCGGCAAGTCGGCCTGACCGAGATTGAGCGGAAGACAGGTTTTGTTCAATTCAAAATGGTCTTGCGCCTGACGAAGGACGGCCGCGGCGTCGGGGAACTTAAGGGCAAATCGATCGCTCGCTCGAGCGCTGTAGTGCGAGCGTAAGAAGGTGTACTGGCGCATATTGGCTTCGGTCATCATCGTCCAGCCGTGAGTTTGGACGGACTCCAAAGCTTCGGGGTACATCTCAAGATAATAGTGGGAGATGGCGCCACCACGACTCTGTCCGAAGATCCGCCATTTGGTCGGGGTTCCGTACAAATGCATCCGCAGTCGCTCCAGATCATGAACAACATTGCGCGCGCGAAAGTGAGCGTAGTTGGCGGGGAGTTCTTGGTAGCCTTGAACGTTGGAGCAACCCTCATTGCGATTGTCGATCACTAGAATGTCACCGGGGTAGGTGCTATTTTTGAAAACCTCGTAGTAGCGAGAAGAGTTGCCACCGACGCCGCCGTGAATCAGCAGAAGTGGAGTTTTGGCCGGGTCCGTGCCCTTCCTAAGCCAATAAAAAATTGAAATCTTCGGTGAAGTTTCGGCCTGGTGGTAGTCGAGAGGAACTTCGAG
The DNA here is from genome assembly GCA_020850475.1 of Bdellovibrionales bacterium. GTDB lineage: Bacteria > Bdellovibrionota > Bdellovibrionia > Bdellovibrionales > UBA1609 > JADZEO01. Next base: position 70,518 of record JADZEO010000155.1, on the reverse strand, counting down.
AGTTGCAAAGGTCGCCAGTCCCTCTTGGGTCAACTTCGCCTTAAAACTCGCGCAGGCTTTTAAGGTATTGGCGTTTTGGGCTGAAGCCATAATTCCAAAGTTCGAAACGGCAAAAAAAATCGCGGCGCAAATTCCGATTAAGCGAAGACCCTTGAGCATTCTTAACCCCCCATGATTATGGCGTACCCTATGAGGCTGTAGGGATTCGGACAATTCATGGTGATCTGCGTTACAAGTTTTCCATCACATTTGGTGCAGGCTGGAGGTCATCAGGGGATGGATAAGATTTCACAAATTGTGTGAAGATGCGCCGCGAGGGGGGTGACAGCGGAACCCGATCCGTGGATCGTAATGACAGGCCATCGAGACAAATCAACTGCGGCTGACCGGGGGGTCTATGAATCACCAGCAAGGTGCCAAGCAACTGAAGAACATTTTTTTGTCGAGCGGATTCTTTGCCATCATTCTTTTGACGACGGTGACTTCGCAAGCGGGGGACTGGCAACCGGGTAGTGAAGATCATCTAGCGGTTTCCAAGATCGCCCAACTGATTGAAAAATCTCGCTCGAAGACGAGCTCACCACTTAGCGACTCCTTTGCCCTGGTGTACTTTCGCGGCTCACCCACGGATGCCGTCAATATCCCTGAGGCCGGGGATCGGGTGATTTGGATGGCCCAGCAACTCTTTAACCAAAGTGGTGTGGCTCTACAGAGTTCCGCCATTCACCATACTAGTTGGAGCGAGGCCTGCGACTCCCTAAAGCGAACAGTCGGTGCCAAGTTTGTGTTGATTGGACACAGCTATGGAGTTGCGGGTGCGACGAAGACGGCACATTGTTTGGCCCAAGCGGGTATCACCGTCGACTTATTTATCTCATATTCCTCCTATGACTTTTTATCTGGTGTGGATGTCACTCGAGTGCCGAGCAACGTGGTCCACCACTTCAATTTTTCTACCAACAGTCCAATGATTCCAGGCTACGACAATCACCAAGCGATAGATCCGGCGCGGACCCAGGTGGTGAATGCCCTGGCCACGGTTCAAAATGGCAACGCCCACCTCCAGGTGGCCTACAATCTCGCGCCCCTGAGTGCCTTGATCATGATGGCAGAGTCTCAAAAGATGATGAATCACTTGCAGATTCCGAGTGAGTTTGCGAGCGATCCCTTGACTCAGACCATTCAAGATTTTTGGCGATAAATCGAATTGCTCATCATTTTGACATCGTCAAAGCCCTAACATCTGCCCGAGGTCGTACCCAGTAGGGGAACGGCCTTACCTTTGCTTTCTTATGACTGCACTGGGGTTAAGGGACATTTGCTGGCCGGGGGAACGTCACATGATGAGACATCTCATACCCATTGCCGTGGTTACCTTGGGAATGGTTTTCTTCTTTCAAAACTGTTCCAGCGAATTCAAAACCAAGACGAGTGAATCACAACAACAAAATGGCTCGCCATTGGGAGGGGATCCTCCTGGCAGCACACCTCCGACAGGAGGACCTCCGGGAGGCAGTGGCTCAGGTGGCGGAGGTTCCGGGGGAGCGGGTGGGTGTGCCACGTCGAGTGGCGTGGCCAAAAATTTTTCTTGCAACCAGTATTTCAATCAAGAAGTGGGGCAGATCGCGCTAACTCCAGCGCAAAAAAATTATTCAGATCATTTGATCAATGGTCTGGCCGCGCGCGGAGGCTGGGGTAACTCTAACATTTTTCAGGTGGATACCTCGATTGATGTGCTGACGGTGACAGCCGGAAATACCGCGCAGTTTACTCTCAATCCCAACGATCCTAATTGGCTTTTACCTGACTCTGACATTCCGTCAACTATGCCAGCACCACCGGCCGGGTCGGCGCTGGGATTCGAAAGTAGTGAAGGGCGAAGTTGCGATGATGGGGACTGTCACTACTTGGTGCTTGATCCCGTGAGCCGACAATTATTTGAAGTGTATCGTGCCCACGCCATCGGTTCGACCTTGTCCACCGCCGGAGATGGGTCAATCGCAATTTGGCCCTTTGCCAAGACCTGGACGGCCTCGCTCCGAGGCGATGTGTGCACGAGCGCTGATGCGGGAGGTTTGTCCATTGGTGCGCTCTTGTTTAACGCCGACGAAATCAAAGCGGGCAGTATCAACCACGCCATTCGTTTGATCTTACCCAATCCCCGAATTGCTTGCCGGACTTACGTGCGACCTGCGACCCACACGACGGGGCCTAGCAATTGTGCGGGGTGGGCACCGGCTCCGACTACGGATTTGAGCGAGGCACCACAAGCCAACGGCAATGACGAACCGGGGATTCCGTATGGTTCACGCTTGCGCCTCAAGGCCAGTTACAACTTGAGTGGACTTTCCGCCAGTGCCCAGGTGGTGGCCCGGGCCTTACAGAAGTACGGAATGATTCTGGCCGACGGTGGTCAGATAGCTCTCACCGCACAAAGTGATGCCGGCACCCAAGCAAAATATAGTGAGCTGGGTTTCTCCGCCCGCTCTTTGAGCGCCTTGCAAGTCACGGACTTTGAAGTGGTCCCACCGCCGGCCGCCAATGTGGACTTGCAAGCGGAATTTCAGCCGACCGTGGTTGGCAATATGATTAAGGTGCGGTTTCTCGACTGTGTGAGAAATCCCTAGTCCGATCTCCTGTGACCAAGGTTCACAAGTTGGGGCTCGTTCAATCATCCTATTGTTTGTCGGGTGTGATTCGCGTCAGCAGTGCATCCACCCGGGCTTGATCGCGAGGCTCACTGAGCAAGGGTCGAAAGCTTCGCAGGGCTTGCCACACTCGGTAACCTTCAAGCCAAGTCGGGGTGGCTGTTGAACCTTGATAAAATCCTCGTCGAGCATCCCAAAATTGACGATTGAGATAGGAGTAGGCACTCATTGCCGAGCGACGGTAGACGGCGACATTAAAATAGCGAGCCGCGCGCGAGAGGGCTTCAAGACCTATGAGTTGGGAGGACAAATCGTGAGTTGGCCGACTTCCGCCGCTCCCAGCGATTGAAAAAGTCGCCAATACTTCGCCTTGGCTGGTGAGGGCCTCGCTGCCGAGAAAGTGAGTGAGCCCAATCGCCAATTGCTTGAGTTCAGGTAGGGCCAACTTCAACTCTTCAGCCGCCGGGGGGCGGTTGGGAATTCGGGTTTGCAGCAAGTAGGGAGATCGCGTTTGCGGCAATTCTTGTTCTGCAAACTCGAGAAAATCCAAAACGCCGATGAGAAAGCGTGCCACATCTTGGGTCTGATTCTTGGTTTGGCGAAGACCTTCGACCACATTGGCAAGCCCGACGATTGACGAAAGGCTTGAGCAGGCAGTGGCGCTATCGAAAAAGCGCACGCGACGATCCGGGCAGACTTGAAACAGCGGCGTGCCTGGAGCTTTCAATTGAGTGAGGATGAGACTGGCGTTGTAGAGGGCTTTGGCCAGGAGCACTTCGCCCGAAAAGGCCGGCACCTGCAAGGAGTCACTGGGTAGGCGAGGCATCAGCTCTTTGAGAAGGGTCCCGTCAATCGCCAAGCGGCGAGGGTGGGGATCCCAGTCACGTGCATAGCGAGCGGTGGCGACAAAGCCTTGAAGCAAGCTGGCTTGAGCACCAACATCCAAGGACGCCGCATGACTGCGACGGCTTAAGCTATTGCCTTCGACGAGCGAACTTTTGTGCGGGAAAAATGACAACTGTTGGTGGGTCGTTAGCCAAGATTCGAAACCGACAATTTGATTAAATCGGGTTAGGCCCCACAACAGGAGGCGTTGTTGCTCGCTCATCTTTCGAGCAATACCCGGAACCGACACTGGCCCTCCAATCGCGGCGAGCACTTTTCCGAAAGTATCGGCACTAACGACGAGACGTCCACGTTCGTCAGCAATCCCTTCCATTCGCAACCGCGAGGGGGTTGTCTCCACCTTTACGCGGTCCACCTCAAGAGCGGGGGCGAGGTTTGATTTGAATTGTTTGGCAAACCATCCGTCGAGCTCTTTGCGCACGAATTGAGAGTAGTCTTGGGTGTACCCAGCGATACGACTGTACTCCTGCTCGACTTCGGCACGGATTTCCGCGTTGAGGCGACGAGGACGGTCGACCAGAGATTCGCGCAATACGCGTCGCACGCCGGCCTTCATGGTCTTGAGTACTTCAGTTTGAATTTCGCTACGGAGGCGCTCAACGCCATATTGCTCAATGGCGGGCAGGATAAAGAGATGTTTGGCAATTTTAGTGCCGAGCCCGTTGCAAGGGCCGGATTTAAGGCAGGTGCGTTCCTCGACGGTTGAGGTCTTCATGAACTTATAAAAATCCGGTGAAGCCTGAAGGAATATCTGCTCTCGTTGGACCTCTGGAAGTTGGTCCCACACCTCGACTAAGAGAGTGAGACCGGCTCGAGTGTTCGTCGTGGCGTTGAGGAGTCCAGCAAAGCGTTCAGCCACAGCGAATTGTTCCTCGGTCTCCACTTCCAGTTTGATACCCATTTCCGAAATCAGTTGATGGAGGATCTTCAGGAGATCAGGGAGTTGCCGGGCGTTTTCAAAATCATCGAGACGCTGCTTGGCCGGCTGAAAGAGTTCGAATTGAATTTTGTCGAGTCCCGCAATAATTCCCTCGCGGATCTTCGGCTCCAAGCGCCCGATGGCCAAGTCTTGGCGGGTTTCATTCAGATACCGGTCGGCAATGCCGAACAGTTCTGGGGCCGTCAGATTTTCATGGGCTTGTTTGAGGTACCAGGACCGCCGCTGTAAGAGCAGCCGCACGTTGAGTAATTGGCCGTCGCGTTGTTCGTCGAGGTTGTAGGTGTTCATGACAAATGGGTTGCGGGTGTTTTCGATGAGAAAGTCGGCGTAGGGGCTGCGACTCAAGCGGACTGAGGAATGTGTCCCCTTGCCGCTGTAAAATGCCTCGATGATGGCCCGAGGGGTCTCCGCGGCAGTTTTGCCTCGGGCGCCATTCATCGTCAGGAGCAAAAATAAGTCCCCACTGGAGTATTCGCCTGCGGGAAGGGTCAACTCGAGCGGTCTTTGATCCGAAGTATCCATGTGCTCGATCACCTGTGGTGAGGCGACTTGTGGAATCCTTGGTGGGCCGTCAAATTGCGGGCGAGCGCAGGCTCCACTAAACACCAAGAATCCCGCCAGCAAAGTAAATTTGAGTCTACGTTTCACGCTTCATGCCTCAAAAATAAAGATACAAGCCAATTTCATGGAGGACCGATGACTCGACATTGTGTCCCGATAAAACACTTGCGACTTCGTAACTGACGGACCAGGGAATCGATGCGCGTCCGAGCTGGTAGGCATTAACCGTACTGTAAGTGGCTTCAAGCCGTGCAAGATGTGCATTTTTTTCGGTGTGGGCCTCTAGGAACTGGGCGCGGTCACTGGCGACACCTGCAATTTGATCAGCAAACTTGTATTCATATTGGTAGGCCGCGGCGGCCGACCAATAGGTGCCAAAATTCTGTGAAATCCCTGCTGCAAGAGCGAGGGTATCACCAGTGTCTTCGGTTATTTTCATTTTTTGACTGGCGTCGGGCAGTCGGTCGCTTGCACTTAAGGGCACCCGCCGAACTCGCTCGCGCGGAGCGATGGCTTGGTAGCTGGCAATACCGATGAACTTGCGCGAAGGCGCCAAGAGCATTTCGGTGATGAGCGAACCTTTGAGCCCCCAGTGGTGGAGGCCTTCGAGGGCAGTGAGCTCATCCGGATCGGGCTGAGGGCCCGTCGGAAGTGACAAGTACATCCTGAGGGTCTGGCTGAGACCCTCATAGGAGCCGAGGTGATAAGCACTAATAAGTTGCACATCACCAACGAATTGCTCGGGATGACTGCCCACCGGTCGATAGCCTTTGGCCGCGAGAGTTTGATAAAAGACTTGAGCGTAATCGGTGTTGAGGCGAGCCAGCGCCGCATCGACTTCCCCAACGGAGCCTGCAACCTGAGATCGAATTTGTTCGAGGTTGCCAGCCGAATGCGAAACCGACAAGCGGTGGGAGTACTCGATCACCGGAACAGCGAAGCCCACGGTCCACTTTGATGAGACACCATACAGAAGAACAGGCAGGGTGTATTTGATTTCTGGCTCAAGCGAAATGTTGATCTTGCCCAAGTGCAGTTGGTCGCCGAGTTGAAAGCTACTGTATTGGTTGAGCAGCTGCACGAGATCCCGGGCCGCAGGTTCCAGTTGCACGAGGTTTTTGGCGTTGAGCTCAATCGAGTAGAGGTCAGAGAGAGAGTGAAGCTCTCCACTGTCAGTAAAGCGAGCGTCGAGTCCTTGGTAGTTGCCGTGGCGAACTTGGATTGAGCGCACGGCCTTCGGGAGGACCAGGGTTGTCTCAATGGCCAAGGCCTGATGAAGAGGCCAAATCAAAATCGTCACGCTCCACAGAATTGTCCTGCGGAGAAATAAAAGTATGTGTGAGTTCACCGAAAATTCACCTCACGTACCGTTAGATCGGTCGTCCCCATTTTGAGGTGTGATCGAGCAAATTCCGTGCTTAGCGGGTGGGTGCTAAAACGCGCCTCGGCCATCGCAGTGAAAAAATCTCTAGTCAGGTAAGAAATTAATTCAGCTCACCCCACCAGCATGGGGAGGCCTCCCATGAGGATGAAGAGCGGGAGTTTTTGCTCTTCGCCAGGCTTTAATTTGATCCAAGAAATGTTTTGGCCAAACAAGCTAGCGTTGGGACTCAGGGTGGCGTCGGAGTGACCCAACTTGTTGATTTCTTGCACGTAGCGTGGAGTGGAGGGAGCCCAAAAGGTCCCGGACTTTGAGCCTAGGTCGGTGATGCGCGCGGCTTTACCGTCGCGAGTGATTTCCACCAAAGCGTGCCCCACCTTGCCGCTCCCTTCGGGTCGACTCAGAGTGCGGTTGTTGAGGTAAAGAACGCCATAGCGGAGTCCCAAAATTTCATTGAGCACGTCAAATGGGGTGCGCTTGCTCTCCGCACCCGGATCGCGGGCGATTAACACTTTGACCGGCAGTTCGGCGAGGGGCACTTGAAGGTTGAGAAAGCTGTGATCGCGAGTTTCGAAAATAAAACTGACAAAGCCACTTAAGTTATCCTGCTGCAAAACTTGAATTCGCCAACCAATGTCTCGCTGCGTGGAAGGGACAAACAAACCCCCTCGCTCCTCAAGTAGGCCGTGGCCAGGAACTCGGGCCTGCGCTTCTTGGATGAAATACTCGACTCGGACATTCGCGAAGCTGCCTTCTTCGTCGGGGGTAATGGGGGCGCCATCGGGTGTGAAGTACTCGACCCCCAGCTGGCCAGAGTCAGAAAAGCTCTTGAGGTCTCGATAAATGTTGCGCCGAAGATTTTTGTCATCGCTGGGAAGATCCATTTGTCGAGCAACAGCTTTGAGCACATCATCTGGCGAGGCACGTCCGAGAGATTTCACCGCATCCCAAACGAGGAGCATGCGGCCGGCTTTGCTCAAATCTCCAGGTTGTTTAGGCATGGGTTAAATTGTAGCACCCAGTGTCTCATTATTTAATGATATCCGCAGGGCTACCAACCAAAGTCCCAAGTTAACCCCTTGAATTTGCAGATTCCGCCAAACTTTTGGTCAGGTCGACACGACAAAGACTGTCGCGTAGGGGTGGGAAATTAGCGATGGGAGAACATCCCACTAACAAAACACGGGGGAACTAAGATGAAGAAGTATTTTGTTGCTCTGATAGGTTCGATGATCCTGTCAGCTTCGACGGCTTGGGCGGCCGATGCTTACTGTCGAACGGTAGTGGTGCACTCGTCAAATCAGAATCTAGCGAGTACTGACTTGGCGTTTCGAAAGTACGACGACACTTTTATGCCATCCACATTAGAAGCCCACTGCAAATCGATCTTTGCTAGCAACTTGGTGTACTCTTTGACCCAGTCTTGCAGGGCAAAGGGCGGAGCTAAGGCGCGGATCACCGTTCAATTTGTGACGAGCCTCGGGGCAAAAACTCTGGCGAGCTACACCGCATTTTGCCAAGACCTGGCACCAGATCTCTACCCCTGCACCGTTTGGGACAAAGTCCTCAATCAATGGGTGAGTACCGATAACCCCATCTGCTACGGTGGCGGTGACGGTGACGGCAGCGGTGGCGGCGATGGTGATGGAAGTGGTGGTCCGTAACTTTGAGATGAAACCAAACCCGGGTGCCTGGTTCATTACTCAGGCCAGGCACCCACTTTTTTGCGGCAGTGGAGATTTTGCTTAGGGAATTTGAGTTAATGGACAGGGGGAAGTCTATGACAATCGAATTTCAGTGGCGCTCTTGGTTGGCCTGTGCGGTGTCGATTCCAATCCTAGCGCTCGCGATGAGCGGGTGTGAATTCTCCAGTCAGCGGCAGCCGACTCCGCTCGCGGATACCACATGGAAGCAAATTTTAGGGGCGATCGAATCCAGTCAGTCGAAAACCAATAGCGGAGCGGTCGTCAAACTTTGGAGCCAAGGCCGTAACGTGTGGTCAGCCAAGACGGAGCGCTCGAGTGAATTGCGCCCCTTGCTGGCACAGGCCTTTCATCAACTCATGAACAAACAGAAGGGTGAGGGTCTCGTCATTTTATGCTTGCCGCAAGAGTTGAATTCCGAAAGAGAAGTAAAACGAGGACAATAACGAACTCGGCGCGGACTGTTGGGGGCGCGCTTGGGGACTGGAGAAAACCTCCATTGGATTTGTCCCCACGAATTAACTGCCCAAAATCTTGATTTGGATCCCCTCATTAATCAGTTTGCGCAAAGCCAACTGGAGCAGGAAGATCCGCTGAACTTTACCAGTGAAAAATGGGCCTTTCAGGAATTTGCTCTCCGTCCAGGAGTTGGCGACAACATTGAAATTGCGTCTCTGTTAAGAGGTAAGCAAGTCGTCGAGCCACAAGCGGTTTCGCCACAATCCACCAGGCAAACGGCCGAGCTGATGGCGCATTGGCTGTTTAAGTCCGTTCAGCCCGATGGCCGTATGGTTTATCTTTACCAGCCCAGCGAAGGCCTTGAGGGTAAGGGAAACAACATGATTCGCCAGTTTATGGCGACGGTGAGTCTGGTGCGGTGGTCAAACGCCCATCCAGAACGCAAAGAGCTTCAGGACAAAATCCAGCGCAATTTTGCCTATAATTTTAAGAACTTTTATCGGGAAATCGACGGGGTGGGGGTGATTGAGTTCGAGGGCTCGCGCAAGCTCGGAGCGATGGCGCTGGCCGCCTTGGCGATTCACGAATCAAAACTGCGGGCTCAATACTCGCGTCAGTACCAGAATCTGTTGTTGGGCATATTAAGAATGTGGCAACCCGATGGTTCCTTCCGCACGCATTATCAGTCGGCGCAAAATGACAACCAAAACTTCTATCCGGGTGAGGCTTTACTATTGTGGGCGGCACTTTTGGAGGAAAAGTATGATCAAGAGGTGTTCGGCCGATTCATGCTGTCCTTTAACTATTACTACAATGTCTACCACCAACGAGAACGGAATCCCGCCTTTGTGCCATGGCACACCCAGGCTTACTACCGGGTTTGGAAATTAACCAAAGATCGTCGCTTGGAGAAGGCGATTTTTAAAATGAACGATTGGTTGGTAACCACCATGCAACAATGGGATCAGGGTGGAGTATTGGCTGACGAGCGAGGACAATTTTTTTCGCCCGTCCATCCTTATGGTCCTCCACACGCTTCTTCGACGGGAGTGTATTTGGAAGGGCTCATTGATGCCTATCGCTTGGCGGCCGCGGTGAAAGATAAACAGAGGGCCAAGACCTACCAAATTGCGATGGTACGCGGGATTCGCAGTATTCAGGAGCTACAATACAAAAACGACTACGATCTTTTCTATGTTCCCAATCCGCAAGTCGTAAGAGGCGGAGTGCGCACCAACAACTCTGAAAATGTAATTAGAGTCGATAATGTTCAACATGCCCTAATGGGTTTTATAAACATTTTGGCTACCTTGAGCGCCGACCAGCTCAAATTAGAGGAGAGCAGTGCTCGTCCTAATTTGAGATGGGTTGCGCGTCAGGGATTGTCACGCGGGCATGAGATGCTGAATTCACCACAGGTAAGTGATTAGTTTGGGGAGAGTCATTTCTTCTAGCCGCTTGGGCGTCTTGTCCACCTACAAGGCGCCCATTTTTTTTACCCAAAACGCAATTTCACGAAAATCAAGAACTACCAAGAGAGCCAAACGGGCTAGGGGAGCAAGCGACTCATCAGCGCGATCAGGGCCGTTTCTAGCTTGAGGGTGCGCTCGCCCCAGGCCAGCAGCTTAAAGCCGGCCTGGCGAAAGAGCTCCACTTCATAATTGATCCAACCTCCTTCGGGCCCCACCGCTAGCAGTTGGGGCAGCAGGATGGGTGAGTTCTTCGGTGGCTCGGCTGGTTCCACCAAACGGGTTCCAGGATGGGCGACATAGGCCTGGTGGCCTTGCACCAATCGGGGTGCGAGGTCTTCAACAAAAGGCTTAAAGCGGCGGTGGAGATGAACTTCGGGCAAACGCGTATCGCGACACTGCTCGAGTCCCAATATGAGATTTTCCCGAATTGACGATTCGCTGAGTTCTTCACTCTGCCAAAATGATTTTTCGACCCGAAAGCTGTTAATGAGATGAATGTGTTTGATTCCTAAGGTCGTGACGGCTTGGAGCACTCGGCCCAAGTACTTCGGCCTTGGCAGAGCCAGGATGAGCGTGAGTGGTGCTGGCTCTGGTGAAGATTCAAGCCACTGGGTTGAAATTTGAAGTTGGTCATTGGCGATTTCAACAATTTGGCCAAGCCCAATCGGCCCATTGAGAATGCCTGTGCAAAGGGTTTTGCCAATTTGTAGTTGCTGAGTCTTGCGCAAATGCTGAAGGCGCCGACCGCCGATAATGGCCGTCGATTCGCTGACAAAATCATGGCGTTCAAGGAGGAGTAAGTTCATGCGCACCGTTTTGCCAAATGCTGGTGGGGTCAGCAACTGTAAACCGCAGGGCTTGGTTCGTGAGTCTGCGGGAGTTGTCCAAATTATATAAAAAGGCGTTTAATATCAATTACTTATAAACCTACAAGTTTTTACTCTTCAGCCTTCCCTCGGGCGAATCGGTAGTGGACAAAAAATCTGATTGGGGCTAAAGTTGCGGATCTTGTTTCGTGATCGAAACATCTTCCACACAGATCGGGGTGTGGCGCAGTCTGGTAGCGCGTTTGCTTCGGGAGCAAAAGGCCGCTGGTTCGAATCCAGTCACCCCGACCATTTTTTTCTCAGTTTCGTAGTCCTAAAAGTGAAAAGACAAGAGATGTTAAGTAGTTGAAATTACGAAAACCGAAGAAGCGACTTCGGTCCCGCATTTCCAGAAATTTCCGCCTATTTCAAAAAATGATGACAGATTGATGACACGTTGATGACAGGTTTTCTGCCAGCGAATCTTCTCTCTGCCATCAGTCTTGTGTAACTGCCATTCACGGCGTTCGAGATCAAAGAATCCAATTTATAGAACAGAAAAAACAGAGGAGGACTCTATGTTAGGACCAATCCGTTTTGTATTCGTCATCATTTGGTTTGCCATCGGCCTTGGAATCGCTGGCACTTTAAAGGACTGCACCGCCATTATGGGCAAGGAAGCCGCCATCGCGCACAAGCGCGGTGGCATTTCCTATGGCTGGTGGAACCGGCGGCTTGTTGGTGAAAGCAGACGAGATGCAAAGCCACGCGTCCGCACTGATGGCAAACCTACGCAAGAAAAGTTATTAGAGGAATAAATTTAGTGCTGCGCCGCCATTTTTTCGCAGTCATCACCATGGTGGCGATCAGGACATTGCTACTGCAAGCGGACAGCAGTGTTACGTCTATTATTATCATGAGAAGCTAGGACGACTGATGAAGGCCTTTGTCGTTACTACACCGCCTATCATTGCTCCCATCAGCCAAAGAAGACCGATACTCAAAACGATTTCTGCCCCAAACCCAATGAACGCAACAAGCGAAAAGACCGCAAGCCCGAATACCTGAAGAAATACGTTTCGAGCGAGAATTCTAAATTCATCTCGGTTCAGAAAAATTTGACAAAGAGAAATAGTGAGTCCGATAAATAGAACTCCACATAAAAACATACATGCAGAATGACCAAACTTCATGAAGTATTCAGAGAGAGAAAAACCGGTATGAAAGGGATTGAGCCCAAATTGGTTGCAAATCGCGAGAGACAAGGTTCCTACAACTAAATGGACGCCGAACAATTTAAAAAACACCATCCAAGGCGAAGGGTTCATTTCGGCATGAATTCGCCTGAGAATTTTTCTTGAAACATCCTGTGGTACAGCGGCACCTTCTGAACTTACAAAATCTTTAAAATCCTCAAGCCATTCTTTTTCTGTAATCTTCATTTTTTCCCTCCCCGAAGCAAGGAGCGCATCTTTTTAATCCCTCGGCTAATGATCTGCCGACTATTTTCGGGGGTCGTGCTCATTTCATCGGCGATCTTTTCAAATGACCACTCATTTAAATACCGGAGTTCAATCGCGCGACGTTGAACATGAGGTAAGCCACTTAGCGCCGCAGACAAATCATGCTCAGATCCAATGTGTGGCAGTGCTGCTGGGAGCGAATCGGTATCGATACCAATTTTGATGACTTTCTGATCCGGGCTCTTAAAGAAGTCATTCAAGCTGTTTCGTGCAACAGTAAACAACCAAGGCAAAAATGGATACTGCGGCTGATATTGACTGCGCGAGCGATGAATTTTGAGGAAAGTTTCTTGAAGAAGATCCTTCGCGGCTTCAGCGGAGACTTTACCTTTGAGATATTGAAACACGCGACCGGAGTGCCTTTCGTAAAGACATTCAAAGGCCGCATAATCACCGCCCTGATAAAGCGTCATAAGCTCCTCGTCCGACCGATCTTTTAATCCGTTCATTCACAACCTCTAATACGATGGCATCAGCTCAATTGTGACAAGCCCTCGAAAGATTGTCAAAATATCCAACGATTTCAATGAGATAAAATTTCTTGTCACAAAAGCTTCGTTCCCTCGTATTAGAGGGCATGAAACGAATCCTAGCCTTCATTATTTGCCTTCTTCTTGTACTGGACCCTCCAGCGTTTGCGCAAGAGGCACTTACTCTCGATTCCTTTCTTAGCCAGGTAAGATCGCAAAATCTCGGTCTCAAGGTTGAATCAGCCAAAGCTGACGCGGCAAGCGCTCGCGCGGTGGGCGTTAATCTGCCGCCGCCGATGGTCGGCATCAATCGCATGAATATGGATGATGGGAGCACGGCTTCGGGATTTGAAGTCAGCCAGACAATCCCGTTTCCAACAAAACTTTCTAATGATCGCTCGGCGCGAAAATTTGAGGCTGAAGCACAAGCAGAAATGCGCAAAGCCTTCTCTAGCGAAGTGATTGCAAAAGCGCGTCTTCTTTACTTCTCCATGTGGGCTGCGCAGGAGCGCATTGGCCTTCTAAAAGAAAAGAAGGCGGTCATTGGTCAACACATTAAACTTTCCCGCGCAGGGGCGCGCTCCGACAGCTTTTCCAATATCCACATTCTCAGAGCTGAATCTGACGTAGATGCACTTGATAACGAGGTATTGACCGCTGAACAAAGCTTAAGAAATAAACAGATTGAAGCGGCAGAATTTGTAAATGCCGATCCATCGCAGTTTCGGCCAATCGTGAAAGAGCCACAAGTTACCGCGCTTCCAGAGAACTCATCTATCGAGTCTCCCCACCAACTCGAATATGCAAGGCTAACTCTTGAGAGCTTTAAAGCGCGCGAGAGCGAAGCCAAGTCCTCTTGGTTCCCCGAACTCAATCTCCGCTATAAGCAAATGGGAGCAAGTTCCATGTACCCTCGCTACAACGAAGTGATGGTGGGAGTGAGCCTTCCATTTGTCTTCTTTTGGGAGCCGCGTGCGGCTTCGAACAGTGCATCGGCCCAGAGGCTTCAAGCTGAGTTTGAATTCGCCAGAGAAAAACGAAAAGTCCAGACCGAAAAGACCTCTCTCTTTGTAAAGGCAGAGTCACTCAAAAAGCAGCTAGATAATCTTGTGACGAAACTCCTGCCGCGTGCAGAAAAGAGGATGCAGCTCGTTCACAATCTCGCGCCCCGGGATATGGAGACACTCCAGGATCACCGCGAAACGATGGAAGCCTTCCCGGACCTCAAGCTAAAAGCGCTCGAATACCGCGAGCAGTATGAAGAGGCATTAAGCGAGCTTCAAAAGTACGCGCAAAGTAAGGACAACCAATGAAAAAGAAGTGGATGTGGATTGTAGCACTCACCGTCGCCATCGGGCTCTGGGCCGCAAAAGACCTTTTTAAGAAAAAAGAAATGAATCCGGAGAAATCGAGCGTCACGAAAATGGAAGAAATCAGTTATTGGACGTGCCCCATGCACCCGCAGATTCATTCCGGTAAAGCGGGCGAATGCCCCATCTGCCACATGAAGCTAGTTCAGGTGAAACAGCAGCAAGCTCAAATGCAAAATCAATCAACAAAAGGAGAAAGTCGCTCCGAGGTTCAAGCGAGCGACTCTCAAATTGCCCTTCTGGGAATTCAAAAACACACAGTCGAAAAAATGGACTTGAAGGTTCTTTTGCCGGTGTCGGGCCGTTTTCTTTCGTCTTCTTCCGTAGCATTTAAGGTGTATGAGAGCGATCTTCGCTACGTGAAACCGGGACTAAGCTTCAAAGGGGAAAGTAGTTTTTATCCCGAAGAAGAAATTTTAGGAACGATTTCCTCCGTGGACTCCATTGTTGATCCGACCAGCCGCACGGTTCGCGTTGTGGGTTCAGTCAAAAAAGGTCCAAGAGGATTATTTTCTGAGACTAGTTTTCGCGGTGAAGTCGAAATAAATCTGAAAGATCGCATTGCGATTCCTGAGAGTGCAGTTCTTCATACCGGCTCTGGAGACCTCGTTTACATCTTTGGAGAAGGAAACAGACTTACCGCACGGCAAGTTAAACTGGGCCCGAAAACGGAGAGCTTTTATGAAGTGCTTGATGGGCTAAAGGTCGGCGAAGTCATTAGCTCAGGCCCGAACTTCCTGATCGACTCCGAAGCCAAGATTCGCGGGGTATCAAATCCAGCCGGCGGCTCTGACAAAAAGCCCACGCCCTCGTGCCCTGAAGGCCAGCATTGGGATATTCCAATGTCGATGTGTATGCCGGGTAAGGGCTAAAGTATGATTAAAAAAGTCATCGAATTTTCGGCTCACAATCGCTTCCTAGTTTTATCCATCACTGCTGTTCTTATGGCGATTAGCTTTTATTCGCTTAAACGAATTCCGCTCGATGCGATTCCTGATCTATCTGACACCCAAGTCATCATTTACTCAAAATGGGACCGCTCTCCAGATATTATGGAGAATCAGGTCACGTATCCGATTGTCTCCTCATTATTGGGAGCGCCAAAGGTAAAATCCGTCCGGGGATTCTCGGACTATGGCTTTTCTTACGTCTACGTAATTTTTGAAGACGGCGTTGATCTCTATTGGGCAAGAAGTCGCGTTCTTGAAAATCTGAATCGAATCACCTCCCAGCTTCCAAGCGGTGTAAGAACTGAAATTGGCCCTGATGCAACAAGCATCGGTTGGGTGTACCAATACGCGCTCAGGGATGAATCTGGCAGGTTTAATCCTTCGGACCTAAGATCCATGCAAGACTGGCTCATTCGCTTTCAGCTTCAAGCAGTTCAGGGCGTCGCAGAAGTTGCTCCCATCGGTGGTTTTGTAAAACAGTACCAGGTCAAAGTAGATCCCACAAAACTTGCGCTCTTTCAGGTCTCGATCAATCAGGTTATGGACGCCGTCAAAAATTCCAACCAGGAAAGTGGCGGTAGGACCGTTGAATTTTCCGGTACTGAAGCAATGGTCCGAAGTCGCGGACTCGTGGATAAGGTCGAAGACATCGAAAACGCCGTGGTAATGCTCAACACTAGAAGCCGCGCGCCCATTCTCATAAAACAAGTAGCGACCGTATCCGTGGGACCCGAGATGAGGCGAGGAATCACCGATTTTAACGGCTTTGGTGATACCGTTGGCGGAATCATCGTCATGCGCCAAGGTGAAGATGCACCCGCCGTTATTGAACGGGTGAAGGCCAAAATTAGCGAAATTCAAAAATCTCTTCCTGAAGGCGTGAAGATTATTTCTGTGTACGACAGGTCTGATCTTATCGAGCGCGCGATTGAGACTTTAAAGGGAACACTCACAGAAGAGTTGATAATTGTGGCTCTCATTATTCTTCTCTTTCTCTGGCACATTCCCTCAGCGATCGTTCCAATCGTCACTATTCCCATTTCCGTTCTTCTGGCGTTCATCCCGCTTTATCTCATTGGACAGAGCTCAAACATCATGTCTCTAGCCGGTATCGCCATCTCAATTGGTGTTCTAGTCGATGGCGCTATCGTTGAAGTAGAAAACGCCTATAGAAAAATCCAGCATTGGGACGAAAACGGAAGAAAAGAAAACTTCTTTAAGGTTCGCCTTGATGCATTGATGGAAGTTGGTCCTTCGGTTTTCTTTTCGCTTCTTGTAATCGCCGTCGCTTTCATTCCGATCTTTACGCTTGTCGATCAAGAGGGGCGCCTATTTAGGCCGCTTGCGCTTTCTAAAAACTTCGCGATGGCGATTGCGGCAATCCTTGCAATCACGCTCGATCCCGCCATGCGGATGATGTTCGCGAGAGCCGACCCATTCAATTCCCCAAATAAATGGCTCAATCGCATAGGTAGCACGCTACTCGTTGGAACCTATTATTCTGAACACAAGCACCCAATCAGTAGACGTTTGTTCAAAATTTATGAGCCCGTAGTCGATTGGGTGCTGAACCATAAGAAAGCGACGCTTGGATTCGCGCTCGCGGGACTGATTTCGATTGTTCCTGGGTTCATGCTGCTTGGTTCAGAATTCATGCCGACACTTCACGAAGGAAGTCTTCTCTACATGCCCACAGCTCTCCCTGGCGTATCAGTTAGCGAGGCGCAGAGACTTCTCACGGAGCAGGACAAAATTATTAAATCGTTTCCTGAGGTGGATACTGTCTTTGGGAAAGCCGGACGGGCTGACACGTCAACCGATACAGCGCCGCTTAGTATGTTTGAAACCACGATTGTCCTGAAGCCGAAATCAGAGTGGAGAAAGGACCGCCGCTGGTATTCCTTCCTGCCCGAATTTACCAAAGGTCCGTTCCAGAGAATCTGGCCGGAAACGATCAGTGAGGAACGGCTTGTCGATGAGATGAATGAAAAGCTTAGTTTCATCGGTATGCCAAACATTTGGACCATGCCGATCAAAAATCGAATTGACATGCTCTCCACGGGCATTAGAAGCCCGATTGGTATTAAAATCTTTGGCGCCGATCTCAAGACCATTCAGGCCATCGGAGAGAATCTTGAAAAAGAAATCAAAACGCTTAGTGGTACGAGAACCGTCGTCGCAGAACGTATCGCGAGTGGCTATTTCTTGGATGTCGATTTCGACCGCGAGAAACTGAAATCCTATGGTCTTTCGCTTAAAGATGCGCAAGATCAGGCGATGGTCGCAATCGGCGGCGAAAACGTGTCGCAAATCCTAGCTAGCCGCGAGCGATACCCGACCCAGGTGAGATTGGCACCCTCTTTCCGTCAGGATATAAGTTCCGCCAAGCGAGTTCTGATTACAACTCCGACTGGAGCCCAGATTCCTCTCGCAGAAATCGCAAAGGTCCATTTCAAAGAAGGACCGTCCATGATCCGCGATGAGAACGCTTCTTTGGTTGGCTATGTTTATGTCGATATCGATCCTTCGCAGGTGGACATTGGCACTTATGTAGGCAAAGCCAAAAAGCTCGTAGAAGAAAAGGTCAAGGTGCCGGAGGGGTATCTCATCTCGTGGAGCGGTCAGTTTGAAAACATGGAGCGCGTGAAAGAGCGACTCAAAGTCGTCATTCCAATCACGCTCGCTCTCATCATTTTCCTTCTCTATTTCAACACCAAGTCCTGGATAAAGACTGGAATCGTTCTCCTTGCCGTGCCGTTTTCGCTGATCGGAGCGGTATGGCTGCTCGTCGCCCTTGACTACAATCTCTCAATCGCCGCGTGGGTAGGCATGATTGCGCTCCTGGGACTCGACGCCGAAACAGGCGTCTTCATGCTCATGTATCTCGACCTCTCGTTTGATGAACATGTGAAAAAGGGAAAGATGCGTAATCTTTCGGGCCTAAAAGGCGCCATCATTGAAGGCGCTGTTCACCGCGTAAGACCAAAGCTTATGACCGTGGCCGCTCTCTTTATGGGTCTTATCCCAATTATGTGGTCTGTGGGGGCCGGTGCCGACGTGATGAAACGAATTGCGGCCCCGATGATCGGCGGTCTCTTCACATCCTTTTTACTGGAGCTACTCATTTACCCCGTGGTTTTTTACATCTGGAAAGAAAGAACGTACTTCAAACAAAATGCAAAGGAGGCCCAATGAAATCAATTATCATGGCAATATTATTTACGCTAAACTTTCATCCCGCTCTCGCTCAGGCGAAAGATCAGGTCGTGGAACTCCAAGTGACAGAAAAGGGATTCGAGCCAAATTCAGTAGATGTTAAGCCTGGAGTTCTCGTCGTTCTTAAAGTTACGAGAAAGACGGATTCAACATGCGCTACCCAAATTAAAATTAAGTCGAAAAATATTAAGAAGGATTTGCCTTTGAATAAACCCGTTACCATCGCGCTTGGAAAGCTCGACAAGGGTGAACTTCGTTTTGGTTGCGGCATGGATATGATCACCGGGAACATCATCGTTCGATGACGGCTAGCGGCCGTTTACGCCGCAATACAATCTTGGGCGATTTACATCCGACTTTAGTAAGTCGTGTGGATCGCCAGAATTGCCCCTGGTATGGTGTCATGCAAAAGAACAGGATGGCTCGTTCGTCGGCACGATAGAGCCGCAGCATTTCCGCAATCATGTGCATTGGCGGGCTAACTCGCGCGCATTCATAGGAACCGAGAACCACTTCATCAACCCCAAGCTTTTGAGCAGACTCGACTCTAGTCAAGCTCGCCTTCTTGCGTAACCACCATAAAGTTGTCGCTACTCGCACCCGCAAATACAAAAGCCATCCCCATTTCAGTAAGCGATTCATCAATTCCATAAATTCAATTCGTTTCATACTCGGACTTTTTGCCTTTTAGCATCCGCTAGCCTGTTTGTGAAGGTTTCATACTCGGACGAAAGGAAAGTATGGCAACAAAGAGGCTTGACCGTGCCGACAGGCGGACTTTGGAGGCGTTGGGAAAAAGAATAGAGACAATAATCTTGAAGGAAAAGGGCTACAAATCGTTGGATGCGTTCTCGCTGGAGTTCCATGAGGAGATCGCAAAGCCAACCCTCTACCAACTCTGCGACGGGAAGCGAGACATGAAGCTCTCAACTCTCATGGGGCTCAGTCGCGCACTTGATATTCCTATCACCGATCTGCTTAAGGGCCTGTAGCAACAAAAACAGCCCCGCTGTTTGCGTTTACGAACGAAATTTTTTCTGCCGAAATCCGATGGCAATCCTAGTCTTTAGGCTCGTTTCTTAGAATTAAACCAACCTGCTGTTTGTAAATCGGGTCACCAGGAATTTTTTACACGCCACCGGCAGTTTTCAATAAATATCAGATGTTTAGAAAACAACTGCGCAGCTAGAGTCCATCCGGGTGTTCGTAAATCCGAACAGAAATGCTTAAAAAATATTGCAATGAGCCAAATGCTGGGATAGTAACTTCGAGTGATTTCGGGGGGTTAAGTCGTTCATCGTTGATTTATTCCAGTTGGTCTCATCATTGCTCTAGCACACCTCTGAAGATTGGCCCCCTAGGTGGAGGAGTAATGCCTTTCAAGATCCTGGTGGTTGACGATGAAGAGTTGGCTTTATCGACAGCCAAATTAGTTTTGGAACAAGAGCCCGACTTCGAGGTTCATACCGCTTCAAGCGCGGCGGGAGCCATTCGGCTGGTGCAAGCAAGTCCATTTGCTTATGCAGTCATCTTGCTCGATCTCATGATGCCGGAAAAAGACGGCGCCGCCACCGCGCAAGAGCTGTTGTCAATCAACCCGCATCTCATTATCGCAATCAATTCTGGCGACTACTCCCGCGACGCTCTCAAAAAATGTTTTGCCTCCGGTGTTCTCGACTTTATCGAGAAGGACACCGACCCGGAGGAACTAAAAGCAAAGATCAAATCGTTCTGTAAAAAATTTGAAGAGACAGCGCAGACGTTCATTCGACCGACACCTTCGGAAAATGAAAACCTGATTCAATCTCTAGGCATGATTGGTCGTTCACAGAGCCTAGTGGAAATCGCTAAACTCATCCGGCAAGCTGCGCCCACTGATTGCACGATTCTTATTCATGGCGAATCTGGAACAGGCAAAGAATTGGTCGCACGAGCTATTCACAACCTATCAAGTCGCAGTAAGCGCCCGTTTATTCCCGTCAACGTGGCCGCGATTCCGGAGAACTTACTTGAAAGCGATCTCTTTGGTCATGAGCGTGGTGCCTTCACCGGAGCCGACCGCCAAAAAATCGGAAAATTCAAAGTTGCTGATGGCGGCACACTCTTCTTGGATGAGATTGGCGATATGAAGCCCGAACTTCAAGCAAAGCTCTTGCGCGTTCTTCAAGAGGGAGAAATCAGTCCTGTTGGTTCGGTTGGCTCGCAAAAAGTGAACGTGCGTATTGTGGCTGCCTCCCACGTGGACCTTGAGAAAGCAGTGACTCAAGGAAGGTTTCGAGAAGACCTATTTTATCGCCTGAATGTCCTCAAGGTCAGTATTCCGCCATTGCGTGATAGACCAGAAGACATTCAACCTCTTGTTGCCCACTTTCAAAAAATCTATGGTGGGGAAAAGAAAACGATTCTCATGAAGACAATTCGCTATCTGGAGCGCTACTCATGGCGCGGAAACATCCGTGAGCTTGAAAATGAAATGGAAAAGCTTATGACGATTGTTCCCACCAATCGAATCGAGCCCACTCATCTGAGCAGTAAGTTTTTTGAAGAGCATACCGCTCCTAAGCTGAGCCACTTTGATTGCACATACGACGAATTCGTCAGTCTGCTCGAAGAACATGAAAAACAATATATTATAAATAACCTTTCAAAAAGTAGCTCACTTCGCGAGGCCGCAAAGCATCGTATGAAGGCACCACTTGGCACCATTTACGGTCGAATGAAGAAGCTCGGAATCAAAGGGGGAGAAAGTAATGAAGAAATCAATCAGTAAAAAAATGGTGGGACTGTTGGCAGTGCTCGCTTCAGTCGGCGTTGTTCACGCCGAAGACGGGACTGTCGAGGTTACAAATCCGACAGACCAACAACAGGCTATAGTTAACAAGCTCGTGCAGCACGGGTATATCCGTCCGTTGGCGGAACATCCGGACTGGTATCAGATCAATCGCGAGCGTCTCGCCGAAGCATTTGCACGAGAGCGTGCAGGAGATGCTTCAGCAAAAGAAATTCTCAAGATGCTAAAAGGTATCGTTGGTGACGAAACCGACATCCGAGAAATTGACATCTTTAATATCCGCCTTGGCACCCAGGACTTCGCAAGAGGTCAATAAGGAAGAGAGTGATGCGTGAATGAGATGCTCAAAAGTAATTTTAGCAATAACCGTCTTCGGTGTGGGTGTCTTTATGGATACTGACCAATCCCACGCCACTGACAGCAAAATATACCGTTATGTCATCACCGAGACGGCTGGTTCGACTTCGCTTGACCCTTTGGAGGCTGACAACACCAACAATCTGCCGGTGGCCCGCATGATTTATGCGACACCGTTGGAAATCTCAGAAGAGAATCAGCTTTCGAGCCATGTCCTTGAGTCCTTTCAGTACGACAGTTCGACTCGCACTATACAGTGGGTTGTTAAGACCGGACTTAAGTATGATGATGGCACGCCCATTACTCCCGACGATGTGGCTTTCTCTGTTGCCCGAATGGCCTATACAAGACCACAGTTTCCCGTCGTCGAGAGTATTGAGGGAGTCGAAAAGTGGTCAAAGTCAAAAGGCGCGCTGAAGTCGTTCCCCTCTGGCATCAACGTCAAAGGGCAAACAGTTTCCATTAGACTCTCCAAGAACATAGAACATCCACTGTTTCGCTTTTGCCTGGAGTTATTTTCGATCATTCCAAAGAAATGCGTTGATTCCGACAGTAACAAGATCGTCTGTAAAGAGATCCCTTCTAGTGGTTACTACCGCATTGCCGAAAAATCTAAGAACGCGGTTCTCTTTGTCAAAAGAGATGAAGCAAAAATTGAAGGGCTTAAAGTTCCGGCCAAAGTCCGCTTTGAATATATTTCGGCTGAGGATTTGCCGAAAAGTCTTGCCTCCCTTGACGAAATGACGGTCTTCGCAGGGAACGAGGTCACATATCCACTCTCGGAGCTGAAAAAAATTGAAGAAAAATTCTCCACTAAGTTTACGCCTGCATCGAGATTCTCAGTCCTACTGCTGAATCCGAACGTCGCCCCTTTCAAAGACAAAAGATGCCGTCAGTATTTTGCCAAAAGCTTTAGGGAATCTTACTCAGAGTTGGCGGGAAAGTCTCAACCGCTTGAAGCCAGCATCTTTACAAAAATCCTGCCTGGATATTTGAGTGTCAAAGAATTGGGAGCTGATAAGCTGCTCTCCGATAAAGATATAACCGAGTGTAAATCTGCTTTTGCCAAAACAAAGATTAGCTGGGGATATGCTGAAGGTGAAATGCGCTCTGTTTTCAATGATGCTCTCAAAAAGACGTTTGAGAAAATTGGGGTCAAGCCTTCAGATCCAACGGTGGCAACAAATCGAAAAGATCTAGCTGACTTCTTCGCTGACGGAAAGGTCTCGGTCTTCAGTGGCAGCTCAGGCTTTTGGGCGCTCGATCCTTCCGGCGACATGAAAATGCTCTTTACTCCAAATTTACACAAAGCACTGAAATTTGTTAGCGATGATTCTAAGTTACAAAAAATGATATCCGAGTTGGATTCTGGACAAGGGAATTACGCCCAGGTGAACAGGTATCTTTATGACGAAGCGATGTTCAATGTGTATTCGCACTTGCGGAGATTTTTTGCGTCTCCCAGCAAAAAACTCCTCGTTGATGTGCCTTTCGCAATTACCTCGCCTGCCCCTTGGCAAGTTTTTAAGGTGAACTGATGGCACGTTCTTCAAGCTCAGATTTTTTGATGAAATTTGCTTCTGAGCTGAAGACACGGCGTGCTCTGCCCAAGAATATTGAGCTTGCCCAAATCGGACCAGTTTTTCTTGCAAGCCTCTTCAATGAAATAAAGTCAAACATCATCACCGAATCTGTCTTTACGGGTATGGATGTTGATCCAGATCTGGCTGTACTCAAAGGGCTTGTTGAGATGGCGGAGCGAGCCGCGTATGCAAATGGTAAAGACGATGGCCTTTTTAGTTGCAAGACGGAGCGCTCTGACGGATTTGCGGCCTTCCCCTATGGAGTTTTGAACGAAACCAAGAAAGCGGCCAGACAAAATGCTTACTTCGAGGCCGTTGAGCGGTTTGCATGGGCGACGTGGTGGGATGATAAAAATATCGGCCACAGGTTTGAAGAAGTCTTTTTTGACGAATCTACCAAGCCACCGCGCACCATCCTGATGCAACTGCCCGAGATTCTATCGGTAAAATCTATCTATAGAATTACACCCGAGATTGAGAATGGGAAGGATGCACTTGTCGCCATTTACTTTGCATTTCTTGAGCCTTATGGAGTGATTTCCGGGGGCGCGGCGGGACCAAGCCAAGATATCGAGAGCGTCAACTTTAGAGCGATTTGCGAGCTTCTACGTCATGCCCTGGCCATCAGAAAAGTACAAACATCGAGTTCGAGCCCGGCTACATTCTATGAGAAGCGATTGGCTCACTTTGGACTTACGCAAACAGGAACGGATGCCGCGCGAACAAGGCTAAATCGTCAGGGTCGCGATGCCATTATTCTTCCAAAACTTGCGATTGACCAACAGGTTCCTCACGCTCTTGACGAACTTGTGACCGTTCATCGTTGCTATTTTGAAAATCAGCCTCCTTTTATTGGCGGCGACTTGGAGCGGTTATGCCTTTGAGGATAGCCAAGCGCTTCACAGCACTCAACGCAGTCACTTTGTTCTCGGTGGCCATCACCGCCGCAATTGTTGGTGTATATTTTATTTTCGACTTTTACCTCTGCTCTGTTAGCCGAGAGTTGATGGGAAGTTGGCTTCAATCAGAAGCCGTAGCGATTCAAGAAGGAAATCTCTTAACGTCGATTACAAAAAATCAGAGAGTTCTTTTGTCGTCACAGTTTGTTAAGGGCGTGGCACTGTTCGATATATCAGCAAGTCCACCGATGAGACTAATTGAGGTTGGCCAGCGCATTGAACCCGTTAGTAGCAAATCGGTCAACTCAGAGAAGATTCAGGTTGTTGGTGCCGGATTTTTTAACAAGCAAAGCATCTATAGGATTCCAAATAAACCGGACCTCCTGCTTGTTTTTGACGTTGAATCTGGTTTCTTACAAAAATTCTTTTTCGCGACGGTCGCCTCTCTACTTCTGTTCATCATTATTTTATTCGGGAGCATCAAGGCCGTTCAAAGACGAGAGTTTTGGAAACGCGAAGAGTTTCTGAAGCAAGCATTGAATGACTTTATAGAGCAGGAACAACCGTCGAATCTGGTTGAGGAGAGGCTCCCATTCTTGGTGCAATGGTGGAAAGAAAAGAAAGCTGAAAGCGAGCGAGCAAAGCGGCACGCCATTGAAAACGAGAGTAAAATTCTTCTCGGCGAATTGGCTGCTCGCGTAGCGC
Organism: Bdellovibrionales bacterium; assembly: GCA_020850475.1. GTDB lineage: Bacteria > Bdellovibrionota > Bdellovibrionia > Bdellovibrionales > UBA1609 > JADZEO01. The sequence goes on along the minus strand of JADZEO010000155.1, from coordinate 45,778 downwards.
ATGACATTAGGTCGCCGCTCAATACAATAAACGCAGTTACAGCCGCGCTCAAAAATATTCCCGAAAATAATGAAAAGCTACTCAAAGGCGCGATCCAGAGGATTCGAGATATCGCCAATGGCATTGGGGATCAGAATAAGCAGATTCTCGCCCTAGAGATGTCACGAAATGTGGGTCGTGTCGCGATTGCGATTGAAACCGAGACCGCTCTCCTTTTTCCAATTCTGGAATCTATCGTTTCGGAAAAAAGGGCTCAGCATCAAGGTAAGGATTTGGAAATCGAACTTGATGTTGCGCCTGCTGGCTACAGCCTATTTGCGAAAGTAAACGAGCTGGAGCTAAGGCGAACCCTTGCAAATTTAATTGAGAACGCGGTGGAGGCCGTTGGTTCAGGAGGAAGGGTTCAGATTGGACTTAGCCAAAACTACGATTCAGTCCTCATTGATATCAAAGACAATGGAAAAGGTATTTCTCAAGACCTCTTGCCGCGAATTGGTGAAAAAGGCTTTTCTTTCGGAAAGGAACATGGTTCCGGCCTAGGAGTTTATTACGCGAAGGAAACTGTTCGCAGTTGGGGTGGCCGTTTGGAAATTACCTCGCAGGACGGTGTTGGCACTTCAATCATGATCGTGCTCAGTGTGCAACCGCCGCCATCTTGGTTTGCCCAGAGCGTGCAACTTTCAAAAGGATCTACGGTTGTCATTTTGGACGACGACCCTACCATTCATGCTGCGTGGCAAGAGCGTATGAAGGAGATCGCTGGTGACCTTAGCGTCCAGCACTTCTTTGATCCACAATCCGCTTTATCCTGGTTTGTGCAAAACCGGGAAAAGCTCGGGAAATACTGCATTTTGTCCGACTACGAATTAAGAGCGCGGGGGACTAGCGGCCTTGATGTGATTGAGCGCTTAGGCGTGAACCATCAAGACGTGTTGTTGGTAACAAGCGCATTTGAAGACAAGAGCGTTCGATCAAGATGTAATGGGCTGAAGATCAAAATCCTGCCTAAGCCGGCCCTGGCCCATACTCCAATTGGATTGGTCTGAATGTTCACGACTCAGCAATTATTTCTGTTAGTCCCAATTGCTCTTTTTTTACACTGCTTGGAGGAGTGGTTTTTAGATTTTCCGAGCTGGGCGAGACGCCGATTCGGTTCCATAACTACTAGAAGATTTTATTTCCTGAGTCACATACCAATTTTTTTAGTTGTTATTCACCTATCAGTTACCGGCGCACGTGAGGACAACGGAGGAATCTATATTTTATTAGCGGTAGCCGCCCAGCTTGCGCTTGCAATGAATGGAGTTTTTCACTTACTCGCAAGCTTACTATTCCGAGAATACTCTCCTGGCCTAGTGACTTCAGTGGTTTTCTATTTTCCGCTTTCTTGGGTACTTTGTGAGCAGGTCTTTGCAGACAGACTTCTGGATTCCGGACAATTTTTGTGCGCTACAGGGATCGCGGCAATAACTACTGTGCTAGTGGTTTCAAGTTTGACTTGGCGAAAAGTAATTTAGAGCAAAGAAGTAACTTACGCGCCGCCAAATGTTTAAGGAACAGAACTAATTGCTTAAGAATAAACTTGGTGTTAGGAGATGAGAGGATGAGAATTGTAGTTTCATTGTTCTTAGTTTTCGCGACATTGGCTGGTGTACTAACCGGGACCGATGGCGTTTGCATTGAGAGCCATGAAGCGCAGATTCTTGCCGTCGACATCCATACTAATAGTAGCGACTCAGCTCCGGCTTCTGACTGGCATCATGAAGGCTCTCCCTGTCATAGTTGCCACCTCGGGCATTGTGCGTTCGTGGTGTCTACCGCTTCGAGTGGTTTGGTTGCTCCAGTTAAGAAAATCTTGCCCCCGACGTATCTAGCCACGTTGCCCTCGGATTATCCCTCCAGCCTTTTTAGACCTCCTATCGTCTAGGCATTTTCAAAAATCAATCTAGCCATTTTTCACAGCCATTAGGAGGTTATGTGTACGCACGTTTACTTTTAATTTTCCTGCCGCTTTTTTTCATTGCCTGCTCCTCTGTGGAGCGCAAACCGAATTGCGTGCAGAGTTCAGACTCATCAGAAACCCAATGCAACCAAGAGACGACGCCGAAACCTGGCGCAGTTCGTGGAGGATATCGTGAAAGGCCATAGTAAACTGAGACCGAAGGCGATTATAGGAGGAGGCATCGGCCTCCTCCTTTTAACAGCGGCTGTGCCCAGCTCTGCTCAGACGAAAGACTGTCAGCCCAAAGGGTACGAAGAGCTTGTGAAGTGTGCCGTCAGCCAATCATCTGAAATTCAAATTTCTGAGCAGCAACTTAAAGCCGCAAATAACCTCGAAGGCATTGCTAGCCAGTGGCGAAATCCTGAACTTGAGGCAGAAAGCGTGCAAAAGGGCTCGGATAAGTCTGAAACTACGGCGGCTCTTTTATTTGACATCCGCCTAGGAGGCAAGAGAGGGGCGGCTATCCAGGAAGCCCAAGGCGAATTCCAAAAAGCAAAGGCAGGACGAGATTTGAACTCATCCCAGGCAAAGCTTGAACTCATTTTGAAATTCTATCGTCTCAATCATTTAAAACATGAAATTAAAATAGAAGAAGAATCGGTTAGCACATTCTCAAAGATTATTGGCCAATACAGGGGAAAGGCCGCGCTCTCCCCTGAGCAAGAAGTCTCACTTTCTGTATTTAGGATGGCAACGTCAGACCATCAACTGAATCTGGTGAAGCTAAGAAACGAGCAGGAGCAACTTCTACAAGAACTGTCAGCCTCCACAAATATCTCACGCGAAACCATTCAAAAAAACTTGCCGGATCATAAAGTCAATTGGCCCGAGGTATCTACCCAAAGCAAAGTCGAATCGTCTCCCCATATGCGCTTCGCTGAGGGCGAGCTTATTGCCGCGAAAGGGCAAAAGGAGAAAGCTGATGCGGACGCCTGGCCCGATCTTAAAGTGGGTCCGGCGGTCAAGATCCAAAAAGATGGTGGATCGAGCGAAAATTATTTTGGTTTGTCTCTTTCAATGCCACTGCCAATTTTTAGCCTCAATGGCTCTGGTCGCGCTTATGGCGCACAAAAGCTGGTCGAAGCGGAAATGAGTCGTAGTCTTACTGGACGTAAGATCATCGGCATGCGCGAGCAGTTGGTCAAAAAATATCAAGCGACTGTTTCAACCCTTAAAGCTTCGATCACCGATAAGTCTGCCGAAGAAAAACACGAACGTGTTGAGCGCCACTTCTTTAGAGGACTTGTTCCAAGCTCGCTTGTCATTGAGGCACATCGTCAGCTTATTGAGCTAGAAGAAAAGAGAAACGAATCGGAGCGGGACGCTCTTGAGGCACTCGGTTCGATACTCATTATCGACAATCAGTTTTCAGAGGTGATTCTATGAAGCGCTTACTAATGATAGTTGCTGTTTTTGCCTATTTGGCGGCTTTCGCCGTAAACGCTCAAAAAAATGAACATAAGCATGAAAAAGAAACTGCTCATGCCGACCATGATGAGCACAAGGAAGACGGTCACAAACACGATGAACATGAAAAAGAAGATGAACATTCTGGGGCCGACGAACATGAGGAGTCCCATGAACACGGAAAGTCGGATGAACATGGTGAACACGAAGAAAGTGCGCAGGTAGGTCCAGATAAAGGAATTTTAGAAGCGAGTGAGTCCGATGGTTTCAAACTTTCGCCTGAAGCGGAAAAAAACTTTGAACTTTCGCGCGTCAAGGTATCGAGCGAATCCATTGAACTTCCAAAGAGCGCCATTGTAACGGCTGTGGCGGAGATAAATGTGTTCCGCTATCGAAATGGGTTTTATAAGCGTGTCGATTTTTCAGAAGTGAATCGTTCACAAGACAAAGTCCGCATTCGGTCTAAGGACATAAGACCCGGCGACGAAATTGTAATTCAAGGACTTGGTTTTTTACGAATTGCCGAAATCGCAGCCTTTGGCGGCGCACCTGAAGGCCACTCACACTAGTTTAGGAGCAGATCATGTTGAACCAGATTATACGCATATCAATTTACAATCGTGGAGTGGTTCTGTTTGTAACTCTCCTTATGGTGGTAGCTGGACTCTATAGCTTCCAACGTCTTCCTATCGACGCGGTTCCCGATATTACAAACAATCAGGTGCAAATCAATACGGTCATCGAGGGACTTGCACCCGAGGAGATTGAAAGAACCATTACTTTTCCAGTTGAATCATCTATGAGGGGCATTGGCGGTGTTGAACAAGTTCGTTCAATTACGCGGTTTGGACTTTCTCAGGTAACTATCATTTTCAAGGACGAAGTTGATATCTATCGGGCTAGGCAGCTCGTAACCGAACGGTTGCAAGGTGTTTCTGGAGACTTGCCAGCCCAGGCGCGCCCAGAACTAGGCCCAATTTCTACAGGTCTCGGTGAGATTTACCAGTACGTGATCGATTTTAAAGAACGTGCTCAGGGAGATGCGCGCACGAAACAACTTATGGAGCTTAAGTCTCTTCAGGACTGGTTTATTAAACCACGACTTCTCACTGCCGAAGGGGTAGCGGAAATCAATACCTCCGGAGGATTCGAGAAACAGTATCATGTGCAGCCTGATCCCAAAAAAATGGCCGCTAATGGAATTCATTTCGATGAAATAAAAGAGGCTTTAGGGAAAGTGAATCGAAATGTCGGTGGTGGATATGTCGAACAAACGGCTGAACAATTTCTCGTTCAAGGCGTGGGACTCATTAAATCGGCCAAAGAGATTGAGCGCATTCCGGTTAAGACCCTTGAGTCCTTTAGGATCGTCACTATAGGAGACATTGCGAAAGTCGCACTAGGAAAGGAGCTTAGAACAGGCGCTGCGACATATGACGGAGACGAAGCGGTTTTGGGAACCGTGATGATGCTGCTTGGCGAAAATAGCCGCACTGTCTCGACTCGCGTTCATGAAAAAATTGAAGAGATCAAAAAGACGCTGCCTAAAGATGTTGAGCTTACTACTGTCTACAACCGTTCCGATCTGGTGAACGCTACTCTTGGCACCGTTGAGCATAACCTCATTATGGGGGCGGTGCTGGTGACCGTGATTCTTTTGATATTGCTTGGCAATATACGCGCGGCACTTATTACGGCGCTTACGATTCCATTTTCACTACTCGCAACATTTCTTGTCATGAAGCCATTGGGAATCTCTGGAAACCTAATGAGCCTGGGTGCGCTTGACTTTGGAATTATCGTGGATGGTACGGTCATCGTTCTTGATAACTGCGTAAGATTTATTCACGACCGAAGCAAAAAAATTGGGAGAAGTCTTTCTGCTGAAGAGGTGAAAGAAGCTGTTTACGAAGCCACCGTTGAAATCCGATCTGCTGCCGGATTTGGCCAGTTCATTATCGTGATGGTCTTTTTGCCTGTTTTTGCGCTTACCGGGGTTGAGGGAAAGATGTTCATTCCGATGGCTTCGACTTTTGCGATTGCCGTTCTTGCCGCCTTTGTACTCTCGTTTACGACAGCTCCCGCTTTAGCAAGCCTTTTTCTTTCGGGCAGCACGAGCGATAAGGAGCCACGACTGATGAGCTGGATTCGTCGGATCTATGTGCCTGCATTTGAGTGGTCATATAAGCGCTCAAAATTGACAATGGCACTCGCGGCGGCCTCGGTCGTTCTCGGAGTAGGTCTTTTCATGACCCGCGGAGCAGAGTTTCTTCCGCAACTTGGGGAAGGCTCCTTTGCCTTTCACATGATCCGACCAGTGAATGCAAGTCTCAGCCAATCTATTGAGTTTCAAAAGAAGGCGGACGTAGTCGTAGAAACATTTCCTGAAGTCGATCATGTATTCTCAAGAATTGGGACCAGCGAAGTTGCGACTGATCCGATGGGTGTCAATGTCTCCGACACCTACATTATGCTTAAGCCACGCTCAGCGTGGCCAAAAGTGGATGGTAATAGACGTACCTATCAAGAGCTGACCGATGCTCTTTTGCAAAAATTGAATCGAGAGCTTCCTGGCCAAACCTATCTTGCGTCGCAACCGATTCAGATGCGTTTTAATGAGCTACTGGAAGGCACTAGAGCTGATGTGGCTGTTAAGATTTTTGGTCCTGATCTGGATAAGCTCGTCGAATTTGCAAAGAAAACTCAGGAAGTCATATCCAAAGTCAATGGAGCTGGCGACGTTGAGGTGGATCTCGCTGGAACTTCTCCAGTTCTTCGGATTGAGCCAAATGAGAGTAATCTTGCAAGATATAATGCTTCTATTTCCGACGTGCTTGACTCTATTGCCATTGCGCTCGGAGGCGAAGAAGCAGGATTTTTATATGAAGCAGAAAAGAAGTTTCCGATCGTAGTCAGACTGGACAACGAAGCAAGATCAGATCTCGATACGATACGTGAGCTGCCTGTAGGGATTGGGTCGAACACTATTGTTCCGCTAAAGAATTTAGCGACGATTGGATTTAGAGAAACTTACGGTTCTGTGAATAGAGAAAATTCAAATCGCAGAACTGCGGTCCTGATTAATCTTCGGGGAAGGGATACGGAGTCTTTCGTTAAAGAGGCTCAGGAATCAGTTGCCAGAGAGGTAAAACTCCCGGACGGCTACTATTTTGAATGGGGCGGAAACTTCAAAAACTTAGAGCAAGCTAGATCGCGTCTTATGATCTTGGCCCCGCTCGCTTTGATATTGGTACTGATGATGGTGTATGCGGCCTTCGGGAGCGTTGGCGAAACACTTCTTATTTTTGCGTGTGTTCCGATGTCGCTTGTTGGTGGCGTTATTGGCCTAATACTGAATGGATTGCCATTTAGTATTTCCGCAGGAATTGGATTTATCGCTCTTTCAGGTATCGCCGTTTTGAACGGCGTGGTCCTGGTGAATTTCTTTAATCAACTGAAGGCAGAAGGCAAAACTGGAAAAGAACTTGTGCTTCAGGGGACTCTTGTGCGTCTTCGCCCCGTGATGATGACAGCTCTCGTTGCCGTCTTTGGATTTATTCCGATGATGATTTCAACAGGAGTTGGTGCCGAGGTCCAAAAACCCCTGGCTTCAGTTGTCATCGGAGGAATTATTTCCTCAACGCTACTGACTTTGATTGTATTGCCGGTGGTGTTTTCAGTTTTTGAATCAAAGATGAAAGGGCGTGTTGCCCACTAACAGAAAGGAAGAATATGAAAATTGTTATTGTGTCTGCTCTCGTCTTTCTATTTGGCATCTCATCGGGTCCGGCATTCGCGCACTCTGAAGCGGAGAAAAGCACTGTGCTTGCCGACGCGTGTAAGGCGGAATGCCCCGATGCAAAAAATGATCGACACGCACATCGATGTCTTAAGGCAATGAAAAGTGACGGAAAAACCATTGAATCGACGGCTTGCGTGGACGCCCTAAAGGCACACGAAGCAGCAGAGAAGAATCATAAAAAACACTAATAAGGGAGCGAAAATGAAAAAGGTAGGATTTTTGAGTTTAATGCTTGCGGCTTTCACAGCCTTTGGTTGTGCCCATACCCATTCAGTTCAAGGAAACGAACAGAAATCGGAGATTCCGGAAGGGGTGCGAGTGGCCATCGGTTCAACAGAGGTTAAAGAAGGAGATAAGGTCGATGTTCTGCATTCGGTCTGTAAGCAGGTTAGAAGACATCGAGGTAGAACAGGAACTTCATGTAGTGATCAGAAAGTTGGAGAAGCTCTTGTCTTAAAAGTTCTTGATCACGATTCAGCGATTGTTGAGCCGGATCAGGGACTAACAATGGATACGAATATGAAGGTTGAAAAGAAGGCTCAGTAACATGGTTGGTTGTCAGAGCTGCGATATCCCAGCGTCTCCACAAAACCCTCAATTTCGGAGGGTTTTGTGGATAGCTTTAATACTTAATGCCATCATGTTTCTCCTTGAAGTGAGTGCTAGTTTTTTTGCTCAATCCGTTTCTCTACAGGCCGACTCCATTGATTTCTTGGGAGACGCCGCTAACTATGGAGTTAGCCTACTTGTCCTCGGACAGACTCTCAAATGGAGGGCGCGCGCTTCACAACTTAAGGCCGCCTCGATGGCCGCCTTTGGGGCCTGGGTTATCGGTACAGCGATCTATAATGCTGTCGTTAGCTCGAATCCACATGCTGCAACGATGGGTGCAATGGGCCTTTTGGCGTTGGCCGTAAACGTAGGAGTAGCAATAATGCTATTTCGTCATAGAAATGGAGATAGCAATGCCCAATCGGTATGGTTATGCAGCCGAAACGATGCCATCGGAAATATAGCAGTCATAGCTGCGGCCGGAGGTGTTTTTATTTCCGGTACCATGTGGCCTGACCTGCTCGTCGCCTTTTTAATAGGGGGACTTGGATTGCAATCGAGTTTCGCGGTATTTAAGGCTGCAAAGCAGGAATTGAGGGCCGTTACTTGCCAATGAAACATGGTAGAAAGAGACTACTGCCATGCGGTCGGGCGCGGTCTGTCCCAAACGGAAAGGCCCAGGTTTCTTTTCAAGATCTGATCAATAAGCTGAATAGCCATTTGTCAAAGCATCGACTTAAAAAGTCGTATTCACGTCTGGCGATTATGGATGTGATTTTTCGTCATGCTAGGCACTTTTCAATTCCAGACCTAGTGCAATTGGCTCAGATTCATAGACCAGACATTGCTTTTGCGACCATATATCGTTCTGGTCCGGTTTTGCTGTCTGCGGGAATTCTGAAGAAGTCTTTATCTGACGATTCAGGGCATACTATCTACGAATTGGATTCAGAAGTTCATCATGACCACATAATCTGCAAAGACTGCGCGGAGGTTTTTGAATTCCACTCTCCCGCTATTGAAACCCAACTGTCTATGGTCGCTGGAAGTTACGGATTATCGTTGACCGTCCATGAGCATGTTCTTTGGGCAGAGTGTAGCTACTTTCAACGGGAGAGTTAATATGATCCTCTTTGAATTCACTATATGTGATCGCCAAAATATCCCGGAGCAGAAGCTCGTTTCAATTGCATACGAAGAACTGGCTGTTGAGGCGCGAAAGCAAAAATGGACGCCTGGATATCGGTTAGTTCAAGCCTGTTTCCCGCTTCGCCAACCAGATGGCTCGTTGCTCTATACGTTTTTGGTAACGGCAGCCAATAGTAGATCGTCATCGGAGCCATAGGCAGAAAAATAAGTTCGTTGATTTCCTCTGATGTTTGCAAGTGCAAACACCGTTTGTTTTCACGAACACTGCTAAGTCATTAGATTCTCTCTTCTTCCGCAAAACCCCACCCGCATTTACAAACAGAACTTCCAAAAAAATATGTTTTCAATTCCGAACGAGTTTGAATTCGATTGAGAATTCAGCCTCTTACTCCATTCACGCAAAATTGGCTCACTCATTGAAATAGTAATTAGTGAGAGGACGCTGTTGTTCTCGAACAAAGGAGGGAGAGTCATGCGCTGTCCATTTAAACAATGTCCCCGTTGCGGCGACTTCGGCATGGAGAAGCTGGCAACACATAGCTACTGCGTGAACTGCAACTACTACCGCATCTACGACACCGAGGTTCGTTGGCAAATTCCGTCGTGGGTGAAACAGGCTCTTGGTCAATAGGCGCGGAGGTTTCAGATGATGCAGGTTTACGATATGAAAATCAATTTGTTTGAAAGAATGCTGTGCTCCCCAAGGAGCATCGCCGGTCGCACAAAAATTAAGGTGGCGCTCAAGCACCTTAAGGACTGGTTTAACCAACCGTCTTACGAGCAGCATGCGGACTGCCAAAGTATCGACGAGCGAATTCGTGAGCAACGACTCAAGTATGAAAGCTACAGATTCCCGCACATTTTTTAGCGGGTGTATGGAGGTTCGAAGTGAAAGCCGAATTGAGACGATTGAGGGATCAATTTCGCGAATGGTACGCGGCACTCTCAATTACTGAGATCGTCAGTAACCGCGCGCTTATTCAAAGAATTGAAGTTTTGGAACAACGACTTTCAACGATGGTGTCTTAATGGAAATAAAGAAACCAGAAGCGGAGTTATTTTCTAAAGAGCTCAGAAAAATAGAAGAGGAATTAAAGGCCATTTGGAAATTGCTTTCGCCGCGCGAACGGCAAAAGCGTCCGGTCGTTCAGAAAATGAATCGTGTGCAAATGACTCTTCATAGACTCAAATTTTTCCACAGCGTGGGAAGGCAGCCTCAAGCTCCACTGGAGCAAAAATGTGATGCGGAGATCGCATCTCAAAAAGTAAAGAGGGACTGATGGATTTGCAAACGACAAAGCATGAAATCGTAATTGGACGAAAACAAAACGGCGAACTCACCAATGCACTTGCCACAGGGCAGGCATTTCTGCGCGAGGGCGACAACTACTACACGGTAAAGCTCATGATGTTTCCCGGCCAAACGTACTATTTGGTCAAAAATAAAGACTCGCATGATCGCTATACAGTCTTTGCCAAGCAAGTGAAGACCGAGGACACAATGAAATTTCAAAATCCGGTCGGATCGGGCCGTCTGAGTTTGGAGCTGTCATCGCACCTAGAAATCTATTTTCCGGTGATTCGTTCTCAGATGTTTATGTGCTTGTTCCCCAGCGGAATTTAGCGAAAAGATTTGAGCCACTGTTTTTATAAGACCCTTGTTCGAAGAATTTTATGAGGGTGATTGAATGGTTCAATCTCGAAAGTATTTTATGTTTTCTGTACTATTGATGGCTCTGCTCGTGCCGACGGTCGGCCTTTGCAGTGTCGAATCAAGCCTGATGGCGGTGCAAAATCGGTTGATCGGAACAATTCTGCCGTTGGCAGCAATTCTGGGGCTTGTCTTTGCGGGCCTGTCCTTCGTGGCGGGATCGCCAAATGCAAAATCGCATTTGATGCTCGCTATCTTAGGAGCAGTCGTCGGGTTTGGCGCGCCCAGCATCGTCAGTTGGATTCAGGGCCTCGTTCACTAGGTCCGTTTCTTGCCCAAGCCCCCGCTATTGGGGGCTTGGGCGTCATTTGAGGGGTTATGGAAATAAGAACAACACCTGTTAGTAAGTGCCTCGATAAAAAAATGATCGTCATGGGTTTTGAAATACCAGATCTGCTGGCAATTTTTTTAATGCTTTCGATTCTAAATTTTTTGTTCGGCATGACTTCAATGAAAATCGTAGCTGTCTGGCTTCCGACCACCGCCTTGGCGCTCATCTTGAGAATCAGCAAGAGAGGCAAGCCAGATAATTTTTTGATTCATTGGATTCGATTTCAAATTCGCCCCGGAATTCTATCCGCCTTTCAAGATTCAAGTGAGTGGGAATCCGCACCCAAAGCAAGGAGAAAATCTTAATGAAGACAGCGCTCAGCGATTACATGCAAATTTGGGGCTTTGATAACGACACGATTATTTTCTCCGACGGCTCGCTTGGCTTCGGGCTAGAAGTGAGCCCACTCGATGCTACTTGCTGGTCAGCCCAACAAGTGAATGATTTCACGCAGAGAATTGCCCAATTTTTAAACTCCCTACCAGATCATCTTGATCTTCAGCTTGTGCAGGACATTACCGGCGGTAACAAAAAGCTCATCAATGAGCACCAGAGAACTGCCGATAAATGCACAAATCAAATCGTTTCTGAATTAGCCCATGTTCGAGTTGCTAGACTCAACCGTTTAGATGACGATGGCCTATTGCCAAAGCATACGCTCAAGTTATTTGTGCGGAAGGCTCCGCAGGGTTCTCTCTTAGATAAGCCAAAATTCTTTTCTCGCTCAAAACAGTTTCAAAAGATTGCGGAGGACAAGCTCCATTTTGAAATTTCGGCCATGGAACGTGTGAAGCTGGATCTGGTCTCCGGATTGAATCACCTAGGAATGCAAGCCGCTCAGCTTCCTGTCGATGAAGTAGCGGACCTCATTTATTGGCAGTGGAATCCGACGAGAACAATCGCGAGATCCGGATATGATCCCGACGACATTCGTCACTCGCTTCTCTTTACCGATGTGGGCATTTATGATCGCGGCTTTTCGATGAGCGACATGCACTATCGGGTGTTATCGCTCAAGCTGTTGCCGGACCAGACATTTGCGACGATGGCAGCAACCCTTAGAGATTTGCCGTTCGATTCGAGACTCCAGCTCACCATCCATGTGCCCAACCAGCAGAAGGAACTTGAAAATCTTCAGGTGCAGCGACGTATTGCCTATTCAATGATCGCCGGACGAAGGTCTGGGGTTTCAGACCTTGATAGTGAGGCTAAGTTCCGTGATTTGGAAACACTTCTTGAGCAAATGGTAGCCCAAGGTGAAAAGGTCTTCCATATCAGCCTGCAAATCGTTTTGAGGGCCAAATCTCAGGAGCTGCTCGATGACCTTGTATCACAGGCGCTTATGAAAATACGGGACCTATCTGGAGCCGAAGGAATGGAGGAGACTCTCGCTGCATTTGACGTTTTTTCTGAAATCGCTATTCCAAATGCCAGGGCCAAGGAGCGCACCAAGAGAGTCAAGACATCGAATCTATGCGATTTGTTGCCCCTCTATGGCCCATGGAGGGGACATAAGGAACCGAAAATTCTTTTACGTTCGCGTCTCGGAAGCCTCGTGAGCTTCAATCCGTTTTCCAGCGAATTGGCCAACTCGAATCAAATCGTAAGCGGTGGATCAGGTAGCGGCAAAAGTTTTCTAACGAACATTCTGCTCATGCAAATGCTTAAAGAGAACCCAAAAGTCTTCGTGGTTGATATTGGCGGCTCATACAAAAAAATCTGCGAGAACTTCGAGGGCCAGTACATTCCCTTGGGAGTGGAGGCAAATTTTTCGATCAATCCCTTTGATCTCGCCGCTCACGAAGTTGTTCCATCGAATCAAAAAATAAAATTCATTCTGAGTCTTGTGGAAATCATGACTAAAGAAGAAACCGAGCCAAGGCTTGGAAAGCTAGAACGAGCTGAGATCGAAAACGCCATCCAGCGCGTTTATGAAGTCACTAAGCGACCAAAATTGTCAGACTTGAGAAAACTGCTTTTGGATCATCCTGATCCACGGATCAGTCGCTATGGAAAAATTCTCGGTCCTTGGTGTGGCGATACGCCTTTTGGGCGATTCGTAGACCGTGAGACCACGATTGAGCTTACTCGTCCTATTGTCTGCTTTGATCTCAAAGGCATGGAGGCATTGCCGGATTTGCAGGCCACTTGCCTTTTTATCATTACGGACTTTGTATGGCGCGAAGTTCAAGCAGATCGAACGAAAATGAAGTTTCTGATTTTTGATGAGTGCTGGAAGCTGCTCGAAAATGAATCCGGTGCGCTCTTTATCGCCGAAGTTTTTAGGACCTTCCGAAAATACATGGCCAGCGCAATTGCGATATCGCAAAACATTGACGACTTTGCCAAAAGCAAGGTGGCCACGGCGATTCTGCCGAACGCTTCGATCAAATGGATTCTTAAGCAAAAAGGTGCAGATCAGGAACGACTAAAATCGGTCTTGAGTCTCAACGAAAATGAGGCTGCTCAAATTGTCTCGCTCCACCAAGAGCGTGGTTCATATTCAGAAGCATTCTTAATGGCCGAAGATCAGCGTGCAGTCGTCGCTATTGAGTCAACTCCTCTGGAGTATTGGCTTGCAACAACCGATCCACGTGACCTTGGAAAAATCGAATCGGAGAAGGTTAAAGCTCCTATGCTTACAAACCTAGAAGTCCTTAAATCACTCGCTGACACCTGCCCGCGAGGAGTGGCAGCAGAGGGAGCGCAATGAAGAAATTTATCGCTATTTGCCTTTCAGTATTTTTGTTTTCGACCCAACCGGCTCGCGCCGACCTTTTCGGTGGTGACGTGGCTGTCTTAGTTCAGATTTTGGCAAATGCCCTTCAGCAACTTGCTCAACTCAAGCAAATCCTCGATACGGGAAAGAGCAATCTTGATCTCATTCGTGAAATCAATCGCGGGATAAATGATTCACTGAATTTGGTTCGGACTGTTTATCCTAATATTGACCCAGGAATCTACAGGGATTGGCAGTCGGTTCAAGATGCCGTCAATAAACTGGAAACAATCTATGGAGTCGCTGATCCGTCTCTCAACCAGCGAGTGTATCGGGACACTGACCAAAATGTGGCCGAGGCGGTTCAACTCAATAACTCGATCTACCAATACACACAGCAGATTGATGAAATCGGCGAGGCAATCAAACAAGTAAGCCATGATGTGTCGCCTGGAGGCGCGCAGAAGCTCACCGCTCAAACCTTGGGCGTAATGCTTCATGTAATGAACCAGAATCTGCGCGCCCAGGCGACAGGGCTCAAACTCCAGGCGCAATCGATGGCATTGCAAAACAAAAAGGACAAAGACTCCACACGAGAATTTCTATCCAATTCTGAAACTCTTCGAGTCGCTATGAAAAATGAAAAAGCAGAATTCAAGGCGCCGAGGTTTTAATGATGGCAGATATTAGTTGGCTTGCCTCAGAGGCAAAGGCCATTCACGGAATATTTTATTCGTTCTTTTACTTACTCGTGACGATGCTCATGCTTCTTGGGGTAGTCCTCGAATATTTTAAGATTCCAATGGGGGGCATGCCTTCATTTGGACAACTGGTGGGCCGTGTCTTTATCGCGGCGCTACTGCTTCATACCTATCCTGACATCACTAATGCAATTGCAGATGTTACCGACGCGATTGCTGTTCGTCTTGGGGATCTCAACCAGTTCAAGCTTGTGCTGGACCGGATGGGAGACAAATTAGGAGAACTCTCCTGGTCCTGGGTTTCATTCAAGGACACAGTGATCCTGATAATTTCGTTTCTGACGTTCTTCCTGCTGTATTTTTCAATTCATATTGCGGACGCGTTTTATCTGTATGCGTGGACCCTCTTATATGTATTTTCGCCGCTTTTAATTGCTCTTTATGTGCTGCCGGCGACGGCATCGGCAACAAAGGCACTTTTTAAATCCCTGATTGAAATTGCCTGCTGGAAGATTGTCTGGTCCGTCATTGCAACTCTTCTGTGGAGTGCAGCTCTAAGCAACATGAACGGAAACGGCTCGCAGATTAGTTTTCTTACGGCCATTAGTTTTAACATTATCTTGGCAGGATCACTGTTGCTGACACCGTTTGTTGTGCATGCGCTTGCTGGAAGCGGTCTTGCGACTATGACGCGAAATGTCGGAGCCCTGGCAATCGGTGGTCTTGCTATTACTCCGGGATCAGCGATGGCAGCCGGTAAGGCCGTTGGCGCAAAATCTTTTGGCGGTGGAACGAACGGCGCTAAGTTTCTAAAAGATAAGTATCAAGCCGCGCAAAGTGCAATCAAGAGACGTACATCAAAGCCAAACTACGTGCGAAAAGTCCCAGCCAAAAGAGATGAAAGCCAAATGGAGTTTAGAATATGAAATTCACTATTGCATGGGCAAGGGTTGCCTCCGAAAATTCAGTCATAAAAGCGGTTGTTCTGTGCCTGAGCGTATTGTGCCTATTTTTTGGTGCATCCTCGCTGAAGCTCGCCCTGAAAGACCCAATCGTTGTGGATCGCGGCTGCTATTCCAAGGCGGCTTCGGTCGTCGATGGAAAGCGCACAGCAACTGAAATCGAAGCCTTTTTGCAGGAAGCACTCGCGCAGCGTTTTGATACCCAAGCAATTGTTCGGAATGACTTCCTTTCCGATGATGAGCAACTCTTGCGTGCTAAGGAGCAAAAGGACTTACAGAATCGAAAGCTTTCTCAAAAAGTAATCCTCAATTCAGCTAGTGTGGAAGGCGGCGCTGTCGTTGTAGATGCGGACAGATTGATTTCAGTGGGTGAAGTCCGGTCTGCATTCAAGTTCCCGCTCAATGTGAAAATCGAATCTGTAGCCAGAAGCGAGGGCAACCCCTATGGGCTCGTCGTTTCAGAAGTCAAAACGATTGAAAAGAGAGATAAGCAATGATGCGAATTATCCTTGGCCTACTTTCGTTGGCCATTTCACCCGTGGCGTTTGCCGACGCCCGTGTGGTCAAATGTGATGAATCCAAAGTGGCGACCATATACATTCGCCCCAACTTCGGAACGATCATCAATTTTCCGGTTAAGCCGGACAATGTGCTACTTGGAAGCACAAAGCAGTTTGGAGTGGAGTACATAAAAAACGATATTGCGCTGACGGCCCTTAGCTCCAATGCCAATACCAACATGTTCGTTTATCTGTTTGGCCGAAGATGCGCCTTTCTGCTGACAACCAGCTCTGGTCGCTACGATAGCATCGTGAAAGTGCGAGATCCCGATGAAAACAAAATCAAGGTAAAGATAAATGACTGATGTCGAGCAGGTAAAAGTAAGACGCGACACCGGTCACAAAGAGCGTTGGGGCGTTGGCCGCCATTTATATCGGCAAGATGGAAAAAAACTAACTATCAAGGGCAAATGTGTTCTTGGGGTGGTCATTGCCGTCTTTACCATTACCAGTATCATGGCGCTTCTTCGTCCCGTTCAATTGGATGTCCGAAGTCCCATTGTTTTCAATGGTGTCGTTAGTCCGACCGCGACTATAGAGGTACCCCAGGCCGCAAACAGATATGAGGTGGAACGAAGAAATAAGGGCGGTGCAGCTCAAGTGGTGCGCCACTACTCTGGCCTTCAGGTTGTGAGTCGTCCGCGGCTGGGACAAATTCCCCCTGGGACTACAGTACGAGCTAAACTTGTTACCGGGGCCTCGAACGGTCTCGTAAAAGCAGCGCTTATTGAGTCGCTAACCGTAAATGGTGACGCGATTGCTGATGTGGGCACTGTTCTCATCGGCAATGGTAGTTCTACCGAAGAGCGATTACTTGTGAATTTCAGTAAGCTCGTCTTTCGTGATGGCACTGTCCAGAATGTCAAAGCTCAAGCCTGTGACCAGGAAGATCAGACCGTCGGCATACGAGGCTCAAAAGTTGGTAAGTATGCTTCTATGCTTGCCGCTGGGATTGGACTCAATTTCGCGGGTGGCATGGCTGATGGACTCCAAGAATCCGAAGTGCGAAACGGCGTTGCTGTAAAAAAGTCTGATCTGAAAAATGCTGCTCTCAATGGTGCAGCCAAAGCCTCAATCGAACAATCAAAAGAAATAATGGAAAAGTGGAAGCAGCAAAAGACCGTGATTCAAGTCAAGGGCGGCACCGAAATTTGCGTCATATTCGATGGAGAGTAAATGGAAAAGCAAAACAGATACGTTTCGAGCCTAAGCAACATTGATCTGAATAAAGCTTGGGATATGTTCGTCGCACTGGTTAGCAGACCGGTAATTGAAGTTTTTCACGGCATCACGAGCAAATCAATTGATTGGTTCGTCTGCTTGGTTCCCGGATGTCTTTTCAATATTCTGGTCTTAACAAAACTTGATGCTCCTTTCTTTGGCATCTTGAAGTTGGATTGGCTTTTGCCACCTGCCGGTATGTGGACATATTTCACCTACTGTATCGCGGGTGCGGTAAGTGGATTTGCAATCTGGGGATCTTGGCAAACCATTTTGCACAATCAGGTGTCGCGAAAGCTAACAGATGTTTTTCAGACCTCTGGTTTGAAGAACTCCATAGGCAAGTTGCCAGCATTCATTTTTGACAAACCGATTGATGAGTTTACTCGGAAAATGCGACTTAGCCGCGCTAATCTACCATTGTCCCAATTTATTGCCGCTAAAGAGAATCTTGAGAGCGCGCTCCAGGTGTATATTGACGAAATCAAGGAAGATCGCGAGCGCGGAACCGTTGACATCATTTATGCGGGCTCTGCAATTCCGACCGGAGTCAAACTTGCTGATATTGCCGAGATTGGCAAATGCCGTTTCCTCATCGGAGAAACGCGAGCTAGGAAAATTATTGCCGATCTTAGGGAGACGCCACACTTCCTTGTTGGTGGGCAAAGCGGTGGAGGGAAATCAACATTTCTTCGGCAGATTATTACCACACTCTACTTGAACAATCCAAAGTTTGAATTTGTTCTGATCGACCTTAAAGGCGGCTTGGAATTTCAGATTTTTGAGAATATGGAGCGCATGAATGTAGTTCCCAATACATCTGGCGCCTTGGAGTTCATGGAGCGTCTTGACGAAACCCTTCAATCGAGAATGGCAATCCTTAAGCAGAATGAATGCAAAGACATCGACGCGTTCTTAAAACTGCCCGCCGAGAAACGTACCGCATCGTGTGCCGTTAACCGAACCGTGGTGGTAATTGACGAAGCTGCGGAGTTGTTCATGGCAAGCGATAAGTCTGGAGCCAACGATGCCCAGCGCGCAAAAAGGCTTGTGATTAAATTGGCGGCTCAAGGCCGGGCCGTTGGAATCCACCTTATCATTGCAACACAACGACCAGACGTGAAGGCTGTCGATGGGCAAATTAAAGCTAATCTCTCTGGGATCGTAGCATTTCAAATGCCCAACATGCATAGCAGCCAAACAATACTGGATAACTCCCGTGCGGCCCATCTTCCGAAAGTTCCTGGACGCTGCATCTGGAAGACGAGCTTGGAGCAAACCGAAGTTCAGACTCCATTTTTAACCGTCGAAGAAACGTCAAATTTGTTGAAATCCAAGAAAGAGAATTCTGATGAGGCGTAAAGAAATGCGGCTTTCATCCGAAACTTGCGAGGGAATGCTCGCTTTTCTGTGGCAATGGAAATTGGCGACCACCGCAACTCTGGCGAAGAAATTCTATACGCATAGCTCAGTAGAAGCTTGCTACAAGCGCCTTCAACGTCTGGAAAAGGGGAAATATGTTCAGTCTCTTGTTTCAAGAAATGGCAAAGGATTTGTTTGGGCGCTAGAAAAGAAGGGCTTTCAATATCTCAAGGATGATCTGCCGGAATTAGCTGAAGAAGGTTATCTTTCTGAAAGTCCGGGCCATGACCTCATCGTTCTGGCCGCGCAGCTTGGGCGTTGGATTGATGGTGTGCCATCAGGATGGCAAATGTTCACAGAGCAACAACTGCGGAGATTTACAAAGGAATCTTATCCTGAATGGGTTCCACGCTCGAAGATCCACCGGCCTGATGGCTATTGGTATTATAGCAATGGCTCAGATTCTCGTCTGCTGGCAATTGAGGTTGAGCTGAATCAAAAGGCGTTGGTCGAATACGAAACAGTTGGACGCTTTTACCGCCTTGATACCAAAGCTAACCAAGTCATCTGGATCACTGGTAAGCGGGTCAATCCAAGCAGTATCCAAGAGGCGATTCTAAAATCAATCAAGCCAAAAGAAAATATTCATAGCTTCATTACTCTCGATGATTTTCTCAAACACCATTGGCAGAGCAAAATCTGTATTGGCAAAGACACCGGCAAGACACTCGCCGAAGCTCTTGTCCAATCGCCGTCCATTCCCTTTCCACATGTGGACAGGACTCATTTCTACGACATTCGAAAATTTCCAAGAAAATCAGCAACAAATCAAAACATAGAGACTCATCGTTTTTTTCAACTGACTGGCGCTTTTTCGCTCTAGTCAGTATTTCAGGAGTATGAACGCATGAGAACGTCCATTCTTATCATTATATCTCTAACCTTACCCGCCTGTGCATCAATGGAGAAGAGTACCATATTAGGAGCTGTTATCGGGGGGACCGCCGGAGGACTGATCGGTAATTCCGCAGGAAATGATGGAAAGAGAGATCAATCAACTTTGATCGGTGCTGCTGTTGGCGTTGGTTTGGGAAGCTTGATTGGCTACTCGGCCTACAAAGACAAGCAGAAGAAACAGCAGCAAGAAACACTAAAACAAAATCCTTTCGACTCACAGGCGCCGTCTTTGACTGCCCCGAAGGTTCGCCGTGTTTGGGTTCCGGCTCGGATCGAAGGCGATAAGTATATTGATGGTCACTACATGTACGTTATTGAAAAAACCAGCGGATGGAGTGAATAGATATGGAACCTACAGAACAGAAGCCAAAACGAAAGCGCCAAATAAATCCCGACCGTATTGTGCTTGAATGCGCGTCGGTCGAATTCGTCAGGGCGGTGGCCGCGCAAATTGAAGAGTCCTTTGGTGGCATCATCAAATTGACCCACAAAGAAATTGCCAATTTCATTTTGCAAAGCCGGACGGAGCCACTGACGAGCGGCGAACTCGCCGCGATCAAGGACAAATATTTTGATGATGTCCAAGCGGCGCAATGGGCGTTGCAAAAACTGAAAGCTGCAAAAGAGTCCGGTGAAGAGTTGAGCCTCGCTGATGTGTTAAGCCAGCTTCAAACGCCTGTCGTCAGAGAAAAACGTAAGCCTAAAACGCCCAAGGCGAGGTCAGAATCAGCGGCGAATGATCCGTCTCATGAACGGACGAAATCAGCTACTGTCGAGGCTTCTGCTGCGTCTGATGGGGCAATAAAATAGACTGCCGATGGTTGTGTAAGTATTTAATTGTAGGAGCTTTTTTAATTTTTAGTCGCATTTTTCTGCTTGATTTAAGGGCAAAAAATGGCGAATGTAAGGGTGTTGGGAGTCGAAGAGACTCCCGAGTTCTTTGAAAATCGAATAGTCCGTGAATGGTTGTCTACTCAAGACGCTGCATCCTACTTAGGGGTCACGCCAAACGCTTTGCGAATTCTTGTTTGCAGAGGAAAGGTGCGATCCTACAAGTTGGGAAGGAGGTTGAAATTTCATTTGAGGGATTTGAAGTCGCTTCTTCTTCCGAAAGGTGGAAGATGATGATTAAAGCCTATATGAAACGTGGCAAAAAACTTTACGAAGTTTATGTTGCCACGAGAGATAATACCAAAAAACTTGTAGCTCGACGCAGACGAGGAATTCCGTCGGAGCGAATTGCAAAGGATGTTGAGTTTCAATTCAAGTCTGAATTGAAACTGATTGCCGATGCTGCTCCGGTTTGGACTTGGGAACGATGGCATTCCGAGTGCATTAGCCGTATGAAGCTCACACTGAAGGTTGGTACGATCATGAATTATGATGGCCGCCTTAAGAAATGGATTCCCGCGAGTTGGCTTAGTCAGGAGCTTAAGAGCATCAGTGCTTCTGATGTGGCAAAGTTTCTTGAAGAGTCCGGTTGTGAGAACTCTCCCATCTCACAGAAAAATCTTTTGAAGTTAGTCAGAAGAATTTTTGAGATGGCGGTTGAGGATGGGATTATTTCACGTAATCCCGCATTGGGCTTGAAGATCAAAGCACCACAGGTTGTGCAAAAGGTTTTGACCGCTGAAGAGGCAAAGCTGCTTCTTCAAATGGCAAGAACCACAGGTCACCGATTTTTTCCGATATGGGCATGTGCCTTAAAATCCGGGATGAGGTCGGGTGAAATGTATGCACTTCGCTGGAGTGATATTGATCTTGATGCCAACCTGATCCATGTCACCAAGCAATGGACCAGTAAGGATGGGTTTGGACCGCCGAAGAACCGAGAGAATCGTGTTGTTCCAATCAGCCCTGACTTTAAAGAGTTCCTGATTGAGCTGCGTCAGAACATGAGATCTGAAACTGACTTTGTGTTGCCCCATTTGGATGAATGGACGCATGGAGAACAGGCCCAGGTGACTCGGGAGTTGTGCCACAGCATTGGTATAACTGCCGTAAAGTTCCACGATCTGCGCGCAACCTTTATCACCAACCTGCTTTCTCAGGGGGTACCGCTGGTAAAGGTAATGGCGATTGTTGGGCACCGCAAAATGTCTACCACCGATGTCTATTTGAGATTGGCTGGTGTGAACATCAAGGGAGCTACTGATCTGATGGGTTACGAGTTGCCCTCGGCGAGTCAGGGAAACAATGTTTTCCAGCTCATTTCGAGAGCTAAGGTGTAGGACTCATGAAATGCTTGATGACAGATGATGACACATGGACTATGAGATTGAGTAATATCAATGGGTTGGAAAGCCACCGTCTTTCCGACCAAAATTGATTAGAGTCAAAGCGATCAAGCCTGTTCTCAATTCCCCCCAACTGAGATCGGCCAAAACTTTTACAGAGTTTTTCGGAGACTCGAGTTCTGGTCTGTCGGCTCCAGGATGACGAGAGCGAGGTAGCTGATTTGCTCAGGATTTAATTCCTTGGCAATAGTTTGGACAGGGACGACGACAAGGGCAAGATCAGAGTTTCGACAAGCTGATATGAAAGTGTTGCCGGCCGAAACTCTGATCTCCTCGCCAAATGGTGCTCGCAGCTCGGTCATCTCGAATTGAGACAGTCGCGAGGGACATTTGTGTTCGGGAGCGATCGATCTTAGAATGAGATAGCGGTACGGTGGCGGATTAATCTCTAAAACTAAAAAAGTGGGGCAACTCGTTTGAGTTGCTGGGGGAATTGTGTTTTCAAAAAACAGAGCAAAGGTAATTTCGATTGGCAAATCGATTGGTTTGCTATTAGCAATCTTTACTTTATTGACCTTTCAAAACTGCGGCAGCGGGTTTCGTGCAGCAGTGAGTGAAGATCAGTCGCAATCATCATCAGCGATTTTGACCTTGAATGACGATCAGTTGTTTTCCCAACTCGACAATATGCTTCAAGGGGCCACACTGGATCCCAACTCCGGGTCCGGCGGTTCTGATCCAGCCGTGGAGACATTCAAAAATCTCCCACCCGATCTGAAAAACTTTGTGACGGCTGAGTCGGCTCTTTTGCTAGTGGGCTCATTGCTAGTTAATAATAAGCGTGATGAAGCGCTTCGTGTTGCGAACTGGGGATTGAGTTCCACGCAACAGATCCTTTACCTCAATCAGGCAAGTACGGCCTTGACCGTTAAAGAAATTGATTGGGCCTGGGCCATCCACAATTCTCTTAATAACTTCGTGAGAAATGGCAGAAGCATGGTAATGCCAATGGGTGGTGGATCAATAAGTGCGGCCGAAGTGGCCGCGGAAGCAGGGAACTTAATTCCCATCTTTCAACTGGGTTCGGTGCGCTATCTCAATCGCAATATGACTGAGGTGCAGTTTAAGGCTGCGGTCATTTTTAAGGTTAGACAGGCCCAGCCGCGAGGAAACGACGAGATTATTCCGCTCTTTGCCAACTTTGTTGATTCATTTAGCGATGAGTTTGACCTTGGTAATCTTGAGAGTTGGGAAGACATTGCCTTGTTTGACTTAGAGAATGAGATCGACTTGTCTAACCCTGATTCAGAAGATCCCGGAGACGAAGATTTTGAACCCACCACCGAAATCTTGTGGGGAGAAGAGCTACCCAGTTCGATTGCCTATGAGCAAGAAAGTAGACAGACTGATTTTTCGAGTTCAGGATTTAGGTTCCCTGAAACTGTTGACGTTCCGATTATCGACTGGGAATCGGCATATTGGTACACCGTTCCCGGCTTTGTCGACATCGATGACTTTGGCGTGCTCGTGGCCGAGTTCCCGTGTGCAAAGTCCACTCGTGAGGCAGTGACTCTGTTGATCAGTCAGCCGCCCGACACTGGCTGGGGCTATACCTTGCCCGGCGGGGGGCTAGCTGTGAGAAAAAATATCGCGCGCGTCGCGCCGGAGGTAATTGCTGAAAATTCCCTTGGTATTTCATGTCCTGCCGGGGCTCTCAATTATCGCATTACCTATCAGCTTCCCCCCTCGGCATGGGGCAAAGAGACCTATGTTTCTAATGAAACGACATTAACGGCGACCGACGGAGGCCGCAAGGTTTCAATTTCAACCTCGAGCCGACCCCACTCAGGGGGTCGCATTGAGGGCGTGCGCAACAACATCGTCTAAGGTTGGGCCTGCCCCAAGTCAGATGGTAGTCCGATTTCCTTAGCTCTAGTTGTTGGGGGTCAGCAGTTGCAGCCGGGCTCCAAATACGTCACCACCGTGTCTGCAAATCTACCGTCAGAGAGCCACTTGAGCCGATTCTGTGCATCTGATTCGAGGGCTCTCCGCTTTGAAATCGAAATTCCCGATGAAATCTTGCGAAAGTATGTCGGAAAGAGAATTGTTGTCCAAAGCGTTTTGACCGACGTCAGGGGCGATAACTACTGCGGTTCTCCTCTAACTGGATCCGCCGACTATGTGATTCCACCTTATGTGACCTCGGTCCCGCAATTTGACCTTCAGCCGGAAGGCGATGTTGTCATCCATGACGGAACCATTGTATTGGCAGCCCGGGCATTTGGAAATCCCGCGGTCAGTTACCAGTGGCAAAAAGATGGCGTCAATATCCCGGGCGCGACCCTTCGGTCCTATTATAAGTTTAATTCAAGGGTGGGAGATTCAGGCAGCTATCGAGTTATCGCGACCAACGACATGGGATCGGTGGCGAGCCAAGCTGTCGCGGTCATTGTCTCCGCTCCCCTGACGGCTCCTACGATCCAAGTTCAGCCGGTCGGCGGAAAAGTAAAGGTGGGGAGTGCCGGTGCACTGGTGGTCGAAGTCCGCGGCAATCCGACTCCACGGCTTCAGTGGTTTAAAGATGGAGTTGAGGTTCCCGGCGCCACTTCAAACCAGATTTCCAAAGACTCGATACAGCTGAGTGATGCTGGAGAATATTATGTCGTCGCGACCAACATCATGGGGAGTGTGACATCTGTAAAAGTTGAAGTTCTAGTTAACGATGGCAGTGGAAGTCCGGCTATTCGATTTGGAAATAGCGAAATCAGTGCGGCTCGTGGTGTGGCCCTTTCGGCCGTCACGCCAACTAATGGTGGTGGGGCGATTACGAGTTGTCAAGCGACGCCCGCATTGCCGGCTGGTTTAAGTTTAAATCAAACCACTTGCTCTATCAGTGGTACCCCGACGGTGGGTCAAGATGTGCAAAGCTATAGTATTGTGGGTCGAAATACTTCAGGAGCTTCGGCTGCGGTGTCAGTAAAAATTGAAGTTCCGTTTTGTACGGTGAGTGTCGCCAACTCAGGTAGTATTACGGCGAGTACGGATTTACTACTAAATGTGGCTTCTCGTGGTGTGAGTAAGATCAGTTACTCATGTAACGGTGGAGCCGACGCCGACTTAACTGGCTCAGGTGGCGCCCCCCTACTCAATACGGGCGGTAGCCCCTTTAACATTGGTAAACTGGGGGCGGGTAGCTACAGCTGCGTCACCAAAGGTCTTCCGACCTTGTCGGCAACAGCGATTAGTTGTGCCGCGCCCAATCCGGTGATTATTAATGTTGAGCCCTAGGCCCCACGGGCGATTTTGATGAATTTGTGGCAAGTGCTGATCACTTGACAGTAGGTTGGCGTTAGAATCTCCGCCCTGGTGGCCCAGGTATTGCTCCTGATAAGTTACAAATCGGTCATGGAAGGACCGGGAGTAGCTATGTCTCAATTTGAGGCGTTGTCCCGTCAGGGAAAGATTACTGGGATTCTAATTGCCTTTTCCATTCTCGGTTGCAGCGCGGCCTTTGAGCTAAGGAATCCCAGTCAGGATTCGGCTGGTACGCCCTTGTCTGCGTCAGAGGGGAAGCATCCTCCGGTGGATGGTCCGAGCGTCCTGCCAGAGGAGCCCAACCCACCACCACCCTCCAGTCCAAATCCAAGTGTCGGGGGGGTCCCTCGACCCGAAGACTTCAAGGGCCTGCCTTGGTCTGGACCCATTGTTGCCCAATCGGGCCAAATCATCGAAAACTTGCATATCACGAGCGTCAACGGAAGATGCCTCACTGTCCCGGCTGGGGTGACAAACGTCATCATTCGCAACAATGAAATCGGACCTTGTGACAGTGACGACACGGACGTCGACACTGATGGCATTCGTATTCTCGAAGATGCCCATCATATTACCATTCAACGCAACGTCATTCATGATGTGTCTTCGGCGGTGACGGCATACAAGTCGCAAAATCCCATAGTTGTCGACCGGAATTTTGTCTATAACATTCGTGGTCCCTTTTATCGCGGGCAAATGATTCAAATGGAGGAAGTGTCAGGTGGTAACACGAGCTCCAAGATTACCTGCAATATTGCCGACGGCAATTATGGCAATCTTTGGCGACCTGAGGATATCATTAATCTCTATGGTACCTCAGGAGTTTCGGAAGGTGACCGTATCGAGATCGCCTTTAATCGTCTTCGAGGATCCAGTACCATTAGTCAAAATGGCTCGGGAATTCTGGTGGGCGACGGCGCTGGCGGTGGCAGAATTTGGATTCATGACAATGTCGTTGTTAATGTGGTGAATGTAGGAATCAGTATCGCTGGCGGACGAAGTATTATTCTGGAAAGAAACCAAATCTACCTCAATCACAGTAAGTCAGCCCTGGGAATGAGTGTGAGAAATTATTCCGGCAATGTCTGCGAAAATCATCAGGTTCTTAGTAATCGCACCTTTGCTCTGGATTTTATGTACCAGGGCGGCTTGCCAATGCATTACGAAAATCTCGGTGCCTGTTCCAATGTCGAAGAACAAGGCAACCAGTTTGGTGACCCAACACTGGGCCCTGAGATCTTCGATAAGGTTCCGTCGGAATGCCAATAGCTCGGAGTCGACAGCGGCAACGCACTTGACGGCTTATTCTGGGAAAGCCCAAGCATTTCGCTCACCAATTTTGGCGGCCAAGTTGCACTATATAGATGGTGAGCTGTGCTGATTTGAGACACGGCTTACGCTCGAGGGGTTGAGCGGTTTCGAAAGGAATCGAAGATGAAGTTGCAATCGGGGCATTCCAGCTTAAGTTGTACACATTCGATATATTTAATCACGCTCCTCCTGCTGTTAGGCTGCGGCAAAGGATTTTCTGTTACTTCCTCACCGGCTCAAGGATCGTTGGGTCAGGGTTCACAAAATCCGCCGCCACCGCCAGCAGGTGAACCACCAGCCGGACCGCCAGGCGGAGAACCGCCTGCGGGAGGGCCTGGGCCTGAGACTGAGCCACCGCCGATTAACACGCAATTGTGCGAACGGACAGAGAGTGATTCGCCATTAAAGAAAGTTGCCCAAAACATGAAGGCGGGCGACTGGCGCGAAGTCGATACGATTGTGCCAACGGGGATCCAATACTACCGCTACAATGGTTTTGATTATCCTGTTACTCACGCGGAATCTTTCTTTAGGGAACCGACTTGGGGCGCCCACAACGTTTACGCCGACAGCATGGCTTGGGATCCTAAGGCTCGCTGCATCTATTTTTATGGTTCAGGACACTTAGACATCCCAGTTCACCTCAAGTTTTGCGAAGCCACCAACAAATGGTCGCTGGGTAAACTTCATCCCGACCATGAAGTGGCCATGGAAAAGGAGAGGCTCGAACCTGATGTGGGCCATGTGTGGGGTTACACCGGCCACGGGTGGGCGAGTAATGCCTTTGATTCGGATCGGCAGATTTTTTACAACACGATCAACGGTCGTGACTTGATGGCCTTTGATGTCAAGTCCCAGGCTTGGGTCGCAAGCTTGGTGAATCCCTTTAACAACGGCGCTTACTATGGCACTTCGAATACCTACTTTGAAGGTTTAGGAATGGTTCAATTGAGTAAGTACGATGGCACTGGGGCAATTTTTTTGAATTCAACCCAAAAGTGGGAAAAATTTTACGACGTCGGTAACGGCAATGCCGACCACTACGGAGTTTCCGAGTACAATCCTAAGAGTGACCTTATGATTTTTAATCTTAAGAGTGGTCCTAAGATGTGGTCCCTTGATCGCCAGTTACAGGTCAAAGAAATCGCCACCGCACCCACCGACATAGGGGCTAACAACGGCGGCTACGATTATGGCGGCAACCTGGTTGACGATCCAGCCAGTGGCAATTTTGTCTTTCGCCGTCAATCACCAGTAGGGACTTCCGGCAAAATGTTTGAGTATGTCGTCAAGACCAACTCCTGGCGCAGTTTGCCCGATTCCCCGATGACCGGTTATTCGACCACCTCCGTTTCGATTCCCGACTATGATGTGATTGTTTTTCTTCAGGGTGACGAACGCAAAGTGTGGCTGTATAAAAATAGTGGGGTTGCGTGCCCCTAGAAGTTATTCGAGTCATTGCAAGGGGAACCATCGTTGGCAAAAATTACGAGTTCGCTGACGACAATTAGGGTCGTGGGGCCGAGCAGCCTTCCCAAATGGCGCCAGGCCATGTCTCAGGTGGATCGCCTTTACAACGTCAGTGTCGCGTCGCCCTCTCAGGCCAATTCCCTCATTGTGTTTCCGAACGGAATCGTACCGTACGGTTTTTCTACTAACGAGGACTATGGCTGGGATATCATGTCCGGGTATTCTTCGGGTGTCCTCATTGAAGGGTTTGGGCGGAGCCTTCGGCACCATGGTGTATGGAACGGGCGGACACACACGAATACAAAACCAAATTTTAAGCCTTAATCTTTCCGAAGATACGCCGAATTTTGGCTGGTTTCAGCAGCCTTACTTTGAAACCTCAGCGGTCAACGGAGCGGAATTGTATTATAACCGCACAGAGTTTTCGGCCCTGCCTGCCAATCAAAAAACCGGCGACGGAGGCGGAACTGAAGGCACCTTGACAGCCGCGTGGCGGGCGGCTGGGTCCAAGTTTCCGATGGGTTATGAGGGATGGATCTTTCCTCAAAAAATAATCTACGGACAATTGGGTAACAATCATCCTCACGGATTTCGATACATGGCACCTTGCTACATCCCGGCGACACTGACTCAGTGGAGCAGTGGGGCGTATCTGGTGATAGAGGCGCCCCAAGGTCCCTTCGCCTAAAGTTGGCTTCCGGAAGGTGCAACAACAGAAGATCTGGTGCACTCGTCAGCGCGTTGGCCCAGCGGGAGACGTAAATGGCCCATTTGGGCTAAGAATGTGCAGACCGGAATTTGGTCGCGTCTCCCTGGAGGATTTCAACCCGACTATCAAGGCTATGGTTTTATTCGGCAGCATTCGGCCGTAGCGCGCGACCAACGAAGGGTTTATGTTTCGGTCGATGAAGCCAGCGCCACAGCGGCCTTTTGGTACATTGATTTTTCCGCAGGCTTCTCATGTGCGACCGTTTCAGGCTTGCTCCGCCCCTCGACGAGTGTTGCTCCTCTGCGCGGCACGACGGGCGCATTTACAGACGGGCACCCCGACGGGCGACATCTGTGGTACTGGCCTGATCTCCTGAGCCCCACTGGACTCATCATGCAGGATTTAGATCAAGTCAGGCAAGTGCAGTTGGCGATAGGTAATGGATTATCAATTGGCTCGGGAGAGGAACCGGGGATGTTTTACGATGCCACTGGAAATCGGCTGATCATTGTTCAGCGAAAGAGTGATGGGACCATTCGCTATCGGGTCATTCAGATTCCCGCCGATCCCTATCAAGTGTCTGGGTATCAAGTCAGCGCGGAAAAAACTCTTGAGCTAGACCCCAGTGTCGTGGTCAGCGGGTACACGCACTTTTATAGTAAGATGAAGTACCACTCACAGCTCGGGGTTGTTCTGGTTCCGCAAGATCGGGGCCGCATGCTCGCCTTTCGCCCCTCTCTCTAAATCTTCGAACCTCGATGCCAACCAAGGAAAGACTTGGCGCCAATCCTGGCCATGTATCTGATCGAGAATTTTTAGGTACGCCATGGTCTCCGCGATGGGGGCGGGCTGAAAGCCGCGCCCATAGGACATGGCATTTCGTAAGCGGGTCGGAATTTCTTGAACGAAAGCAAGTTCCCGCCAGACGGGATCGGTGGACCAGAACTCGGCCAGTTCCTGTTCTACTTTTTCCAGTACGGCCCCTTTAATGTTTTCAGGGAGAGTCTGCGGCGAAAGACAAGTGGGGTTCCCCACCACATTCCACACGACGCTGTCGAAGTAAGGATTGGGCTGCCAATGGGGATCCAACTTCGCTAACCACTTTAAAAAGGTCACCACATTGGAGCAATTAAGTAGCTGAAGCGAATATATAAACAACAGGTTCCAGTTTTTACGTTTCATCTGAAGAAATCGTTCGACATTTCGAGTGAAGGTTTCCCATCGGGCCGGCGTGCGAATATAAGAGTACTCGGGACCAATTCCATCAATAGAAAGGTAAAGACTCACGGATTGAAACTGCGTCCAAAGGTCGAGTATGTCGGGAGGCAAAATGGTGCCGTTGGAGTGATATTTGAGGGTGATGTGCTTGGAGTCTCCCGACTGAGTGAGATCCACGAGTATGCGCTTGTGATTCTTGAGTAACAGCGGCTCGCCCCCCACAAATTGAACTTCAGTTAAAGTCGGCGCGAGTCCCCGTAGCCAAGGCATTATACTCTCGTCATCTTGCCACTGAGTATTTTCAGTCGGATTCCCCGCCAGGGAATCTAGGAAGCGAAAGGATCCCGGTCCGAGTTGAGCCGCGTGCTTTTGCACTTGCGGCAGGAGTTTGCTCCAGGAACTTGAGAATCCCGGGTAACACATAACGCAGGTGAGATTACATTGGTTACCCAAACGGAGATCCAAGGCTGCTGGGGGATGATCTAAATGCCCATCAGCCTCGGTCGCTTGCAGCCGAACTTTCAAATCCTCTTGATTGCGCCAGCTCTCCGCCAGTTTCTGTCGCTTGCTGGGAATTCCAGTGGATTCAGCATGAGAACAATCTCGACACTGGGCGGGCCAGTGTCCCGCCATCATGGTTCGACGAACGGCCTTGAGCGCGTCATGATTCCAGACCGCGCTTGGCTCTCGATTGTCACCGACTAAGGTCACGTGCTTGCCCTTGCTGTCTGTCAGTGGGCGGGCAATGTTGCACGGTTTAACCAGTCCGTCCGGCATCACCGTGAGCTGGTGCCACACCAGGGGACAAAAAGTTGAAGACGGCGAGTTGATCATACTCAAAGACTCTGACACATAAATATTGCCGATGGAAGAATTGTCGTCAGAAATTTAGACTTGGAACACCCAAACATTGTCATTGACGGTGCGGATGTACCCGCAAAGATTCAATTCAGGGGCATAAAACCAGCGACCGTAGAGCGCGCTCTCGCCCATCTCTTTAGGGACGGGTGCCTTGGTGCCGCCAATCGCCAAGTCCGACACCGCAAAGGTCACCGGGTCGCACTCGTAAACGTTGTTTTCGTTCCAGCGAAAAATCAAAAAAGACTTTCGTTCCTCACACCAAATGACTGAACTATTTCGTCGGGCCTTAGCCGCGCGCAAACCGCCAAAGGTAACCGGGGATTCGGCGCCATTGGAATTCAATTCGAACTTAGCCCCAAAGTCGATGTCAAATCGGACCAAGCGATGTCGAATTGGATCGTAGCCAAGAGCTGTATCAATCTCACTGACGTTGCGGGAGCCAATAAGGTCCGTCGTACCCGACGATTGGTTCCAGCGATAGAGATTTCCACCTGGGTGCAGGATCCAAACATTTTCGTCTTTGTCCTTCACCATGCCCACGGCGGCGTAAAGAGTACCCGAAGGAACCGACGGGTAGGCCCCGCGAGGATCGTAGTCATTCGTATTTGGATTAAAGGCATCCACTCCCGTCGAGCCCCCGCCGCCATTGCCCCAAATGGCGGCGCCGCCGACATAGAACATGCGATCGCGAGCATCGATGTATTGGATGTGCCAATACGTGTGTCGCGAAGCCGGGCGATTATCGCTATAGTAAGGAACGCCTGGATCATCGGCCTTTAACGGAGGAACCGAGGGTGTTGGATTGTTGCGACGAACCCACACAGGTGAATCATCTTGAAGTCTTAGAGTGTAGACCTCATTACCGGCATAATCCGCGTGTCCACCACCAGCCAAAAAAACTTCGCTACCTGATTTTTTAACACAGGCACCGGAATAGGCGCACACGTAGTCTTTGTTTCCGCCCGGAGACGTAAATCCCCCCTGGACCGAGGCGATTCGGGTATTGGGAATTTCAATCCAAGTGAGTTTGGGTTTGCCTTTGAGCCAAACTGGCGTCGTTCCTGGTTGAGTCGAAGGTTTAACCGACAGGGTGGTGGGGCTGGACTTGAAGATGGACATACCCCTTAATTTTATCCTCAGTTTGCACTGACTGGGAACAGAGGATTTACTGGATCTCAAATTGAGGCAGGTTGGTTAGTTACTGGTGCGGGTTGGCATGGCAATCACGGTAATCCCTGGTAACCTTCGGGCAAATTTTGAGGGATTCAGGATATGTTCACGCAATTGATTGATATTTTTTTACATTTGGATGTGCATCTGGCGGAGCTTGCGCAAATGATGGGGCTCCTTACCTACGTCATATTGTTTCTGATTATTTTTGCTGAAACTGGCCTGGTGGTTACCCCTCTGCTCCCTGGCGACTCTCTTCTGTTTGCGGCCGGGGCCCTTTGTGCCGTGGAGGGCAGTGGTCTGAATGTGCATTTAATGGCCGGGCTGTTGTTTGTGGCGGCAGTCAGTGGGGACGCGAGCAATTATGTCATTGGGAGATATCTAGCGCCCAAGATTTTTACTTCTGAACGATCCTGGCTCCTCAATAGGAATCACCTGCGTAAGACCGAGGAGTTTTACAAAAAATATGGACCCTTTACGGTCGTGATCGCCCGCTTTGTGCCAATTGTAAGAACCTTTGCGCCCTTTGTGACCGGCATGAGTCGGATGCCTTTTGGCCGCTACATTCCGTTTAATTTGCTAGGAGCGAGCACTTGGGTGCTGGGGTTTACCTACGCGGGTTACGTTTTTGGTAACGTACCCGCGATCAAGCGCAACTTCCATATTGTTGTGGTTGCGATCATTGTTTTGTCGGTCTTGCCCATCGTCATCGAGTGGTTCAAACACCGCCGCGCGAAGAACCTGACGAACTAGCAGGCCACGGTTGAGCGCCTGCTCAATCAATTATCTTTTAAATCTTAAGCGAATATCTCGCGGTTGGCCTTCAATGTGTGCCCTGGAATAGGCGGCTCCGCCGACCCAACTTCCCGCTACACCGTGAAAGCGAACCACAATTTCGTCCCCAACCTCAGGCGCTTCAAATTCGCAGCCCACCACGACATTCTCTGTGCCAGAAGTCCTAGCAAACCAAAGCGAAGGTGCAACCAAGCCAACGTTTTGAACGTCTTCCTGACAAACAATTTGGTTGTTTGCCAAGATCTCAATCCTCGTGTTGGTGAAAGACCCGCTTGCACCTAGCAAGTAGCTATTAGCTTCAGCAAAATAATTCACTTCGGGCAG
This sequence comes from Bdellovibrionales bacterium, assembly GCA_020850475.1. Lineage (GTDB taxonomy): Bacteria > Bdellovibrionota > Bdellovibrionia > Bdellovibrionales > UBA1609 > JADZEO01. Next base: position 12,932 of record JADZEO010000155.1, on the reverse strand, counting down.
CGCCGCTGAGGCCTCAATGCTGTCGTATCGAAGATCAACAATATAGAAATGGCCAATGCCCGCGATGTTTTCGTGGCCACCAGCAATGAGATTAGCGGCCGAAGCATAGAATTTCCCGGTGTCGGCGCCACCTATAGCGGACCCGAGGCCATTCTCTACCTCTTCAATGTAGGGGAAGGGAGGAGCGAGGGTCACTTCTTTGTCGCCATGAGAGGGCGTAAAGCGGGGGGCGATTCGACGCCATGTAAAACTGAGAAAACCAGTGTATTGGATCGCATAGCGAGTCCGCGTCCGCCGTTCATGAGCTTTGAAAAAGCGATCGACCTCAGTTTGATAATTGGCTTCACTTACTTGGCCTTTTAGAAACCACTCTCGCATGAGGGGAATATTCTTTTGGCTTAACCGAGCCAAAGCCGCAGACTTGTCTTCAGGCTTAAGGCGACCGTCCGAGGTAATCTTGCGCATTTCGGCTTCAAAGACTTTGAGCTTACCTTCAAGATTCTTATCTTTTTTGTAAGCCGCTTCCAGTTGCTGTTTGTAGGGCTGAGCAATCTTCAAGATGGCGTTGGCAATGGGGTCTTTGCTTTGGGCGGAAGCCGTGCAAACACCAACCATCGAAACCGCAACCAGCAAAAGTTGAGTTAGTTTTTTCATTTTTCACACCTTTCTATTTTGCAATCAGAATTTAGCGCTTTAGGCGAATTCGCATATCTCGTACGACTCTAACGAACATCTGTGTTAATCGTCAGTTGAGTCAGTCCGCTCACGCGTTTTTCGCTATTGGTCTGCTGGAGGATATTGTCCATGCGGATGCCGAGATCGCGAATCGCGCTGTCGGTGAGGGCGAGGGCCACCGGCGTGTTGGAGGGCGCTAAGGCCACGGCAACCGTCTGACCCGCGACCCAAGCCGCGATAAAATGGGGAAACTCCAGTTCCGAGTTGGCATTGACGCCGACAGAGCCAATAACGGTGGCAAACCCAACGCTCATAAATTCATTGCGGTGAGAAGCGCCAAAGCAAGAAGTATTGTAGAGCAGACGGAGTTTCTTCTCGGCCATTTTCCGGCGAAGTCGATCGCCTGGAGCAAGATCTCGAGTCAATGCTTGCGCGACATCCGTCATTGAATAGGAATCGTCAAAGAAGGCGAGTTCATTAGGAAGTCCGTGAAGCATGAGAATGGTATCGATGGCTTGAATTTCTTTGCGAGCTGCCAGTCCATAAATCAGGGTGCGCCAGCTTGCGAGAGTGGCACTGGAATCACGAAGTGTATGGATTTCGCGATAAGCGCCGCGAATGATGGGCAGTCGCGGAATGCCTGCCCCCAAACTCTCAAGAGTCGAATAAAGTGGAGCCAGCGCTGGAAAGCCGTGAGTGTCGAGATCGGTGACAATCACCAGGGCGCGATTTTCGGCGGGCACATCGGCGGCGGCCCGACCCGAACTCAGTATGGCTGAGGCCAAAACGGCCGTTGTTACAAACCATCCAATTAATAGCGAAGAAGTACTCTTGCGAGCCACCATAGGTCCCCCAATTTGAGAGTTGTTCAAAAGGATTCTTTCGCCGCCCCAGATGACCGGGACAAAGGAAAGAGTCCCGATCTAATTTCGATGTATCGAGGTTAAACCGATAATTCAACAGTTTTTGTGGGGTCGAGATTTTTTTTCGAGCGGAGCGGAGAAATTTTGGCCACCCTGCCGGGCGAGCCGAGGACTGGGGTGTGCAGCTCGGCCTATTGAGGAAGGTGGGGGAGAATCATTTGCTCGAGGTGCGCACAGGCCTCCTCAAATTCCTGGCGGTTACGGAACAGACGATTTGAGACCCCCACTTTTCCGGCGGAGGTGTGCATTTCAAAAATGCGGGTGCCGGCGATGTCGTACCACTTGATGGCGCGGACGTCGCGGAAGTGAACTCGGTGGCGGCGGTGAAACATAAGAGGCGGGATATCCAGATGGTCATCATGGATCACCAATTGGCTTTTCTCCGAGCGAAAATGCACCCCAATTCCGACGAGTCCGAGGAGAACAAACCCGAACCCACAGGCGGCCAAGGCCCAGTAGAAAATCGTAGCTTGGTCAACTGATAACTCGATTAGTCCATTGATCAGTGCCCCTTGGTTATTGGTCAGGGCGGCCCGGGTTAGGACGGCCGCGACGCCTGCAAAAAACAGGGTCGAGAGGACAAACACAGTCAGATTCGGGCGGTAGCGATAGCTTTTTGCAATCATTTCACCTATACTGCCAGAAATTCCGGTGGGTCAAAAGCGTCAATTCTTGATTCCCCGGGCGGGCGTTACGGCAAAAGTGACAGGATCGACCAGCGGGTGTAGGAAGCGCCATGAGCCATTCAAGTTCAACTCCTAACAGTTCCACCAATGGGCACTATGGCGATGAAGCCAAGATGTCGCGAGCGGCACTCACTTTGGCTGCCCTTGGCATTGTCTTTGGTGATATTGGAACGAGCCCCCTTTATGCTGTGAGAGAGGCCTTTCACGGCCCCAATGCAATTGTTCCCTCGGCGGAAAACATCTTGGGGGTCTTGTCGCTCATCGTTTGGTCTCTGATTACAGTGATTTCGGTGAAGTACCTCATGTTCGTCATGCGCGCAGATAACAAGGGCGAAGGGGGGGTACTGGCGCTGACGGCGCTCGCCTCGCCTCCACAGTCCGGCGCCTCGACCGGTTTGCCGCGATTGATTTTGTACCTAGGCCTTTTTGGTTCCGCACTCTTGTTTGGCGACGGGGTGATTACTCCGGCGATTTCGGTTTTGAGCGCGATTGAGGGTCTTAAGGTCGCCACCCCCTTTTTTGAACCTTACGTGATTCCCATCACCCTGGGAATTTTGTTTGGACTTTTTTCGGTGCAACGACACGGAACAGGTCGTATTGGTCGGGTCTTTGGCCCGGTCATTTTGCTGTGGTTCCTGGTCATTGGAGCGCTGGGGATTTTTGGGATTACTAAGGACCCGGTGGTCCTCAGGGCCATTGACCCGAGTTATGGTTTGGCATTTCTCAGCAGTAATGGAATTGCCAGTTTGGCGATCCTCGGCGCCGTATTTCTTGTGGTAACGGGCGGTGAGGCGCTCTACGCCGATATGGGCCATCTTGGCAAAAGTCCCATCCAAACCGCTTGGTTTGTCGCAGCCTTTCCGGCTCTCCTTTTGAATTATTTTGGCCAAGGCGCGCTGATTTTGACTCAGCCGGAAGCAGTCGAGAATCCCTTTTATTTGTTAGCACCGAGCTGGGCGTTGTATGTCCTGGTGGTCATCGCCACGATGGCGACGGTGATTGCTTCTCAGGCCTTGATCTCGGGCGTTTATTCGCTCACTCGACAGGCAATTCAACTGGGATTTTTTCCGCGGATGAAGATCATCCACACCTCGAGCCACGAAATTGGCCAAATTTATATTCCGTCGATGAATTGGATCATGTTTGCTTTGACTGCCTGGCTGGTTATCACCTTTGGTTCTTCAAGTGCTTTGGCCTCGGCCTACGGAATTGCCGTTTCCACGACCATGGTGATCACGACGGTGCTGGCCTGTACGGTCGCTTGGGGCAAGTGGAATTGGAAGTGGTATTACGTGGCGGGCGCATTTGTTGTGCTAGTAACCATCGATTTGGTTTTCTTCGTTGCTAACTTGACCAAAATTGCCGATGGCGGTTGGTTTCCGCTGACCCTGGGTGCGGTGATGTTCACTTTAATGACGACTTGGCGTAAAGGGCGGCAAATCTTGGCTCGTCGTCTGGCCGAACAAACCTCGCCACTGTCGGAATTCTTGATGAGCCTAAGAACCATGAAAGTGGCTCGGGTTCCGGGGTCGGCACTATTTATGAGTGGCTCATCCGAAGGGACTCCACTCGCCTTGGCTCACAACGTGCGCCACAATCGGGTTCTGCATCAAAAAAACGCCATCTTGACCGTGCTCTCAGAAGAAGTTCCCCATATCGATCCCGCCGAGCGTTTGGAACTTACCACAATTGGCGAAGGCTTTTATCGTTTGGTGGCCCGCTACGGTTTTATGGAGAGTCCCGACATCAATGATATTCTCAAATGTGCCGCGACCAAAGGGGTGCCCTTTGAGCTGTCGGATATCACCTTTTTCCTGGGACGCGAAACCATTCTGCCCACGCATCGGGAAGGGATGGCGATTTGGCGCGAGCGGATTTTTGCCTTTATGTCGCAGAATTCGGAGCGGGCCACAGCCTTCTTTAATATTCCACCGGATCAAGTGGTAGAGGTGGGATTTCTCGTCGAGTTTTGAATCGACTCGCGCAAAGCTTCAAAGGCTTCCTGACATTCTGCTTTCGAGCGAAAGCGATGGCCAAAGAGCGTGAACCTCTCGCCTTCAAGGCGCAAGCCAATGGTTTTAATACCGAGCAGACTGCGCTCCTCAAGGCCCACCACCTTTTGAAAGGGAATGCGCCGACGTGGTCGAAAAAAGGCGGGCGGAATTTCCACGTGGTCACTATGAAAAATCAGAAAGCTCGGGCCTTGTTGGAAGGATTTGGAAATTCCCCAAACGCCCAGGATGGCAAAGCCAAAGCAGATGATGGAAAGGGCATAATAGATGATGGTCGATTCAGCTGGAGTGAATTCAATAACACTCCGAATGTAAGACCGATTGCGGTTCACTTGAGCAACGATGAGATACCAAGTGCCAAACCAACCCATGAGCAAGGTGACGGCGAAAAGAAGAACCAAGTTGGGGCGATACTCAAAGCGGCGTTCATCCATCCCCAATAGTGTGCCAAAAAGGGCGGCAGAGCAGAAGACTCATTCTTCGGCACCAGCAGATCCTGGCTAAAAAGTTGATGACGCATAAAGACAAGGGTGGCAACACCCCCTTCTTTCATCTAGGCTTTTTCACAGGTTCCAAAAGTATAAGTCGATAATAAGGTTCGACGTTTCTACCGGGCACCAGAAGAAATGCCCGACTACTGGAGGTCAGATGCGAAAGGGGATGGTCGCATTGTTATTGGTCTGCACGACGCAGATCGCGTGGGCGGGTTCGCAGTATCATCGTCCTTATCCTGTTACTCCCAACCAACAACTCACACCCGGTGAAATCTGTTCGAGGCCCGAGGGCTATCGCTACCCAGAACACATCAAGTATTGTGGCCGGCACGTGGAGCCAGAGACCAAGCGTCAGGTGATGGAAGTTTACGACCAAACTTTCGGTTATCAAGTGACCAAAATGCCGCGGGGAGAATTTAAGATTGATCACCTCATTCCCCTCTGTGCCGGGGGCGGCAATGGGGTGAAGAACCTCTGGCCCCAACACGTAACGGTTTACCGCGAGACCGATCCCTTGGAGCAACAAGCATGTGAACTGATGGCCGAGGGCCGCCTCAAACAACAGCGGGCGATTGAATTAATTATTCGCGCCAAGACCGATCCGACTCAAATCGATGATGTGGGCGACGAACTCGATCAGCTGATGCACTAAGATCAAACTCAGGACTCCCTTAGGAGTCCTGAGCCAAAGAGCTACAAACAATTTAATACATATCTGAGTTGTTGGTGAAGTCGACGTCAGTGGTGGCGCCGATGTCGTAAATTTGTGATCGACTCGTAAAGGAGTCATACTCAGTGGTGATTTGCGTATAGGCGGAACTCATGCTCGTGCCCGTTAGCGTGCACGAGAGGGTGTCAGTGGATGAAGAGATGGTGCCGTTAGACGAAGTCACGCAACCGTTATAGACGCCATCGGAGAGATGGCCGCTGCCTTGACCGGCGACTTTAGCACTCACTGCGGCCGTGCCAGACCCGCTCGGCTTACCTGCCACCGTGAAGCCAATGTAGTTATTGAGTCCAGCCGAGGTATAGTTGGTATCGCCGCCGTAAAAGCCAAGGATGTAGGCCTCGTCAGCCGTTTCATCGTAATAGCCGCGATAGAATTCAAAGCCCGATCCTGATCCGGAAAAGGCATGGGAAACGTAATAGAAGCGAAAGAGGCGTGATGAGAGATCAAAGCGCATGACCGCGCGTGAGGCATGATCGCGGCCGTCGCAGTTTTGGTCTTCACCTGCCGCAATATTCACCGCTGACGAGTTGGCGCGCGCTAAGAATTTATACGGGCACGACTCAGAGCCGGGGAGGGTGAAATTAAAGGACTTGTCGTAAATTGTGGTGTCAGAAAGAGTGGCAGCGACAACCGATACAGTTAAACCCACCATTGAGGCATCGCTTTCATTGCAAGATGATAACATGGCAGCCGTAATGGTGATGCTGTGAGTGCCGTCGGCGGGAAGTCCGGTGCCATCGACAGGTAGTCCCGCGGCACCAACAAAGCAGAGAATTTTTAAATTGTTTTCTAGTCGGCCCTCAAAGGTCACGTGAGAATTGTTGCTGTTGACGAAAGTGCCGTCGAACATGTGACCCAGCCAATCGGAGAGAGTTTCATACCCACTATTAGATAGAGCAATCACGCCATCGGTTGTCGTCCATACCGTGTCGAGAGCCGAAAATGGGGTGATGACGGATGAAGATCCTGATGACGAACCAATTGTATCTGAAACCGCGCTCAGTTGAGAGTTGACTTGCGATACTCCAGTGACCAGGGCCGAGCTACCTGAGGCGCCGTCATCATCATTATCTTCGTTGCTGCCGCAGCCAGAAAGGCCAATGACCATACCAATTATAAGTGTCGTGGTGAGACCAGAGATTCGCTTCAGCCGACGTTCCATTTTTTACCTCCATTGAAATTGCACTGGGTTTTCTATCGGTCACTCGACCAAGGGGTTAAGGGGGGGAAACAGATTTAACCGAAGGTTAAGGTGAACGCCCTTACCTGATACGTCCCACTTTGGGGTCACATATTATTTAGAGAACAAAAAATATTTTGTTTGGACCATTGATTGCGATCAAACTTTGCTCAAAAATCCATGCCATTCGGAACCAACAAGTAGGCACCAAGCTCACTAAAGATATATTCATAACTATTTTAAATAACTAGATAAAATTTGTGATTGCGACATTTATTTAAATGACGTATAATAGCATTATGAAACAAATTAATAAAAACATGATGTTAAAGGCCCTCGGCTTGTTTGATCAGAAGCTCAGGTTCCCAGTTAAGATGATGATGGGTGGCGGGGGAGCCATGGTGTTGGCCCACGGTTTTCCAATCGCGACCTACGACATCGATGCGGTGCCTTTGCAGACTCCTTTTGAAGACCTAGATGGCATCGTCAAAGAGGTGGGGAATGAGCTCAATATTTCGCCCGACTGGCTCAACCCCTACTTTTCGACTTTTACCCACAACCTTCCAAAAGATTATGCGAGTCGTTTGATCAGGGTCTTCGCCGGCAAGCAGCTGACAGTCGATGCCTTAGGGCGTGAAGACATGCTAATCATGAAGCTTTTTGCCGGCCGACAAAAAGATGTTCCCCATGCCAAACTACTTCTCAAAAGTGGCATCAACCGCGAGCTGGTCGAAAGACATCTGGAAAGTCTGCGGGCGCGAAGGATCCCCGGAGTTGACCTGGCTTTTGACTTTCTCGATGATATCTCAGAGGACGGGCAATGAAGGGGCTGCGCCACTTCCCTCAGGTCGCGGAACTGTCGCAGGCCATTCATGATCTGCAAACCTTTGCCCCTATCTCGCCAGACGATTTGGCTCTGATGAGTCAATGGGCGCGACTGGAACCAAGGGTGGCAGAAGCATTGGTCCAATATCTCCTCAATCAATGGCCAAAGATCTCGCCTCTCACTTTCAACCAAAATCTCCAGAGTCAGCCGTGGCCGGCTGCCCTGGGAGTGGTGTTGGAGTTTGTCGACTTGCAGCTGCCGAGCATTGACCGCACGGCGTTTCGTCATTGGGCGTGTCTGGTGATGAATGGCATTGAACCACAAACGGGTTGGCCTCAATTCTTTTACGGGTTACGGAAAATCGGCGGTAAGTTGATGGTGCAGGACGCTCAGTTTAGTCTCAAGCCGTATCGCGATTGGGGATTTGTCTCTGGGGAGTTATTGGTTAAGACCGATCAACCCTTACGCAGAAACCCCTGGCAGAAATCCGAGCGGCTCGCAATGCTTCGAGACCTGCTCGGGCGACAGGGGCAGATTCGCCTGGCCGATTATTTAGGGCTTTTAAAACATCAGATTTCTCGCCGTCAGGCCGAACGTGATTTAGCATCGCTCAAGGGAGTGCGCGCGAGAGGAAGAACTAAAGCCCGTCGCTATTTGTTGACCCGCAAGTCACTTGAATGAGATGCCCAAGAGTAAGCAAGGTAAGGTGCCTGATGCCCGAACTCCCCGAAGTTGAAACGGTCTGCCGTGGGTTAACCGAAGTCTTTCCAACTCCCATTGCAATTGCTAAAGTGGAAGTTTGCGAGGCGCGATTGCGCGAACCTATCGTACCACAGGAAGTACAATCCCTTCAGGGATCTCAAGTCACCCGATTTTTTCGTCGAGCTAAGTACATGTTGTGGGAAGTGGGTGAGCAATTGGTGGTGTCTCATTTGGGAATGACCGGATCGTGGCGCGTGATCAATTCTAGTTTGCGAGGCGGCGCAGCCTCGATGGCCGGCACTGCGGTGATTGAGCAGCAAAAACCCCATGATCATGTGCTCGTTTACCTACGCGGTGACCCGCGCATCTTGGTTTATAATGACCCCCGCCGGTTTGGGCTCTTTCGGGTGATCCCGAAAGCGAATTGGCAAGAGCACCCCTACTTTCAACAGTTGGGACCGGAGCCACTTGAGAAAGCAAAGTTCACCGCCGACCAGTTGTTGACCCTGTCGCGCGGCCGATCCGTGGCGGTCAAAAACTTTCTTATGGACCAAAAGGTCGTAGTTGGGATTGGCAACATTTATGCCTCCGAGATTTTGTTTCGGTCGGGAGTAAGGCCCCACAGGCTCGCGCGGCGGGTTTCGCGGGACGAATTTTCCCGAATTGTGCGCGAATCAAGACGAGTGCTCAAAGCCGCCATCGAAAAGGGCGGGACCACCTTTAGAGACTTTCGTCAAACTGGTGGGGGAGAGGGCCACTTTTATCAAAAACTAAAAGTCTATGAGCGAGCGGGTCAGCCTTGCCGCCGCTGCCAAACCCTGATCCGCCAGACCACCATTGGCGGTCGCAGCAGCTATTGGTGCCCCACTTGTCAAAAGTGAAAAATCTATCATTGCCTCCTGAAGGTGGTTTGTTGGCAAATCACTTGATATGACGGCACCTCGAGTTGGTGAATACGCGAGGGGGCAGTATGAAGACATTTGTTGTAACACTGGGTTTGATGTTGAGTTTGGCCGCGAGTGCCGCCAATCCGCCGATGCCGAAGTACAATTTGGCGAGCGGTGAGGTTTATGGTGAGTACGAAGAGCTCACCAACGAATGGTGCAAGGACACGGAAGATCGTCCCTGTGTGGCAGGCGAAGTTAAAAAGGAAAACGGCCAAGTGGTGCTGTATTTGGTCGACTTTGATCGCACGATTCCCCTTAAGCCGACCGCTGCCGGTCGCTTGGTCTTTAAGTGGGAAAATCCCAAAGACGATGATTGCGACGATCCGGGCTGCTGGAATTTGCTGGGCCTGAGCGGGGTTATCTACCCCAAGCTGAAGGCGGGCAAGTGGGTGCCGGCTTTAAAGGTATTTGCGCGCAAGGATTATCCTTTTCCCGATGAGGAAGGGGCGCCGGAAGGCGAAGTGACCGAGATCTACAAATACAATAAGCGCTAATTTGGGCGTGGGTCGGCGCCAGTTCGCGGTGCCGGCCTAAAACACTTACAGCCTACATTTTTTCAAAATGCGGATTCGTGGACACCGTCCCCGGATGTGTTAATTAAGGTCTTCTTCACGTCTTTTGTGAGGCATTTAAGTAAGAGGAGCCTTTATGAACCGGGGTCAATTTTGGAAGTCCTTATGTTTGTTGGTCGTGACTGTGGTGTGTGGAGCCGCCCTTGCCTACACGCCTCTTCCGGATGATCCGTGCCCGGTTCCAATAGATCCGCAATTTCCAAGTCCCTATTGCCCTCAGCCCCCCGTGGGCGGAGATGAGACTCCGATTTCGGCTCTCGAGATGCTCAATCTGATCGGGCAAGAAGTCGACAACGTTGAAGTCGTTAACCTCAATGCCTGTGGCGAAGTTGACCCCTATTATGTCGGTGAGGCTTGTGAGTACACTTTGAAGTTTCCCGACGGTCGCTTGGTCTATGCTTGGCTCGTCGGCAGTTGGTCGGTGATTTATCCTGGCCTCTACCGTATCAAGTATCTCGATGGTCAGCCGGGAGCGGCCTATGCGCGCTGGAATGTCTTCATGGCCCTTGAGCGCAAGGTCGAGGCAGAACCCTTTCACTGGCCCTACACGCAAGATTAATTGCCACCGGGACTGGTGTTAAGAAAACCTCGTAGCCAGCGCACATCGAGGCCCGTGCGATCTTGGGATCGTGGGCCGGCCTCCTCACAGGGTGGATTGATAGCTGTGGCCGGGCTTGGCGCAGTCGCTGGTCCTCGAAACGGGAGTCGATCAAGGCAGCGATGTTGTGACGCCGGTTCACAACCCAGGGCACGTGCCGTCGCTGGGCGACTCATCCAAATTTCCGCCAACTTTCGTTCGGTTTCAGGATAGCCCTTAGGGGAACAAAGCTCATGCTTGCGGTTTTCAAACATGCCGAGGGCGGCCGTGCCTTGTAGTTCGGGGTGGCGTTCAAAGTATTTTTCGAGGGCATAGGCACCCCAAACATCCGCCATCGTCTCGTAGTCCCCCATGCTGTTACATCCGTGGTCGTCGCGACTGCGGGCGAGCTGAGGGGAGGTGCTCGCCGTCATCAATCCCGCTTGATTGGCAAGGCACATGCGGATTCCGTTTAGGGGGTACTCGGATAAGGGCATGGCAATGCCGCGCACTTCAACTTTTCCTTCTCGGGCCCAGTCCTGCCAAAGGCGATCCTGTCCCAGTAGGGCGTGCGAAACAATATGGAGCGAACCGGTTCCGCGTTGGAGGTCTTGCGCCAGATCACCACCGTTAGACATTCGCCTGAGTTGGGCTGGAGGTATTTGCAGACGCTCGCGCGCGCCGGTGTGCAAATGGGGAGTTTGACATTGGCATGAATCAGCGCTGTGGCCGATTTCGTGACCGATCATTCCCACCAAGGCGGGGATGGGGAGGCGTCGTAAATTATCACAAAGGGTCACACGATGTTCATTTCCGCGATAGGAGGCGTTGATCGCCGTGGTGCCGGTTCCGCATTGAGTAAAGCTCCCGAGCTCGGTGGTTTCAATTCTGGAAAGCAGCGACGCTTCTTGGTCCGTCAGTTGGTTGGGACTGCGTCCTTGCAAGATCAATTCGCGCATCAAGGAGCGCACTTCGTGAAACAACTCCGTCGTTTGAGCGGGCGTAAGCGGCCGACTCCGCCAACGGGATTCGCAAAAGTCGGGATGGCGCGCGCGGAGCGATTCGATCGTGCAGGGGTTGCCCGTGGCGGACGTAGCGCACACCACCCACGCCACAAGGATGAGAAAGCGAGCAAAGAATCGTGACATCAATGTCTTGTCGGAATTTTAGTGACAGAGGTCAATCGAGGGGCCGGGCTGACCCAGGACCCTCTCAAATTGAGACTCCAGCCCCACTGAACTGCTTTAGTCGAGAGCAAAATGGGCGGCGTCGATGAGATCCGGAGTGGTGTAGGAGAAAATCACTCCCGTAACCCGGCCCGCTTGGGCGGTGCCGAGGTGGAGAATTCCGTCGGGGTCAAGTATCATCCCTTCTGGAAGCGGTGAGCCCTTGGGATCAACACCAAAAACGCCGCCGCGTTCAACCTGTGGGGGGAGAGTCGTGTTCAAATCAAATTCCGTCACTTGGCCGATGACGAGATAAATTTCTGGCACTACCCATTCTGTTGCCGGTGGAGGATTGGGACTCGCGCCATTGATGTTGCCCGCGTTCTTGGCCCTAAAGCCCGAAGAACAACCCGCGGCCAAACCTAAGCTTAAAATTATACCCATCAGTAAAAGAAGTGATCTGATAGAAGGTGCTTTCACGCGACATCCCCCCGTCTGTGAATACTTGAGGCCATAACCGCGAACGATGGGCGGGACAATCAAAAGTTTGCGAGCGCAAAACATCGTGAAGAATTTATAGTCAACCACCAACCACTCGACGGCAAAGCTATTGGCAGCGACCTTGTTCTTGCCACGCCGTTCGCCGCGAGGTTTTGTTGATACTCGCGGCGTCGGTCATGATGACTTCGGTCGCCCAACCCGAGCGTAAGGTGGAGAGGTGGATGCCGTCGGTGACGAGATCGAACACCGAAAATTCACCGTCTTCACAGTCGCCATTGAAGTTATCCCAGGACCAGGGGAGATAGCCAAGACCCAGTTGTTGTGCCGTTCTTATCACCTCAAGCCAAGGGACATCGAGGTGACAAGCACCTGGAGATTTGGGCCCAAATTCGCCGATGATGAAGGGGAGTTTTTGTTGTTTAAAGCTACTTGCGACTCGCTGAATTCTCGCCGGTTGGTCGCTTCCCGAATCATAGACGTGCCAGGAAAAAATGAGATTGTGAAGGGGATCTTGATTCAATAGGATCGGCGCAATTTCGAGGAGTTGTTCCGCATTGCGGCCCCAGCCCGAGGCATCAATCATAAGGGGGGCCTTAACTCCCGCGTCTCGAAGTTTACTCACCAGACGCGAGTAAACAGTCGTGAGTTCTTGGTTGCTGACAGTGGCTCCGGCCTCGTTAGCCAGATTCACGATCATCTTGGTATCAAACCGTTTGAGTATGTCGAGGGTGGTGGGGGAGGTCCAATAGGCCTCAATATCGGCCATCTTCGACCAGTCTCCCGTCGCATCGTGGAGTTCCCAGATGGGAATGAGTTTTGAGTCAACTGCTCGCTGCAGAGTCTGCACGACCTCACTTGGTTCAATCATGGTAAGCCACATGAAGCGAACGGTGTTGGCTCCCGTCTTCGCGATCTCCGGAAACGAATCTCCAGGCCGGTCG
>JADZEO010000154.1 GCA_020850475.1 Bdellovibrionales bacterium | reverse complement strand
TTTGAGTTGAAATTTGATTTGCTAATTGCGCTTTCATAAGAATTCCTCCGAGAGAAAACTTCTTTTACCACAGGGTTTGGCGAGTGCGAGTGGGACGAGACGGAGGACTCTTAAGGAATTGAATTTTAAGAGCGCTGCGGGCTCACCACCGCACGCCACGAATTGGAACTCCAAAAAAATTGAATGAGACCAAACAAATTTAATGGGCGGAGTAATAAAGTGCGAAAAACCCTGTCAACTTTTTCTTAGGGCTCAGACTGGGTACATAGGTAACAAATTGACCGGCCACATAGGCAACAAATATGCCGAGTACAAAGTGAAAAAATAAATCGGCGACTTGGATAACACTTCCTTCAAGGACAGAGAGGTCGCGCTCTGCTCTGGAAGAAAACTGAACCTAATGACTGCCGAGGGTTTCGATTCTGGTGATGTAAGCGTCGATTTTTCCACCGATTGCATTTCAACTGAGAAGGGGACAGATGGGTGATGGTGGAACTGCAAATGTAGCGGCACCGAAAGTAATTGATGCTGGAACGAGGTTCACGACTATCTCAGGGGGCAGTTCTCATACTTGCGGACTCACAGCTGCCAAGACCATTAAATGTTGGGGTTCCGCCAGTGCGTCTGGAGAATTTTGAAAAACCAAACGGCCCTCTTGTCGCCACAAAAAGAAAACCCCGGAGCTCTCCACAAACTCCGGGGTTTAAGTCACGGGTACACATGCCCGCCCTGTTTCTGAGATGGCGATCACGATGAAACAAAGCAAAATCAAAAATTAACCTGGTATCAGTCTTACTGCCCGCCCTGCGTCTTGATTGGCTTGCGACAACACGGCCACACCCATGTCTTGCAAGATCTGCGACTTAGCCAATTCACTCACTTCATGGGCGATGTCGGCATCGACAATGAGCGAGCGTGCCGCCTCCATGTTTTCCTCGGAAGCAGCCAAGCTATCGATGGTGTATTGAAAGCGACTTTGGGCCGCACCAAAGGTGCTTCGCGCGCTGGCAATATTCACTAAGGCCTCATCAATCACTTCGAGGGCATTGACGGCGTCATCTTGCCCTAAAATCTCGACTCCTTTGATGCCGGCCGATTCTCCAGTGGTATCCGCGTCGAGTTTAAATTGCACCACGTTCTCCGGACCCTTGAAGGGACCGACGTGGAAACTAAACTCCTTGCCAGATCCGGTGAGGAGCTCTTTGTTTCCATAGCGAGTGGCTCGCGCAATACGGTCGAACTCCGCCGATAACTGCTGGAACTCTCGATCCAGGAACTCGCGCTCCTTTTCTCCGACGGTGTCGCTCGCGGAGTAAACCGCCAGCTCACGGAGTCTTATCAATATATTGTTTTGTTCGTTGAGACTTCCCTCAGCGGTTTGAATCATGGCAATGGCGCTCTCAGCATTCTTTCGACTTTGCGCCAAGCCACTGATTTGTCCGCGTAAACTCTCGCCGATGGCAAATCCGGCCGCATCGTCACCCGCCTGGACAATTCGTCTGCCCGAGGCCAATGCGCGCAAGGATTTCTCCGTCGCTCTTTGATTCTTGTGGAGATGTCTCTGTGCCGTGAGAGAGGCGACAGCAGAGCTGATTCGAAATGACATAAGTGCACCCTCCTTCGTTGCCTCCTCCCACAGAGGCCTCAAAGTAGTGCCCACAGACGATTTGCTTCTATTTCAGCGGTCTTGATGCTTATCGGTGCGCCGCGTTACAGCTTTAGGGAAAAATGTTGTGTTGCGTTAATTGCCCGAAAAGAGGAGAGCTTTTCTCAACAAAATTGTCGAAGGAGCAGACAAGGGTCTCAATAAAACACAGGAAATTGCCGAAATCCCAAGTGTCCACAAGAAATATTGAGAAAGCCGAATCGATAAACTTTGCGGGACTAGCCTGAGTGCTAGAATGAAGACATGAAATTTTTGAGCGAAAACCAAATGGCTGATCGGACGGAGTTTACTTTTGAATGTCGCCAATCAATTTGGGGACCGGTCGGACTAACGGTGATCTTTATGGTCATTCCGGCGGTGGTCAAATCCTTCGTCGACACACAGGCGATCTTTTTTATCTCAATTGCTTGTTCGATTTTGCTCTCGGTGCTGGCGTGGCGAATTGCCAAGGCCGCCCTCTACCCTACTAACTGGGTCATCAAGGGAACCGTTGGTGGTATCTATATAAAGATTCGCTCCTACCTGAACTTTCAACTGAGCGCTGACGACAAAGTCGTAGTTTATATTCCATACGGTGACATTCTCACGGCCGAAGAAGTCGAAGAACGCCATCAATCCAAAGGCTTTTTGGGACTCACCAAGACCGAATCGCGCACTCACTTAAATTTAGTTCTCAAGCACAATGATGCGGAAAAAATTGTTCCTTATATTCATGCCGAAGTTTACCGAGAACCCCCGGAGCAAAATCAGTTAGCTGAACGGGTGAATCATTTGCATGTGCAAGTTCAGGTTCATGGCCCTGAGGTGTTGCAGATCCCTTGGTATGATCGCAACACGCGCATCAACCCTGACTTGCGCGTGGTCTTTCGCCACCTGGCTGAACGCGGAGTGAAGGTTCTCGATGGCAAAGAAGCGGCTGCGGCCGTTCCGCCGAGCGACGATTTGTATTCAGAGTCGGCATAAGATTATTCGTACCCGCGAAACTTGAAATCCGAAAAGATCAAAACATGAAGTCGGTCTCTCGCGGCTAGCTGAAGAGCATTGACGATCAACGACTCCTCGGCACCCAAGGTTCCGCTGGTATTTCCCATGGTTTTTAAGACCGCGCCGATGCGCTGGTAAGCTTGAGTTGCTTGAACCGGGTCCAAGTACATCGCCTGAAGGTGATCGAGAGGAAAATCAAGTTCTTGGCCGATGCGGTCGAGTGGGCTTACTCCCACAAAAAGGCCACCATGACCCGGCATACTTTTTACCACCATCTTGCGGCTTTCATCCAAGGTATCAATCGTCACCGCAACTAATGCGAGGTCGCGAAATTTTTGAATGTAGGACTGCCGCTGAGGCCCACCTAAAAAAGTTTGAACACTTGAATCGTTATAGAGAAAAATTGAAATTTGATGGTGCATATCGAATCTCCACCGCCCGACTCCATTGAGTCCCCGTTCGTCACCCTCCACGAGCGGCGCCTTGAGCTTCCTGAGTAACTGCTATCAGTATTCATAGTCGTACTCCTATCATTAGGAGCAGGCCATCATGTCCGGTTCAAATGGGGAGCACTACACGCCCAAGCCAGCATGAGAAGTTTGGAGGTCTCGAACATAGTGCCTATGCCCAGCCGAACATACGCTCGAGAGCCAAGACATTTGCGAATCTCGAGTTAACCTTATTATTATTTTATCTATTTGTATTGTGTGGAGGGGTGTTGACGGACCGCAATGGCAATGCAAGCTCCTCGATTTGCCGTCAGTATTTTTTCATTGTCGAAGAGTACCCTCTCCATCGAGAGTCTTGCACTTCCAGCCAAGTTCTCGAAGCCCGTCGCCTTTGGAGAATGCACGATAGATCTGAAGATCAATTTTCAACTTGGCTAGCTCCAGTTCGCTAGCTACCAAGTCACGCTTGGCATCATATAAGGTTGATTCTGAGTCTTTTAGCTGAAAATAGGAAAGTTTGCCAGATTTAAATTTGATGGACTGGAGCTCAAACAATCGGGATAGCTCCTTCACTCTAGCGACCCCTAAATCAACTCGGCTTTTGAGCAAGTCGAGAATTTCAACCTGACGATTGAGCCTGATGCGAAGGGACTTCTGTTCCTCGTCTAATTGACGGCGATAGAGTGTGGCCAACTTTAGATTGCGCCGAATGGTTGCGTCAACCCCAGATTCCGGCCAGTTCATAGTTAGTGCAACACCTGCATAGGGACTCATTCCAGAGTCAACTGGACGAGGATCAGCCGAAATAATCTGGGTTATCCCTACTTCCGCCTGCAACTTCGGCCACCAAGACCGATTATAAGCAAATATATTGGCTTCGACGGATTCGATTCCTGCCCGAATGGCCGACATTGAGGGAAACATCCACTTTGAAGAATCAGATTTTATCCAAGACTTCAAGTCTAAATTCCGGGACGCGGGATTTGTTTCAATTGAGATCACGTTTTCACCCGTTAATTGAATAATCTGGTCCGCACTCAAGGTGCGCTTTCGCTCGAGGTCCAGCCTCATAGCGACAGACTTCTGGTAACCATCGCCAAGCAAAAGTTGATCAGAGTAATCGATGACTTTATGTGACGATAGAGTTCCCGCGATTTCTTTGAGGCTTTTCAAGCGGTCGACTTGTTCGGAGGTAATTTCTATTTGGCTGCCAAGACCCTTCCACTCAAATAGAATCGAATTCAGTTGAAGCAGATGTTTAAAAATCAATTCCTGAATTAACCAGTTTTTCATTTGGCGCTCTTGATAATAAGCACCAACCCTTCCATCAAGTGACAAATCGAAAAATACTTTAGAGACTGTAACTTCGGCAGTAAACGCCGACGTCCGTGAAGTGCTGTCAAAATCCGTGGCCCGTTGAGTAAGGTTAAGCACGCCTAACACATCTTTTTCAGACTTCGCGACATCACCGAGATATTCAATTTCAATTATTGAGCTCGAACCCAAATTTGCAGCACGCAACGCAGAACACGCCATGAGAGAAGAATACTCCTGCTCACTCACTGAAACACCGGCTCTCGCAAAATCCGCCGACTGTGTGGCGATCAAGATCGCCAACCATCCAATCGATTTCATTAAAATCGCTCTCCAAATATGCGGTTCCACAAAAACTGATTGAGGCTGGTATTTCGGACTACAATCTCAGCATTGGCGCCGGAGCCAAGCGGTATTTCTGAGACATGAACTGGTTGAGTCCCACTAAACTGAGCGCGAACCTCAAACCAGCCGTCTGCTGATTTGACCCTCTTGACTTCGTCTACCCGAGCCACGAAGACTCCATATCGCTCGAAAGGGAAGGACTCCAGTTTTAGACTTACGAGTTGTCCTGGCTTTACCCTAGGCAAATACCTTTGTTCAGTTTGAATTTGCAACGCGGCCCTGGATCCTTTCGGAAGTATCTCTGCTACGATATCTGTTGAGAGAACCTCGGACTTGTGTTGCTTGTACCACTTTGATATCCGACCAGAGACCGGCGCTCTCACTTCAAGCCCTTGGGAAATAGCCTGGAGCTTGGCAAACGTCCTTCGCAGTGACGACAGAAGATCTTGTTTTGCCGACTCGCCCTTTTGCTGGTAACTTGAGTTAATTTGTGCAATTTTTGATTCCACCCCACTCATTTCAGTTTCTATGCTATCGACAAAGTACTTCATTTCCTTTTGCATCTTCCCGACCCTTAGTGCGCGCAGCTTGGCCCTGTTCTTATTTTGAATTGAAACTAAAGAGGCAGTTTCCTTTCTATTACTCAAACTCAAAGTTCGCTGTGAGTTTTTGTATCCATCAATGTCCGAGATCAACTGCTGAATCACTTCTCCCGCTTCAACATCAGACGTTTGAGCTCTCACGATATTTGCCGACTCCTCAAATTGTGCCAGTAAGCTTTGAACATCTGTGTTTGGCGAGTTAACAACCTCTTCCAGTACCCTCACTAATTCCACAAGATTTTTTCTCGACCCCCCTTTTGTTTGAATATAACCAAGGAGATCATTCTCTTTAATTTCGCTGTTCTCTGCAACCAGCTGAATGAGCACGCCCCGTTGCGGGGATTGGATCGCTCTTACGCCAAGATCAGCAACAACAACAGCAGGTGACTTGATCGTATCATGAACAGAGATAAAAAATCCGATGACTCCCCAAACGAGAAACAGAACCAAAGAAGCCAATATAGTGTAAGAGAACACCAGCGAGCTGGGTTGCTTTAGGAAGACAATGGTTCGCCAGCTCATTTTAAACTCGGATGATGTTGAGCGTTGGCCGTTCATGCGACCTCCCGGTGTTTTGTAACACTCGGCCCGCGACTCGAACCAAACATTGCAATAAATAGCTTTGAGGTTTCTGAAAGATAATCGTACTCGCCGATATCAACAATTTTACCATCATTCATGACAATAATAACTTGACTGTTGTCCTGTCCGGGCTCGTTCGTCACACTTTTGGGGTGAGTTTAAGTCAATAAACTGTGCGGATTTTGGCCTAAGTAGCTGAAACCACGATGGCCTCCTGTTCTCCGATCACACAAGGAGAGCAAAC
>JADZEO010000153.1 GCA_020850475.1 Bdellovibrionales bacterium | reverse complement strand
TGCCGCGACCCTAAAGCGCCACGACTTCGATGATCTCAGGAATTTCCGCTTTCAGGCGAGCTTCGACCCCCTCTTTGAGAGTCATCATTGAGCTGGGACAGCCGGAGCACGCGCCTCGCATATAGACATACACCACTCCGCCTTCGAAACGGTGAAAGACAATATCGCCGCCATCCATTGCCACAAAGGGACGGATGTCCTCATTGAGGATGCGTTTGATTTCGGCAATCAGCGGGCTGTCGTTTGAGGTGTCGTCGGCGTGATCGTCGAGAATAACGGCTTCGCCGGTTTCAATGTGCTCCTGTAAAAGGCGCGCCAAGGGTTCGGCAATGACTTCCCAGTCGACCCACTCTTGTTTGGTGATGGTAACAAAGTCATTTCCCACCATGACGGCAGCGGCCCATGGAAATCCAAAAATCTTGTTGGCCAAGGGCGAGCGCTGCGCTTGGTTGCGGTCCCCAAACTCCATCACCTCTCGGGCAATGGGCTGAGAAAAGGTAAACTTCATACTCTGAGGGTTCGGAGTGGGGTTAAATTGGACCTGGACTTTTGCCGCCATAAAGACCTCGTTGAGGTCTCTACATACCACAAGTGAGCGAGGACCTACAAGTGAGCCTCAATTCCCCACCGCGGGAAACTCCCCGGGGTTTGACGTGGGATTTACGGATTTGTTGAGGCTCGGACGACGAGCCAGTGACGGAAGGCGAGCCACGCACTGAGAGCGCCAAAAAGGGCTGAGAGGGCCCACACGGTCGGTGCAAAGCCGAGCGCATCGGCCATGGCGCCCATGGGAAAAGACATCATTGGGCCAATCGCCAAAAATCCCAAGCCGATGAGCGAGCCAATACGGCCGCGAAATTCTTCGCTGACTGCCAAGTGAATGGTGATGGTGAGAGAGGCAAAGGTAAGATACGAGAACAATCCGCCCACAGCCATGATCATCGAGGTGAGCTGGATGGTGGGGGCGAGCGGAACGAGTAAATAACTCAGCAGCAGAGCGGGAATGCTGACGCGCAAAGTATTGATCGGCTTATGGGGTTTCCACAAAGCATACAATAATGCGCCGGTGAGCGCCCCCAGGGCGGGCAAGCTAAAGACGTAGCCAAACTCCCCCGAGGTCAGATGAAACTTTTCGCGCACAAAAGTGCGAAACACCACCACGATCTGGGGCAGGATGAGACAAATGGTCAGGAGCAGTTGATACATCGGGTACCGGAGATTGGGTGTTTTGAGCAAATACTGAAATCCTTCAAACAGCGCGGGCAAGGAGCCTTCGTCGGTTGATTTAGACCGGCGTGGGGGAGGCTGCAGGGGCAGATTGGTCAAGGCAATGAGGACTCCCAAATACGACACGCCGTCGACAAGAAACACCAGCGAAGGTCCATGATGGGCCATCAGTGCGCCCGCCACCAGTGGTCCCATCATTCGCGCTAGGTGAAAATTCGACGAGGCCAAGGTGATCGCCTGTTGAAAATCCTCGCGCGGCACCAGTCGGTATCGAATGGCTTGTTCGGCGGGAGAGTCAAAGGCCATCACCAGCCCCTCTAAAATGCCAAACACCAAGAGGTGCCATAGTTCGATGTGACCAAATTCAGTAATGGCGGCCAGAGCAATCGCCGAGCAGGCGAGAATCGCTTTCGTCGTGAACATGACTCGCCGAACTTCGAGTTTGTCGACGATCACCCCGCCTTGCAAGATCAACAAAAAGGTGGGGAGTGCCACAGCCAGTAGCATCAGTCCGAGAGCTGCGGCTTTGCCCATCATTTCAACAATGATCCACGCGCGGGCCAAATCATGGGACCAGGTGCCGATCATCGAGAGGGTTTGCACCATGAAGTAACGGCGAAAGCTCAGGTGTTTAAATGGCGCCAAGCGGCTGTGAATAAAGGCAATCATCGGGTCTCAGTCGGCGTAAGGAAACACAGTGTAAAATCCATCTTAGTCTTGCTCCGGGTAATATGTCACAAATTCTCTGCTGTCTCCCCTTGATTAACGGACTGACAATGACTAGTTTTGTACCCTCAAAAGTAAAAATCGGCCGGGCCTTTGCGCGCCCTTGAAGGGAACTGATATGACACCAAGAGTTAGAGAGATATTGAGTTGGTATGGAAGTGAAAATCCTGGCGTTCTGACCAATATGGCGAGAATGCTCAACCACGGTCGTCTGGGTGGCTCGGGCAAGTTGGTGATTCTTCCTGTCGATCAAGGCTTTGAGCACGGTCCCGCGCGCAGCTTTGCCAAAAATCCTGATGCTTATGACCCGTCTTATCATTTCAATCTGGCGATCGAGTCTGGTTGCAATGCCTATGCTGCCCCACTGGGTTTTATTGAGGCCTGTGCTCGTGAATACGCGGGCGAAATTCCTTTGATTCTCAAAATCAACAATTCCGACACACTCTTTGGGGTGAAGGGAGCGCCGCACTCGGCACTTACTTCTTCAGTCGAAGATGCGCTTCGTTTGGGTTGCGCCGCCATTGGTTTTACGATTTATCCCGGCAGTGCCAGTCGTAAATTGATGTACGAAGAAATTGCACAAGCCACACGAGCGGCCAAAGAGGCTGGACTGGCCGTGGTGATTTGGTCTTACCCACGAGGTGCCGATCTGTCGAAGGACGGCGAGACCGCGATTGATGTGACCGCTTATGCCGCACAAATTGCCGCACAACTGGGTGCCAACTTTATCAAGGTCAAACCTCCGTCGGCTCACATCGAGCAAGATGCGGCTCGCAAGGTGTACCAAGAGATGGCCATCAAGATTGATCATTTGGCTGATCGGACCCGCCACGTGTTGGATTCTGCTTTTAATGGCAAGCGCGTGGTGATTTTTAGTGGTGGCGAAGCCAAGGGCACCGACGCGGTTTTGGCCGAAGTCAAAGGTTTGGCCCAAGGGGGCTCCTTCGGCAGCATCATGGGCCGCAATGCCTTCCAACGCCCTAAGGCCGAAGCCATTCGCCTTCTTCATCAAGTCATGGATATTTACTCCGGCTCCGCCGAATAAAAATGGATCGAGGCAACATGGAAAACGAGACGAGCTCGCACGAGGATCGCGAAAACCCGCTACGGGCCGAGAAGCGCCGCAAGCTTCATGAACTTAAGAGTCAAGGGATCGATCCCTTTCCTCATAACTTTAAGCCCACGGCCACGGCTGAAGCGATCAAAGCTAAGTTTGACGGCATCAATGCCGGCGATAAGTTAAATGATCAAGTGATGGTGGTTGCTGGCCGCCTGATGACCAAGCGAGATATGGGGAAAGCCTCGTTTTTTAATCTTCAAGATCAAACTGGGGATGTGCAAATCTACGTCAGGGTCGAAGACCTCCCGCCGGCGATGGCGAAGGCCTTTGATCTGGTCGACTTAGGGGACATCGTCGGCGTCAAGGGTTACGTGTTTAAGACTAAAAAGGGCGAGCTTTCTGTACATGCGCAAGAGTTCACTATTTTGTGTAAGACCTTGGAGCCACTGCCCGAAAAATACCATGGCCTGACGGACGTGGAGCTCAAGTATCGTTATCGCCACCTCGATCTGGTGATGAATCCGGAAACCCGCAAGGTATTTGAAGTGCGCACCCAAATCATCCGCGAGATCAGAAAATTCTTGGATGCCCGCGGGTTTTTGGAAGTCGAGACCCCGGTGCTTCAACCAATTTATGGGGGCGCCGCCGCTTATCCTTTTTCGACTCATCATCGCGCTCTCGACATGAAGTTGTTTCTTAAGATTTCTCCTGAGCTTTACTTGAAGCGTTTGATCGTGGGCGGCTTCAACAAGGTGTACGAAATCGGCAAGAATTTTCGCAATGAGGGGATCGATCGCTCCCACAATCCCGAATTCACGATGATGGAGTACTACGAAGCTTACACCGACTACCTCGATCAAATGAAACAGTTTGAAGAGTTGGTCTCAACCGTCTGTAAGAACATCACTGGATCGACAAAGGTGATCTACCGGGAGAAGGAAATCGATTTCACTCCCCCGTGGCGGCGTTTGACCGTGATGGATGGAATTAAAGAGTACGGAAAATTTGATCCCACCACGTTGTCGGATCAGGACCTGTTTAAGAAAATCAAAACTTTGGGTTCGGATCGCGAAAAACCCGGTCGGCGCGGTGAGATGATCATGGAAGCTTTTGAGCTGACCGTTGAAGAGCATCTGTGGCAGCCCACCTTCGTAATTGATTTTCCGGTGGAGATTTCCCCATTGACCAAAAAACATCGTTCTAAACCCGGACTGGTGGAACGGTTCGAACCGATGGTGGCGAACATGGAATTGGGTAATGCCTACACCGAGCTCAATGATCCCGAGGATCAGCTCGAGCGTTTGAAAGAGCAAGAAGCCCTGCGGGTGATTGATGAAGAAGCCCAGCCGATGGATTGGGATTTTGCCCATGCCATTGACGTCGGTATGCCTCCGACAGGTGGGGTGGGACTGGGAGTGGAGCGACTGGTGATGATTTTAACCAATCAGCCCAGCATCCGTGACATCTTGTTCTTCCCGACGATGAAACATCACAAGTAAGAGGAGTTCTATTGATGAGAGTTGGGCTGGTCATTGTTGTCGTCCTATTGCTGGCTTCCTGCCAAACCCAACCCACTCGGGTGACGGAAACTCGGATCATCAATTTTGAGGAACTTTCCCGACAGATGAAGGCGCCGATTGAAATCACCGACGATATGGTGGTGATTGATATTCGCCCCACCTTTGATTACACCATGGCTCACATTCCCAATTCGATTAATCTCCAGTGGGAGGAGTTTGCTCAGGTTCGCGGGCCGGTCCCGGGCCTGCTGCAGGCCGATGTTGCCCGCATGGCGCGCCGTTTGGCCCTCAAGGGAGTGGGACCTTCCAGTCGCGTACTCATTGTTGGCAAGGGTGTGGACGGGTCCGGAGATGAAGGGCGGATGGCCTGGACCTTGTTTTATTTGGGAGTGGCTAAAGTTCAGCTCGCCGACATTCGCAACTTTGACAAGCTATTGACCAACATTGAGGGAGTCCCACTTAAGAATGCGGATCGTTGGAACCCTGAGCTCGTGGAATCGGTGATTGCAACCAAGACGGAAGTTCTCGACGCCGCTCTCTCTAAGAAGAGTGATGGCGCTCCCAAAACCTTTTTGCTCGATGTGCGAACCAAGGCCGAGTATTTTAAAAAAGACACCGACGGATTTGGCTATCAGTCGCCTGATTTGCAGGCGATACACATCGACTGGCGGGAGTTTTTCACTAAGAGCGGGCAGGTCGATGAGACCATGCGCAATCGATTGCGGGCGGTCGGCATTGGACTCAATGACCGGGTCATTGTCATGAGCAGCCGGGGAGTTCGCTCAGCGGCCGTGACCATGGCGCTGTTGACGCTCGGCTTTCAGCGAGCCGCCAATTATGCTGGAGGCTACACGGAGTTGCTGAGCCGCCGTCGGTAACTCTCAATCGTGGATAGTCCCATACAGCAGCTGACGAATCTTGTGTTCTGGGACTGCGGAGGCCTTAGACGTTTGTTTCCGACCCCGCGTCTGGTTCTGCAGAGTTCGCTCAGCGACGGGTTGCACCGAACTGGGTTTGCGATCCGCAATTTCATCAAGCCCCGCCGAAGTGGATTTTTTCGAGGCGCCAACAGTCGATTCGACGCAGGCTCGGTCGGCCGGGTCGCACACTGAGGCAGTGTTGGAAACGGTTTCGAGCTTTAAGGCCGCAACGAGCGATACCGTCACGAGCAAAAGAGTTCCGGCCACATCTTCGCGCGCTCGCGCGATGAGTTCGGAAAAGAGATTCATAGGTAGTTCCCACCAAGTCTACTGTTCACCGAGATTCTTAATTTGAGGCAGTCCGCTTCATCTCAGACTGTCATTTTTAGACTAAGACTTAAACAGTTTGATTAAAACTTATGAATTTGGTGAGAGAATCGCCTCACTTTGAGACGTCCACCAAGAGAAGTTATGAAGCCGACTTGAGTCGACGGTAGTGAGTGGCGGAACTCTGTCCGCGCTTTTCGAGCGCACCGGAGTCGACGGCCCACTTCGCAAAGCGATTGAAGGCACTTCTCGAAAGGCCCAATCCTTCGCAAGCTTGGTTGGCCGAAAATTCACCCAGGCCCTGAGCATCGAGTCTCTCCAACAGAGTTTGGTGGGGAGAGACTTTGCTGGCGGCAGGCTTTTCTTCCTCCACCAGCACTCCCAAGCCCGTGCGTACATGGGCCCAGTAGGTGCCATGGCCTTCCCCCACTTTGAGGGGAAGGTGGGCCTCATTCGTCCAGCGACGCAGGCGGGAGATCACCTGATAAATGCGGTTGGGCGAGGAGATCGGATTAAAATAACTGTCGGGAAACAAATCCGAATGCAGAGTTCCCACGCGTTTGGGATGGTAAAAGTCCTCAATTAATAGCACCAGGGCGCGATGGAGAATCTGCCCGGGTTTTAACAAGTTCTTGCCACTGCCCGAAGTCCCCAACTTCAAGTTTAGTATGGTGTGAGGGGTGGCGTCTTTAGGAGCCGTCAATAAATAGCTCTCTGGTATGATCCATTGTTTGGGTATTTTATCGCGCAGGGTTTTTCGGTAAGCCGAGTAGGGGGTACCAAAGTAAACGCGCTCAAAAAGTTTTTGATTGCGAGTTTCGATTGCCAGGTGAAATTCCAGATCGCGAACCGTCTCGTAGTTTTGATAGCGAGCGCCTTCAGTCTTGAGTTGTTCAATCTGCGCCAGGGTTTCAGTCGCTGTCGGATCTTGGTGCAAGTTAACGACGGCACTCCACTTGCGAACAAACAGGTCGTTGAGACTTTGAGATTTTTTTAGCACTTCGGCGGCCTCCGCCAAGTACTTTTTGGTATCGCGATACTGCTTGTTTGAGAGAGAGTACAGGGCCGAGAGTTCCAAGCTGTTGCCGTGAAGTAGCCAGTACTCGCGCGCCAGAGTCTTAGCCCGCAGACCTTCGAGGAGCGCCTCGGCCTCCGGCAGTCCCAAAAAGACCAAAGCGGCGGCCAGGTTGACTTCGCCCACGGTGTTCAAATAGGGATCCGTTTCGTGCTCCAAGTAATTCTTTAGAAGCGGGAGTGCTTGTTCGTATTCCCAACGACTAAAACAGGTAAACGCGCGGTAAAGCAGGACCCGCGGAAGCACACTGGGATTGAGGGTGGTGAGGAGCTCATCGGCTTCCTTGCCGGCGCCGATGTACAAAAGCCCAGAGGCATACTCAGCCAATTCTTGGGGAGAGGCCGGCAAGTCCAATTCACGTTCGGCGCGCACAATGGGATTAAGCAGCCGAATGGCCAACAAGGGTAAGTTGTTACGGCGGGCGACGTTGGCGATGGCGAGGCGGTGCGGGCGTGGGACTTTGACGACCACTAAGTTCTGAAGTCGCTTGCGCACTTCGGCCCCCAAGCCATTTCGACTCAGCTCCTCAAGCTCCTCTACAAGTTTCAGATACTTATCTGTCATCTCTCACCAAATATATCAGTGTAAAGGTGGAGTGGCGAGGGATTATGATGAAACTGTCTCAAACGGTAGTAAGCCAAGCTGAATGTATGAAGATGAGACAAGTGGCGGGAGTCACACATGGATGCAAGCGATCGTTCCAAAGGATTGAGGCGATCACCAACCACAAGGATGTGGTGGGCTCCCCTTCAGCAGTTGTCGATAGGGATGTTGGTTTTGACCTTAGGGTCCGCCTGCACGGAGTTGCGGGTGACAGGATCAGACGGAGCTGACAAAGAAACCACGCTCGCACGAAGCGGAGCCGGCAATGGTAACGGGACTGGGTACGGCGGGAAGCCAACGTATTATTGGATTGATTCACGTGAATCTTGCCGTGCCAAGGATGGCAGTCAATCCAATGTCAAAGGCATGATGACCGTCGGTGACAATCAAGCCTTCACTTATTACGACGGATGTATCCAGGAAAATGGCGTGGCCGTGCCCTCTCAGGAAGTGGTTTTTTCCGCGCAAAATCCCGACGCTCTTTACTTTCGCCGTACCGGTTCGTTGTTCGAGCGGCGCGATGAGTTTCCACTGGGTCCTGACGGCGCCAAACAGTTAGTTGCCAATTGTGACTTCTTACCACCACCGATTCCCTTGTCGGGAACGATCAGCTACTTCTCACGGATCAACGTCACTGTGCACCGCTTGAACGGGACCAACCCAATCTACACCATGAGTGTCCGTTATGAGCAGGTCGATCTCGATATGCTTCTCCGTCCCGTGAGGGTCGTACAAGGGGCAGAGTCGGTGATCGAGGCTTCGCGATCGGTCTGGGATTCGGGAGACAAAAAGGCTTACCACAGTTTGGACGGACCCGAACGCGAGCTTAAATCCTACTATGAAGGTGCTGAGTTCGAAGACGGCATGTTCAGCTGGTTTATCTTGGGGCAGGAGCGGTGGTTTCCCAACGGCGAATGCTTCCACGAGCGGCCGGTTCCGCTCTAAAAATTGTCAAAAAGTTGGACGGCGAAAATGCACCTCTCGTCTCGCTCTGAGATGCCAACGAAAGTTCTTTTCAGTTAGTTATCAACCTATTGTTACTGGTGATTTTTTGCCCTTTATCTCCCCCCAAACCAGGGGCACTTTTATATACTATTTGAAGCTTCTGACTGAAGGGCAATGAGGGTGTTATAGGCATGAAAAAACGCATTCCTCACATTTCACCGATGGCAATCACGGTCATGATTTTTGGCCTCGTGTTGCTCTTGCAGTTTCAGTCCTGCTCGCCCCTTGGTGTCAGCTATCGATCGCGAGGCGGTGAGAATTCAGATTTAATTAGTAGCATGACGGGTAACGGTAACGGCACGGGCTACGGTGGAAAACCCACCAGCTTCTATGCTGTAGATCCTGATGTCTCATGTACTCCGGCCGGCAGTGGCACGGAGACTAATGTTAAGGCGATCATTCGAGTCGCGAGTTCAGATAATATTCGCTACTTCCAAGGCTGCGAAGAAAAAGGTCTCGGTCAGGAAGTGAACCCCGCTGATGTGACTTGGTCGGCCGTCAATCCCGATGTTTTGATTTACAACAAACCGCAAATCGGCGGAATTTTCTCTCACTTTGAATCCCGACCTGAAAAGGTGGAGCACTTTGATTGGGGTGTTTGCCACTTCTATCCAGTCGCGGTCCCGATGTCGGGCACCGACTTTTACTTTAGTGTGATCCAGGCCGTGACGCATTTTAATTCGGTCAGCGACTCTTATTCCGTGGGTCTCAGTTACGAAAAAGTCACTTTCATACCTCAGCAGAAACCCGTCGTTGAGCAGGGCTCGGTTCCAGAGGGTGAGGCTTTCCTTGAGACCTATAGTGATCGCCTGCAATACCGAGTTGAAAACAGTCCTGTCACCAAGCTTAAGTTCTACAAGCCCGTGGTTCTCGGTGAACCTCCCAAAGGGTGGCTCCGCTGGTATGTGGGCGGCATGTTCCGCGACTTCCAAGACGGCATCTGCTCTCATCACGATCTTTAATTCCAGCGCCACTCTGTCTCGAAGTGAGACAATCATTTCAGAACAATTTTTCGCAACTTTGCCCTCTTTGATGAGTTCCTCAATCAGGAACTGGTGAGTAATCACACAATCAAAAGAGGAGAAATAAGATGGGTAAGTTTAAATTTGCCGTTTGTTTGGCAATTGTTTTGGGAATTGCACGAGGCCCTGCCTTGGCCGAAGACACAAATTCCGGGGCTGAACCCTCGGCGGTTGACGTGGGCGGAAGCCTCGAGATCAAGATGGATGCACTTCTCGGTCAATGGTTTTTTCAAAGCCATAACAAATACGGCGTCTCTCAGCGAGGCTTCGTGGTGACTTCAGATCGAGAAAAGTATTCTAACTTGGAGTTCCCTGATTCGGAAATTCAACGTCGCTTCAATGTTAGAATCTTTAGCACCAACAAGGAAAATCTCGATCTCATTCAGTCTCATTGCGGTCGTTTGGCCTTGGAAGCTCTGGAGGGTCAAAAGACCTTTGTGGTATCTGTCAGTGGTCTCAACGCCGATGAGCTGAGTAAGATTCGGACGGGAAGAATTGTGATCACCAAAGGCCCCAACGGCGAGATCATTCGTCGGCGAGTGATTGAGTTGTCGTTTGATGTGGCCAAGGACATTGAGGTGAAGTGTAGCTTAGAATAAGTTCAGCAACTGAAACTTCGAGAATAACTTTTAAACTAACCTATGCCCTCCCTGGGAAAACAGCGGAGGGCATTTTACTCAGGTGAGGGGCCTTAGTTATTTACCTTAGGTCCGCCGTTTTCCACGATCTCCGCCGTAAAAGCGGACTTTTTAGATTCCGCATTGGCGATGAAACGTTTGGCCAGCTCCATGACCTGCGGGCCTTGCGGGAATGACAGCCACTCGGGATCGACGCCGGGGACTTCAACCGGAACATCAAAACCAAAAATGGGGTGTTTTTGCATTTGCACCTTATTGAGTTCACCACTCTGAATTGCCCGCAGCAGGCGGCGGCTGACTGGGATCGGGAAGCGCTCGCCCTTGCCGTAGCCACCTTTGGTCCAACCCGTGTTAAGGAGCCAAACCGTGACGTCGTACTTCTTGGCCATTTCTGCCATCATCCCGGCGTAAACACTGGGAGACCGAGGCATAAAGGGGGCACCAAAGCAGGCACTAAAAGCTGCCTGGGGTTCAGTCACACCGATTTCGGTACCGGCCAATTTGGCCGTGTAACCGGAAATGAAGTGGTACTGCGCTTGCCAGGGGTTGAGTCGGGCCACCGCCGGCAAGGCGCCAAACGCATCTGCCGTCAGAAACACGATCGACTTCGGTGGTTTGGCTTCTTGAGTTTGATCGAACACTCGAGTCAAAACATCCAAGCTGTAAGAGCCACGGGTGTTTTCGGTAATTGAGCTGTCGCAAAAGTCGATTTCGCGAGTGTGCTCATTAAAAGCGACGTTTTCCAAGATAGATCCAAACTTATTGGCGGCCTGGTAAATATCCGGCTCATGCGACTCTTTAAGATTGATCAACTTCGCATAACATCCACCCTCGAGATTAGAGATTCCAGTGGGTGACCAGACAATTTCGTCATCCCCAATCAGGAATCGCTCAGGGTCCGCACTCAGAGTGGTTTTGCCCGTTCCCGACAGGCCAAACAGGACCGAAGACTCATCGCCGTCTTCCATGCAATTGGCCGAGGCGTGCATCGGGAAGATTCCGTACTTCGGCATCAAGTAGTTGCAAACTGAAAAAGCCGACTTCTTAACTTCCCCGGCGTAGGCGGTGCCGATGATGCCCACTTTGAGTTGAGCCAAATCGACGATGATGGCCTTTTCAAAGGGAAACTCCCGGCCCAGCTGTAAATCAGAAACCTTGCCATGGGGATCGTGCCAAATTTCGATGTTTACATCGTCAGGAATGTGTTGGGCCAAGGCCGGAATCACATGACGACGGAACATATTCTTAGCAAACAAAATGTGCCAGGGGCTGGTCGAGACAACTTCAATGGGGAAGCTGCCGACGTAGCCATTCATGCAAAAGTGTTGGCCACCCACCACCCGTTTCTTAAGGGCCGCAAAGTAGGCGTCGGCAAACTCACCGTCGATCGGCTGATTGATGTTGCCCCAGTCCACGTCCTTCATGATTTCCGGTCGCTGAACCACAAAACGCTCTTTAGTGGAGCGGCCCGTGCTGGCTCCGGTTTTGACCAACAAAGCTCCATCACGGCTAAGCACGGCATGTTCGTGGCGTACAGACACTTCAATAAACTGGGTTCTATCCATCGAGCTGATCCTTTGTTTGAGCAAGTCCATCTCGAGCGAAATTCCGCTCTGTTTGTGTGGCCCTTTATAAAGACTTCTGATGCTCCCCATCAAGTTCTTTTTTGAATCTTCGCGTGCGCCAAATTTCAGCGAATTATTCGCTACTTAGGGCGGTCACGATGGATGTGATTGAAATTACAAAGGAACTTACTGGGTGGCGAGATTCGGGTTCATCTTAAAGAGGATCGAATACATGGCATTCATCAGATCCTGGTCGTAGCGGCCGGCCAATTTGCCCTTCATAAACTCCAGGGCATCAGTGGGAGTCATGGGCTGGTTATACGAGCGCTTAGTGGTGAGGGCATCGTAGGTATCGGTAATGGCCACAATACGCGCCATAGGATGAATCTCGTTGCCTTGAAGTTGTTGGGGGTACCCGTTCCCCAGGAAGGATTCATGGTGCTCAAAACAACAGGCGCGGACGGATTCGGTGGCATTGTGTTCAGTCAGAATCTTAAGCCCATAAGTCGGGTGTCGCTGCATGGCTGCCCACTCGTTATCATCGAGAGGCCCTGATTTGGTGATGATATCAATGCTGACGTGCCTTTTGCCGATGTCATGAAAAAGCGCACCTAGTCCAAGTTCTTTGAGTTGTTCGCCGGAGTAACCCGCCACTTGCCCCAAGCCAAGACTGTAGATCGACACATCAAGAGAGTGGGTGTAGGTGTAAAAGTCGTGACTGGAGAGGCCGATCAAGTAGGCCATCGAGTCAGGCTCTTCATTCATAAAGCCGACAAATTG
Organism: Bdellovibrionales bacterium; assembly: GCA_020850475.1. Classification (GTDB taxonomy): domain Bacteria; phylum Bdellovibrionota; class Bdellovibrionia; order Bdellovibrionales; family UBA1609; genus JADZEO01. Next base: position 3,778 of record JADZEO010000153.1, on the reverse strand, counting down.
GTCGATGATCTCACGCGACTCTTGCAACGCGCGCGCGACATCAGGGCTTTCAAAGAGCTCCTCAACCAAGGAAAAGGAGCTTTCTCTAAGAATCATCGCCTTTTCTTTAGGATCCAGTTTGCCGCTGTTGAGCGTTTGGTGAATAAATTTTTTGTAGGCCGCGCGATCGGCGTGGCGGATAAAAAACGAATCAGGCGCCTTTTTCTCAAAATTCTCGATTTTATCGGCGCTGAGGTGGTCTCCGGTTCGCAAATAGTGCACGTAGCGGTTGTTGATATACACAAAAATATCAAAGGGCACCGCCACGGACGGGTGAATGGACGCCATCCGGATCTTTATGTACTCCGAATCACTCATAAAAATAGTTTGCCACGCTTTCATTGACTGTCCACCAACAATGCATAATTTAGAGGTCTATGGGAATCTCAGTTGACACACCAGTTCAATTTCTCAAGGGCGTCGGCCCTCGCTTGGGCGAGGTGTTGCATAAACGGGGAATCTCCACCGTCGAAGATTTGCTGCACTGGTTTCCGCGCACCTATGAAGATCGGCGAGCGGCACGCAGCATCGGCAGTTTGGCACCTGAGCAAGTCGTAAGTCTGGCCGCAGAAGTGGTGGGGGTCCGGTCGATGACTCTCGGTCGCTCCAAGCGGCGGATGTATGAAATCATCGTTGCCGACAAGAGCGGGAGAATTGCCTGCAAGTTTTTTCGCGTCCCCTACAAGGGATATTTTGAACGCTTTCAACCGCAGGACAAAGTCCGCGTCGCCGGCAAAGTGACGGAGTATCGCGGACGCATGGAGTTTCACCATCCTGATGTTCATCATCTGCGCGAAGACGAAGAAACCGCCGATACCTTGATTCCTCTATACACCGAAACCGAGGGGCTCAGTCCCGCTAAGTTGCGCAAGATTATTGATACTGCCTTGAGTGGAATTTTTTCTCCTGAGCTCACCACACCGGCAAAACCGGCGGGACAGAGCCCGTATTCCCAGTCGAAGTCGCCGGGCCGCGGGCAATTTGCGCCGAAACCCGACCGGCAGTTAGTGGAACCTCTGCCGGCTTGGGTGTGCCAGCAGTATCAGCTGCCTCAGCTGCCGCAAGCGTTGCGGGAAATTCATCAGCCACCGCCGCAAACAGCCGATTTGTTTTTAAAGTTTCAGGCCCCAGCCCAGAGGCGCGTGATCTTTGAAGAGTTCTTTTGGCTGGAGCTCCTGTTGGCGCAGCGGCGGGCGGGTGTCGAAAGGGAACAGGCCCCATCACTCAAGGGCCAGCAAGAGTTGGTTCACCGCTTGATTGCTTCACTGGAGTTTCAACTCACTGGTGCACAAAAGAAAGCTTGGGCCGAAGTTGTGCAAGATGTTGCTAAACCTCACCCCATGCATCGCTTGGTCCAAGGGGATGTGGGGAGTGGTAAAACCATGGTGGCCCTGCTCGCCGCAGTGTACGCCGCTGAAAACGGGTACCAGACGAGTCTCATGGTGCCAACGGAGATTCTCGCCGAGCAACACTTCCAAAATGCGCAAAGGCGTCTCTCGCCCTTGGGCGTGCGTGTGGCTTTGTTGACGGGTCAAATGAAGCCGAGTGAGCGCCAAGAGGTTTACCAGCGGCTGGAATCAGGTGAGATTCAATTGGTGATCGGTACTCATGCATTAATTCAAGCCGAAGTTAAATTCAAAAATTTGGCTTTAGTCATCATCGATGAGCAGCATCGCTTTGGTGTTGGTCAGCGGCTGAGCCTCAAAGAAAAGGGACTTTCGCCGCATTTCCTGGTTATGACCGCGACTCCAATTCCGCGCTCTCTGGCGATGACGGTTTACGGGGACCTTGATGTTTCGATCATTGATGAGTTGCCGGCCGGGCGCCAACAAATCACGACCCGGGTGACTTACCAAAGTAAACACCCGCAAGTGTGGGACTTCGTCGAAAAACAAATTCTTTCCGGGCGGCAGGCCTACGTGGTCTATCCGTTGGTCGAAGAGAGTGAAAAGATTGATCTCAAAAATGCCGTTGAGGAGTTTGACAAGCTCAAGGGGCGTTTCCCCAAATTTCGTTTAGGCCTGCTTCACGGGCGCATGAAGCCCGTCGAAAAAGAGGCGGTAATGACTCAGTTTCGCCAGGGCGAGCTCGACATTTTGGTTTCCACCACGGTGATTGAAGTGGGAGTCGATGTGCCCAATGCCAATGTCATGGTGATCGAACACGCCGAGCGTTTTGGCTTGTCTCAGCTCCACCAGCTGCGCGGTCGCGTGGGGCGGGGAGCTTTCAAGAGTTATTGCGTGCTCGTATTAGGGTATGCCGTGTCCGAGGAATCTCGTCAGCGCGCCGAGATCATGGAAAAGACCGCTGATGGCTTTCGTATCGCCGAAGCCGATCTGGAGTTGCGCGGCCCCGGCGAATTTCTCGGCACTCGTCAATCGGGCCTGCCAGGATTTAAGATGGCCAACCTCGTTCGCGATCTCGGAATCCTCCAGCAAGCGCGCCAAGCCGCCTTTAAAATGATCGCCGACGATCCGCAGATGAACCACCCGGAAAATCAGCGAGTGTGGCAACTGCTCGCCGCCAAACAATCCGCCGTGGTCGGGTAGTTTGCAGCACAGGCCTGGTTTCAAATTCGGCTGCAGCCAGAGTGATCGCCGTAAGAAGCGAAGTGAAGGCAAATTGAGGGTAGATACCGACTTAGCGACCGTAGAATAGGCTGTAGTCACCCGAGCTCGAAATGTTAATAAGACGAAGGCCCCTCGAGGTCATAATCGGAGAAAATGCAGTTAGGCTTCCTATTGGCGATAATCCCGTAGGGAACTCCGCTAAGGTATCAATAATGAGTTCGCCGTCGCATTCGACTCGAAACTTTTTCCGCGTAACCCTGTTTCTACTTTTATCATAATCAGCGTAATCGAGTCTTGAGAGAGAACAGGCACTGACATTTTGCGGGATTAGGCTGCTAAGACTCACTTGAATTTCTCTGATTGACTGGACCTCATTGGCAATGGCCGTAAACTGAATAGCCATTAAGCCCAAAATGGTCACAATTTGTTTTATGGATGTCGATATTCTTGCCATCGAAGCCTCCTATCCTTACAGGTATAAGCTTATGAAAGATCTATGCCAGTTTATTCTGTGCTGGTCGCACTCGAATCTAGCGATCCTGTGAACGAGTTTAAAGTGAACTTCAATACCAACTTACTGAGCGATCAAATTGCTGATTGGTTCCCCAAGCCTCATCAAATCGAGGTTAGAAATTGCGTGGACTCACAATGGAATCTTGAACGCGAGAGGATGAGTGATGGAGCAATCTCGAGCTTAGGTAACAGAAGGCGCAACGGCTAAAAAATAGAGGCAGATCAAAACCAAAAACACCTTGACACATTTTTCGAAATTGTAAATCTCCACCCATTTAAAATTTTTCGGTCTCATCCAGTTTTTTGAAGATCCATTTCGTCTGACTCAATGGCGAGCCTGTTGGCGCTCTTAAAAATCAATTCCTTAAGAGTCCTCCGTCTCGTCCCACTCGCGCTCGCCAAACCCTGTGGTAAAAGAAGTTTTCTCTCGGAGGAATTCTTATGAAAGCGCAATTAGCAAAGCAGATTTCAACTCAAACTCAAACTCAAACTCAAGCCCAAGCCCAAACTTCCGGCTCGGCCGCTGAACTCAATCTCCCACCCATGATTCGCGAACTTCACGCCAAAGCGCTGGCTGCGGCCGCAAGATTTAAATCAGCCGAAATCGAGCTCCTCCAAGTTCTAGAGGAAGTCGGTCTCCATCGGGCGTTTTTGCG
>JADZEO010000152.1 GCA_020850475.1 Bdellovibrionales bacterium | reverse complement strand
GCCACCAGACGTCGTCCAAGATTGTTCCCACCAACTCCAACAGCCATCAAGGCCATCTTTCGCCTCACAAGGCGCAACGTTACGGTTAAAATAATCGATGTTGGTTTGATTCATGATAAAACGACTTTCACCGCCGTTGGACTGACCGGTCCTCACGCACCAGGTGGGACCATCACCCCAACCGGGTCCACTTTCTGAGTCGAGCTGCATAAACCCGTTGGGGCAATTAAGCTCGGCAAAGGCCGAAGGAACCATCAGACAAAGTGCCATCACAACACCCATCGCCCGAATCCCTTGTGCAATAGACGGAATCATTAGCATAAGTCCCACCCTTTGATATTGGACGAGGGCACCCCAAGCATTCAGAAATGGAGCCCACCAGCCAATATCTTCTTATCGACAGGACTAACGCCTCACTTTAGGACAAAAGTCCTAAAATTATCCACTCTAACTATTTGATATTATTGAGTCTAGAACCCGAACGTTCTCAATTTCGCCCATACCGACGACGAAATTGCATGAAGCGGTCGTAAAACGACTGGCCATCGATCGCAAAATTAAAGCGGCGATCAATATCAAATTCTCCCTCGTGAATATTTGTTGCTCCATGAGCGCCAATGTGGAGCGCCGCAAAATGTGGACGACCATCTACCATCAATGCCAGAGCTGAGCCAGACGCTACGCCATTGGTGTCGCCATCATGAGCAAGTATATTTTGTCCCTTCGCTTTTGAACTACTCGGAGGAATTTCATAGAGCTGAAACGGTCGACAATTCTTATAAGCATCCCCATCCGTCTTGTCCGCCTGAAATCCCGCCGTCATTACGATATTTGGAACCGCCGAACGATCAAATCGGCGAAATGGTAAAGGTTTTACCACCTTCTCACGAGAAACAACTTCTGCTCGCGAAAGATCTTCCGCCCCCTGGTCATCAGTGGGACCAACCCGAACTCCAACCGGCCGGTCGAGCCTAATAAACGCAACGTCATTACCAGTGTCTCCTCGCTCATCCGAACTACCAAATTCGACATCTTGGGCTCGATAGGACCGATATTCATAAGGCTCATCTTGCCGGTACCGAGCTGAGGGAGGTACCCAAACTTTTATAGTGAACTTAAAGCCACGCCTGATCTCGTCTAAAGTTAAGCGCCGACCAGTTTTTTCGTCTCTAAACCCATGGGCGCTCGCAATAACAATGTCGTTATCGACCACCAAATTTCCCGTCGATTCACACGCCCCTCCACTCTTCACGCATTTCCCATCTTTAGCTGCGTAGTAAATGTCGACCACCCCATAAAACTGGCGTTCGATTTCGGGGGCGTTTGGGGCGTAGCTGAGGGGGCAGCGATCGTCATTGCCCATGATGGCGGCGGGGATGAAGCGGCCAAATTGTTCTAGATTTTTGCGCAGACCAGGATTGTTATCGCAGTCGCTCCACGTGGGAGTATTAAATCCACCACCAGCAGGCTCGGTGTAGCGAAGAACGGGGCGCACGAGCTGGGCACCGTAGAGGCCACCACTGGCGCCGTGGCGCCCGCTGGTTCCACCGCGACCATTCTCAGTGCGAAGAATCCGGCCGCCGTCGTCACCAGAGTAATCTCGGTAAGTCACCTGCGCCGACGCTGGCAAAACTCCCAGCGACCAACTCAACAAACCAACCACACCAACGAACAGGCCGAACAACAACAAGGCCCCATCAGACGAAGCCAGCAATTGAGTGCCCATAGGCACTTTCAGCGGATTCTGGAGTTTTGCTTTTGCCGGCCGATTCATGGTTATCTAGTCCCGATGAAATCTTGTTAATTCTCAATTACTTAACTCGCAGATTTATAAGCTAAATTCGTGCCAAACTAAACAAGATTCGAGGTCTCCGTAAAGGTTGCAAATTCACCCCAATAATCGGGTCATTTCGCACCCTTCGCAAATGTTCCAAAAAACGTCTATTTTGTTACAGGTTCAAAGGCCTGACACCCCTGCACATTTTTCGGCGATTGTTATGTTTCACTGGTTTGACATCACAACTTAACGTGGAATTCGCCGAGCAAACGTCCTGCTCAAATTCGTTCTACTCCCAGCCATAAACAGCATTTGTAAATATTTCTCATTCTCGTCCTCCAATAGTGATTTACGCACTTTCACTGTTGCAGGTTTGCAACTCTTTGTGCAGTTCGCCTTTTTCAGTTGCGAAGCCGCAGCGCGACCCAATAAGTAGCAAGAATCTCTTTTGAGAAAAGTCCGCAGTCGTGCCTCTTTAGGCCCGGCAAAAAATCGGGGGGAAATCGTGAACACATTAAGGTGGAAACTGCGAGCCCTAGCTGCTGCTCAGAATTTGAAGACTTCGACCCTGGCCGAGCGCATTGGCGTGCATCGTTCAGTACTTTGTCGATACTTCAATGGAGAAACTGACCTCCGAGCCAGCGTATACGAAAAGCTACTCGCGGAATTGGGCATTGATTTAGGCAACCTCGTACTTACAGAACTTAGCCAGGGACCTCATGTCCGCCGCAAGCCGCGAGTGCCGGTGGACCTATGGGACATAATCCTGCAACTCGATGACTTTTCCGCTCGCAGCACGATTGACCGAATTTTGGCCTGCGCCCGCCGCCAGAGGGTTCACCTTAGCGCCAAAACCCTTGAGTCAATTTCTGCGATTCGATCACGAATGTTAGTACTTAAGTTAACCGAAGGGGGAAATTGATGTTCGATGCCGCAAAAACAGTTGGGTCCCGCGTGGGCCCAGTCAGCGACGACAAGACCTACCGTGAAACGCTAAAGCACTTTGCTGGAAATTGGATCTGGCGGGCAGCCGATGCGCTCGTCCTCCATCCCGAATTTCAAGGCTCACCGAGCTGGTTGCAAGCGCGGCTTGGAATCAGCCTCGAAGAGGCGGTCGACGCCCTTGAGGGATTAGAAAAACTCGGAATCATTCGCCGAGAAGGGGGCAAAGTAAATAAGGGTAGACCACATTTTATTGTCCCTGACGACCTAAATTCGCGCTCCGTTAAAGTTCAAAACTACGTCAACGACGCGATTCAAAACGTCTCTCGCCTGGGCGAGCATGAGTTGGGAGTTGGTTATAGCCTCTATAGCCTTTTGACCAAGGAACAGGTTTTCGAAGTCTATTCACGAATCCAAAAGATGCTGGAAGATTTGGATCAATCGCCAAAAACCAGTAAAAGCAATAAACTATTTAATTTAACATTTGCTGGCGTTGAAGTTGAAGTAACTCAGGACGGAGGCACAAAATGAAGACAATAATCCTAATTCTTGCAATGGCGGCGAGTTCATCAGCAGCATTAGCTGCGGGCGGCGTAGGAACAGGTAATTATCGGACCCTGATCCTTGGCGATCGCCCTACCTCTGAAATCCTGAAGGAGTTGGACACCAACTTTGCAGTTGAGGTCCCGGAGTTACAAAAGGATCGGTCACTTTGGCTCAAAACAATGGGAATGAACCAAGGCGAATGGTCCATCGCCGTAGGCGCCGGAGGTACGATCATAGATGTGGTCAATCTTCGTCCCGAAGAAATGTCTACCCAGGTTCTAAATGCAGCCGAAGTTTCACGGCAGCGAAAGAGAGTGATGTACTTTAACTGGTAAGACTAATGATTGTTTTACCAATAGTGCAAAAGGGGCCAGGAGCCCCTTTTGCATTTGGTGAACCAGGTCTCAGCGACTCGCAATCCGTTGAATCCAATACTTCTTCTCTTGGCTTGGTAGACGGCTCATCAAGACACCGTTTTCAAATCCCTGACGCAACAATCGAGCATAAGCACAGCCCGCCATTCTCTCTAGAATCTGTAGGCCTTCGTCGGGATTAAGCATCGCCAAGGTTTGGACAATCTCAATCGAATCTCCAACCAAAGACTTCCTCTGACGAACTTCGACCCTTGAAAACGATAGCTCGGACGTCACCTGCTCGAGCAGGAAGTCATGAATCTCCCTCGAATTGGCCGTTGGAATTCTCCCCTTTAGTTTTTCAAATAGGTAGGTCAAAGACTGAATCCGGTCCTTTTCCTGCTTCGCCTCAAACCGCAACTCACTCCTAGATTGCCTCAAGAACGCCATCACTTCAGCCGTACGTTCACGATCTACTGCGGAAGACTCGGAGAATCCAGGAAGACGACTTAGGTGCAGGGTCCCTTCTAAGGATTCATCCAGGCGACTTAGCAACTTCTCAGTGTCACTCCTGAGGTGACCCACAGGGTGCAAGTCCCCATGGGTGATATTGGTCCGGAAATCTTTTGCGGGATTCGCCAGCCCATCCGCCCGAGCTGATTCGTTAGATGCTACAGCCACTATGGGGACTTGTCCCTCGCTATCACTAGTTACGTGCTTGCCACCTTGTGGTGGGTAGACCGTCAGGCAAACCCCGACCCCCAGCATCACTGCGGATGCAATTATGAATCTTTTCATTTGAATTAACCTCGACTGGTTGCCTAGTTACCCGAGCAGATCAAGCTGCCGCTGTTTTTCCAGCGCTTCTCGGTCCAATCATACACAAAGGTGTCAGAATGATTGAGGTTGCGCTCGAGCACAACGGTGCCACAGTCAATCGCGGCGTTCTGTAGAAAGAACCGACGATTAACCTCGCAACTATTGGCAAGAGACTGTACCTTGCGATTGGGTCCAATTCCAAACACCTGATCTTCACGGTTGACAAAAAACTTCACCTTGAATGACTCATTCCTCGATAGCTGAACAATCCAGTTACGAACAGCAGCCACAGCCGAGCGGTTGTCGAGCAATTCCTCTCCGAGGTAAACCTGTTCAAGATT
>JADZEO010000151.1 GCA_020850475.1 Bdellovibrionales bacterium | reverse complement strand
TGAAAGAGCGAGTTGTAACCATAGCGCAAGTAGCCTTTGTGAGATTCAACTTCATCGAGAACTCGCAGCAATTCAATTTCGGCGGTTTTCCACTTTGCCACCGCCGCCATAGCTTTGGCGTGAAGCTCTTGGATTTTAGGAGGCACTTCAATGTCCGATTGGGAGCCAATTTTAGGATCGACATTGGAACCACCAACTAAACCCACCGTTGAAATTGAATTCGTCGTTGTGAATTGATCGACAGTAGACAGGGCCATTTGCTTATTCATTTTTATTTCCCCCGACATCAAACCCTTATAACACGGGTTTTTGCGAGGACCATGATGAGCACTCGACAGCTTGTTCATAAATCGCGTTTTAAAATGCGCAGCCGGCTGACCACAACGTTGACGTCGAAAACATAAAAATTTTTTGAAACAAGACAATGGAACTAAATAGGTCGAGTTTTAAGAATACGATTTTGCTGTCAACTATTTTTTAAAAAAAAAGGGTTCTGCGCGAGCGCCTAACACCAGCACAAGATGGTCGAGGGTGTTCCGCGCCAGCGCCAAAACACTTCACAACTTGGTCGAGGGTGTTCCGCGCCAGCGTCTAACACCAGCGCCAGCGTCTAACACCAGCACCAGCGTCTGACACCAGCACAAGTACGTCGGCGGCGTTGAATTCCAAAGGGTCACCCGAGTGCGGCGACTATTCAATTTTAAATTAGGATTTGCTGAGAGATGCTTGAAAATTTCGAGGAGTCTAGCTCCCCACCGGCAAACTCAGCTGTGGCGATTCCGCGACCATCTCTTCGGGATCGTAAAGGTCCAGCCCGATTCCGACCAAGCGAAAGGGCTGACGATATTCTTCCCACAGTTGCGAACACAGTTGTTCAAAATGTTCCACGGTTGGTAGCCCTCGATAACCGCGACTTCGCGAGCGCTGGGTGAAATCATGAAATTTGATTTTAACCACGGCCGTTTTGATTTGCCTTTCCTCGAGCTGAGCGCGCTCGAATCGGCGTCTGAGATCCTCATAAAGCTCATGCAATTCGGGTTTAACGTCGGCGATGTGGCGATAGTCCTGGGCAAAGGTCGTTTCGACACTTATCGACTTGCGCACTTCGCGTACCGCCACCGGTCGCTCATCAATTCCGCGGCACTGGCGATAGAGATGAGAGCCGAGATTGCCAAATCGACGCACCAATTCGGCAAGTTCGATTTGCTGCAAATCTCCGCAGGTATTAAACCCCGCTTGGTGAAGTCGTCGAGCCGTGACCCTGCCAACTCCAAAGAGCGAGCCGACCGGCAACGTGAGCATAAAACTTTCTATCATCTCGGGCGTAATGGTTTTTTGCCCATTGGGTTTATTGATCTCAGAGGCGACTTTCGCTAACAGCTTGTTGGGCGCAATCCCCGCCGAGGCCGTGAGCCCACACTCCGCCCAAATCCTTGCCCTGAGTTCTCGCGCCAGCTGGGTGGCACTTATCCCTTGGGCGCAGGATTCAGTCACATCAAGGTAGGCCTCGTCGAGCGAAAGGGGCTCAATTTGGGGGGTGAGGGAACGCATGATGGCCTGAATCTTACGACTCTCGGCTTTGTAACGCGCAAAATCCGGGTTTAGGAATACCGTCTCAGGGCAAAGTCGATAAGCCGTCGCACAAGGCATCGCCGAACGAATTCCAAACCTTCTCGCCTCGTAGTTAGCTGTGGCCACAACGCTCCGACTATCGGGCGGACCACCAACCACCACTGGCTTTCCACGCAACTCTGGCCGATCTCGGACTTCGACGGCAGCGTAAAAGCAGTCCATGTCGAGGTGAATGATTTTCCTCGTTGCATCGTTTCTAAGTGGGGGGTAATTAGAACTCGTCACCCTTCATTAATACGAAGCAATTCGGCGGAGTGCCAGCATTTGATGCTCCGTGACCTCGAAAAGTAGCAGGCACCTTTTGGAGGCACCTTTTGGACGAGCGAGCCATCGGCATCTTAAGCGCAGTAGTAACCGCCCTTTGTTGGGCGGTGCTGGCCATCGGCTTGAAAATGGCACTAAAGTACACGGATTCGGGCACTATCGTCTGGATGAGGATGGTGATTGCTTCGGCCGTGCTCTTGATCGGTTACTTGGTGACGAGCCCTGGTCAACTGCGAATTTTGAAACACCTGCCTCTTCTAGGTCTGTTGGCTGGGGTCTGTTTAGCAGCCAATTACTTTGGTTACATGAAGGGAGTTGAGCTGACCTCGCCTTCGAATGCCCAGATCATGATTCAAGCCGAGACCATGGCACTGATTGTGATTGGTATTTTTTATTTCAAAGAGCGCCCCTCCCCCCTTCAAGGGCTCGGGTTTGTGATCGCCAGCCTCGGGTTTGGTTTGTTCTTTTGGGACCAAATTCGAGTCGCCGTAGCCAACCAAGCTCATTTCATCGAAGGCAATTTGTGGATCGCCATGGCCGCGGTCACTTGGGCGGTGTTTGCGACTTGCCAAAAAATCCTGACCAAACTCTGGACTCCCCAACAAATCAATTTACTCATTTACCTCTTGAGCACCATTGTGCTCGCCCCCTTGGCTGACTTCTCTAACCTCACGACCTGGAGTTGGACCGACCATGGGCTCATGCTTTTTTTGGGACTCAATACCGTCTTGGCCTACGGCGCTCTCGGCGAAGCGCTCAAACGAATTCCAGCTAGCCAAGCGTCGGTGATCATCGCCGCCAATCCTCTTTTGACTATCGCCATTATGACCTTTCTCCGCTATCAAAAGGTCCAATGGATTGAGGCTGACCTGATCGACTGGCGTGGGTATTTGGGTTCCGCTCTCGTGGTCGTAGGAGTCATTTTTGCTGTCCGTCAGCCCAAGGACCAGAGCCTCGAGAAGTGAGCTCACTTCATCAAGAAACCCCGGCGAAATGGCGAAAAGCATTATGGGCGGCCGACACCTCAGAAAACTTGTGAGCACCGGCGTGAAGGGCTAGGATCGGGCGATGCGTTTTGTACTTCTCTACATCTGTACAATTTTTCTCATCGTGAGTTGCGCCAATTCGACGAAGGAAATTTTGCCGCCCACCACCTTGGAACATTTGCCTCCCACACTTGAAACGACCGGCGATATGGACAAAGAGAGTTTGGACCTGCAGCTGTTGGGGATTGCCGCCAAGTATCCCGATAAAACCACGCGCTGGTGGGTCAACTACAAGCGCGCGCGCATTTGGGAGACAGAACGGCCGGGCGTTTCTTGCCCCCTCTACATGGAACTCGCCCAAACCCGTCAATTTCCTTTGCAACAGGTGGCTTTGCTCCGCGCCTTTGCGGCGTGCGAGGGAGCGGACTTGCGATTTCTCCCCAAGAAGCAGGTGGTTCCCGAGGAATTTCCAGAGTGGATGAGAGCCCTGGCGACGGAAATCGCCTTGGGCAAGGCCCGCCGCGACGGTGATCAGCGCACTCATCTGCAATTAGCATATGAAAAATCCAAACAAAATCTTCCGCCACAAGAAAAAGTTGAACTCACCAAGGAAGCTCTTAAACTTGCCCAGCAGCTTGCCGACGGCGACATGATAAAAACGCTTCAGGCCCGCTTGATTAAGCTCGCACCAAAATTCAAAGTGAATCCTCCGCCTTCGGAGTACCTCGAAGTGGCCTTTGATTTCCGTCGCTATCGCGAGTTTAACGAAGCCCGCAAGTACTATCAGAAGGTCCTCAGTGGGCCGCGATTTTCTTATGCTGACAAAGTGGTCGCGCTCAAGGGGATTCGCACCGTTTTTAAACTCGAGCGCAAAAAGCCCGAGTACCTGCAGGCCACCGTGGATCTTGCAAGTTACATTGAGACGGCCTGGCGCAAGCGTAAAAAACCTCCCTTCGCTTTGACCGACGAATATCACGAATCGGAAATCTTACTCGCCCGCACGCATTGGACCCTCGGACAAGCCGCCACGGCCCAAAAAATTCTGGCTCGGCTTTCGCAGACCTTAAAGGGAAAGCACAATCTGAGTGAAGTGTTTTGGTTGCGCGGCCGCATGGCCGAAGAAACCGGCCAATACCAAGAAGCCATCGACTGGTTTGATCAGGGGCTAGCGGAGCTCAAAGGCAAAAATGGAAGTCTTGGGGAAAAAATCAGTTGGTATCGAGCCTGGAACCTGCGCAAGCTCCGCAAGTTCGAAGAAGCCAAGGTGGCGATGGAAAAACTTAAATCCGCTGCGGACAATGAGTTTTCGCGCTTTCGCTATTCATTTTGGCTGGCCATGACGCTAAAAAATCTCGGACAATCGGATCCCGCCCGCCTCGAACTGGAGTCGCTCACTAAAGAAGATCCGCTGGGCTATTATGGGTTGCTCGCTTATCGTGAACTGGGCCGCCCGGTCACGGTTGAAGGCCTCAACAAGTCGGCACTTCACGAGGAGCCGGAAATCAGTCCCAAGTTTCGCGGCCTGTTGGAGCGCCCCTATGTCGAGTGGCTGCTGGCCGTGGGTGAGAGTCAAATCGCCAACGACTATCTTGATCACATTGCTGACGGCTATCGTAAACGCGAAAATCAAGATGAAGCCACCTGGGTGGGCCTGTTTCGCTATTACGCCAAATCGGGAATTTATCTCAGCCTCTACAATCAACTCGGAAAACTCGAACCCCTTCAGCGCAATTCGATTTTGAATCGCTATCCCGAACTCGTCTTTCCGACTCCCTATAAGGATTTGGTCAGCTCCTCCTCGAATCGCTACGGGGTAAGTGCAGAATTGATTTACGCAATCATGCGGCAGGAGTCGGCCTTTAATCCCGCCGCTCGCAGTCCGGCCGATGCCTTTGGGCTCATGCAACTCTTACCCGAAGTCGCTCAACGAACGGCCCAAGAAAATCAGGTGGACTTTAAAAAGGACATTGAACTCTACGAGCCCCACATCAACATTCCGATCGGCTCAGCTTACTTGCGCGAACTGTGGGACCGCTTCAACGGTCAATTCATCCTGACCGTGGCTAGTTACAACGCCAGTGAAGATGCCATCTTTACTTGGCTCCGCACGCGCTTTCGCGGCGACACCCTGGAGTTTATTGAAGACATCCCTTACGAAGAAACCCGCGGTTATGTTCGCTTGGTCATGCGCAACTTGGTCTTCTACAACTTGATGATTTCCGGCAAGCCCACAATTCCCTTTCCTGAATGGTGTCTGGCACTCACCGCACCCTCGACAACTTCTCAGTAAAATCGACCACTTAGTACCCAAATAAGCGCCCGCCTTGGGCTGACCAAACACTCGACAGCACACCAACAAATCTCCAGCTGAGGCCCATCTCGATTTGATATTTTGCTGTGATTTTAAGCCCTTATGGTGGCACGTAAGCGGCATTTACCTTGCTGTATAGATCAGTAACAACACCTTGTTGTTCAAATGCATTGAGGGAGTACATGGCAAGTAAAACCAAATTCATGATTGGGGTCACCTTAGCTGTTAGCCTTATGAGCGGCGGACTTTATTGGAGTTTCCGCGCCTCGAATGATTTGGATTTGGATGTGGAATCAACTGATCAATCAAGTCAGACCACCAAACGAACGACTGAGCTCGGCACTGTGGTTAAGGGCAAAGGCCAAACCAAAGTAGAAATGAATATCATGATGACCGATCCCGCGATTTCGCAAATGTGGGGTTTGACTCAGACCAATTCCCCCAAAGTTTGGGAGAAGCTCAATATCTACGGTGAAGGCGTCGTCGTCGCCGTCATCGATACTGGCATCGACACCCGCCATCCTGATTTGCAAAACAATTTGTGGGTTAACCCCGGCGAAGTGGGCTACGACAAGAATGGTAAGAACAAATCGACCAATGGCAAAGACGATGACGGCAACGGTTACGCCGACGACGTTCACGGGTGGAATTTTGTTTCTGAAAATGGCGACTTGACCGACAATCACGGCCACGGCACTCACATTGCTGGAATCATCGCCGCTGAGGGCGGTAACGGCATCGGCGTTTCTGGAGTTGCGCCAAAAACCAAAATCTTGGCGCTCAAGTATTATGATCCGAGTGCTCCTGGAGTGAACAACCTAAAGAACACCATTCGCGCCATTCAGTACGCGATTAGCCTCAAGCAAGCTGGGGCGATTAAAAACCTCATCATCAACTATTCTGGTGGTGGACTCGAACCCAGCACCGAAGAAAAAAAGGTAATCGATTTGGCTCGTCGTAATGGAGTTCTATTTATCGCTGCCGCTGGAAATGAGCGCGCCAACTCAGACCAAAAGCCCTACTTTCCGGCCAACTATGAACTCGACAACATCATCTCGGTTACCGCCATCGATAAGGAGCGCAATGTTCTCCCTACCAGTAACTTTGGCGCCGGCACCGTTCACTTGGCCGCTCCTGGCAATAACATCCTTTCGACCCTGCCCAATGGCACTTACGGCCCCATGACCGGCACCTCGCAGGCCACCGCCTTCGTCACTGGAGTCGCGGCCCTGATTATGGCCTATAACTCTGATTTTAAGCCCGATCACATTCGGCGCTATTTGACGATGACGGGTGATCTGGACCCCAAGCTCGACGGCAAGACCATCTATCAAAAGCGTCTGAACACCTACAAAGCCCTCACCACTCTCGATCAAGGTGTCGGCCTCACGGGCGTGATTGCCGAAAACTCGGTCAATATGAATCGCTATGAGTTTGCCTCGGATTCGCAAGCCAAGCAGCGGGAAATCGAAGCCCACCAGCCCAATGGCCGCGTGGTATTCTCGGGCCGCGCCATCATGGAAAAAGCCATCAAGGCTTCGCCACCAGCGACGATCAACGAACCCACGCTCTGATGCTCCTGAGCTTGGGAAATTCAAAGTAGATCTTTCGTCCTCAAACATTCGTTCGGCCGCAGCGCTCGCGCCACGCATTTGATTTTGACTCACCTGCCAAGACCTCTACAAGTAAACAAAAAAGGGAGGTTCTAGATGCAAAAGGTGTTGTGTTTTCTGGCTTGTTTGGCACTTGCCCAAAGTGCGCTCGCTGGTAACCGCGGTCTTAACGGTACAAATTGTAATGCCAATGTCAAAATTAGTATGGCCTATGAGCCCTATGATGACGAAGGAAACGTCGATTCGAGCTTTGCCAATTGTCCCACGACAGTCAATTTTGATTATGGAGCATTAAATAACATTAACGAGTGCACGGCGACAATTGGGGATGCCAATGCTCACATCTTTTTTGGTTTTGATGTCCTTAATCTTCCTCCGGATGTCGATCACCCCCAAACATACAAATCCGTCAGCGCTTGGTGGTATGTGGCTGTTCGGGATGCCAACGGCGGTTACTCCAACGACAATGCTGGAAGCGTTGTAGAAGTCGAACCCAATGTGAACTTCTTTGGCTTTCCTGGCTGGGTGACACCCGAACGAATGAACGACCCTGTCGGCCGAGTCCAGTATCAATTTAGGTTCAGAGCTTTCCTCGAAGATCAAGGCTGCCTCAATCCCTAGTCCCTAGGGTCTGAGGCCTAGGCCCCAACCACGAAGGCCTGGGCCGCGCTCAAACTACTGGTTGGGATTCGGGATCGTGACAGTTTGCCCACAGCGGAGTGCGCCCGAGGGCGGACCGGTGACGAGACCGTCGGGACATTTGCAACCACAGGCTCCGTCTGAAACTCGCGGTACCGGTGCAGTGGTCCAACACTGCACCGGAGCCGAGGTTCGGCAAACTGTTACATAGTAATCTTGGCCCTTCACAAACCCCGTCTGGCAATTACAGGTGCACGGCGGTCCGGGCGGTTCACAGGTGTTGCCATTAAGACTGCAGGTCGAGCTACAACCGTCACCGTGGCAAGACCCAGTACAAGTGTAGTAGTCGTCACCCTTGCGCAGCTCTTGCCAGCACTCCGTTACATTGCCGGTGGTCTCAACCCAGGTAAAACAAGAAGCGGCCCCGCAATTGGGATTGGGCATGGTGCCTTTGATCGCACAGGTCTGACCACAAGCAACCACATTGGTGCATTGATTGAACTTAGACGCTTCTCCCTCGCAGGTGTCGCAACATTTGGTCCCACTGCACATGACGGCGCCTGGGCCTAAGTGGCCGCAAATAACATAGCCACCACCACTGCCATCGGAGCCGTCACGACAAATTTTTGATTGCCGATCAGCATCGCAAGACTCGCCGCAACCGGCGCCCCCGGCACACGGCATGAACAGACCTTCGAGACGAAAGCAGGCTGGATCGACAATGTCCGCTGAAGTTTGCGGCCCACCCATCAAACCAACCACCAACATCACTGCGCCCGTAATCGCCTTGCCGAATTTCATAGGGTCCCACCCTCACCACCCTTAGGACGCTAAAGCCGGTCCTAAGGACTCAGAATTGACTGACAAACTCGCTGTTGATTATACCTAACTTCTTAAATCCCGTTGCCAGGTCCAAAGTCCGATTTTTCTTACTGATCACCACATATTTGCCATAGAGGTGGCGCTCTGGGAGTTCAGCAGGATTCTCGTTTGAACGCCCCACAATATAGTAGATCAAAACGACATTCTCACCCGCCTGGTGTTTCAGGTGACTTGAGTACCGACTGATGTTGTCCTCTGGGAAAGTTTCGACGGTCTCAACCAAAGGAATGTAGTTGGCCTCAAAGGACCAAGACTCTTGGTTGGCCGGGCAATCGCCCAAAGGCACTTCGGATAACTGGTGGCTGTAGTCCAGCAGTTGCTCTTCCCTGGCGTTGTCGTCAGGAGAGTTGGGATCACGGCCATAGCGCAGAATTTCCTCCACGAGAGGCAGACTGTCGCCATCTAAGTTTTTCATGAGATCAAAGGTATTGGCCGAACCACCCTTTAAAATCTCCACTGCGTCCGGAAGGTCATCGCGATCGGTATCAAGACCGTCGGTTAATCCCAACGCCCCCACGTCACAATCGCTAAGCCCCATCGCATTGGGTTTGCTACAAGCGGTCATCTTAGGGCAACTCGCCACCGGCATTCCTTGCGGGCACAACCCATCGAGCAGGGCCACCGCACCCGAGGAGCGGGATCGCGCGGGATCAAATCCGAGTGGTGCTTCATCCTTGTCGAGTAAACCGTCCATATCGGAGTCGGCATGGAGAAGTCCATTCTTCATTCGCGCAGTGAGATTTAAGATGCAAAACTCGCGTACGACATATTTGATTTTACGTCCCGACTTAAGCAGCTCGCAAAACAAGGTTTCACTCACCTGATCAACAGTACGCGAAATACTCTCACCTAAGGTCGCCAAGGTTTCGATCATGTCCTCGGCCAGAGGAACCCAGCCAGGTTGAACCCGCGCCAGCTCGGTTGCACCATAAAAAATTGGTTGCAGGCGAAAGCCAGCCGAGGCGCGACCGTATTTGGCCATGTCACCAATCTTGATTTTGAGAGCGTCCTTGACCCGCTGGTTGTTTTGAAAACTCGGGGTGCCAAAGTCCGTCGGCACGCCATCGGTCAAAAAGAACACCAGATAGCCGTTCTTTTTGCGTTGCACCTGGGTCGCCTTGCCATAATGATCAGCAATAATTCCTAAGGCACAGTCGATCCCTTTAAGATAATGTGTCTGAGTCATTTCCGTCGGCGGTTGCCCGGCCTTAAACTGGGCGAGATTGCGTTGTTGAATGGTCCTGAGCGCCGCCACTTGAGTGGCGGTTTGCGCCGCCGGAACCAGCGACTCGGCCGTGCATGTTCCAAACACTTGGTCGCTAAACCCCAACACGGTAAAACGGGCCGTCTGACTGGCATCAATGCAACCCATATTCGTAAATTGATCGATGGCATCCAGACGCTTGCCGGTTTCGTCAGTTGGATATTCAATATTCGAACCCGACATATCGACTACAAAAATCACATTCAAGATATCGCCATCGGCCAGCGGCGGAGTGGAGCAAAATTGCCCCTTGAGGCTTGCCGTAATCACGGGTTGTTCCACCTGAGGTGGGACGAGGCGCACGTCACTGCAGGCTTGGCCGTAGATGAGGCCTAAGCCGGCAACAAAAAATATCACACGGTAATAGCTCTTCTTCAAAAAAATCCCCTCCGTTTCAAGTAAGACCCGACCCTCCTCGGGACTTACCTAGTGGCAGAACCACTAACGTCGATTGCGGCTCACGAGATCCAAATATTCAAACTCCGCAAAGTCGACCTGCAAGACCATTTCATAGCCGGGATCATCCAGTGCTGGAACGTTCTTGCGATAAATCATCCAGTAAAATCGATTGGGATCCTGGTCCGCCACCGCGCGGGCCAGAATCAAGATCTGGTTGGTGTCTTCGTCATGAGGTGTTCCACCGACGCCCTTGCGGTCCGCGGGCGGCGTGGGGTCCGTTTCACTGCGCACAAACAAGTCAAAGGAATCTGTTTCCAAAGTGGAAACCAGAGGTATTCCTTGAATTTGAATGTTGTAAAGTCCCGTCACATCCCGTTCGTCCGGGCGACGAGTGGCTGGTTTGAAACCCAAAAACTCCGTTACAATCTTGATCAATGGAGTGCCTTCGGGAAGTTGATTGATTTTGGCGTAGGGTTTTAGGCCCATCAGAAAGTGATCCATGTCACTGATTCCATCATTGGCCACATTGGTCATGTTTTGATCGGCATTGGGATTGTAGCCTCGAAGCATTTCGTGGAGCTCCACCACTAAGTCGCCATCGGAGTCTGCTTCCCCGACCATGGTGTCGAGTGATTTCTCCTCACACTGGCTCAGTCCGTCGCCATCAAAATCGATCGTGGCATCACAACCCATCACTCGGCAGCCATGATTTTGATCAATCACATCCAGGCAGCCGTTAAAGGTCCGTGGATGGCGCGGATTGCGACCGAGACGGTCTTCTTCAAGGTCGGATAAACCGTCGGCATCACTGTCCGCAACCAAGTGACCGGTGTCATTCACAAAGGCATTGAGGTTCATGGCATAAAATTGATCGAGGCGATACGAGTACCCACCATTGCCGACATTGACGATTGAAAATGGCGGCTCGGGACTATTGATAATGGAGCTGTGGATTTTCTCAGAGGCTTTAAAAACTTCATCAAATATATTGATCGGCGGACTCGGGCGATCATCGTCAGGAACTTTTTCCGGCGAGAGCTTCACCAAGTGCATGGTGAGCTTGCCGCCCTTGATTTGATTGGGCAGGTCCAAAATTCGTTTCAACTCGTCGACAATCAAGTCCACCTTGTTAACCGCGGGATCGCCAAAGGCCTGCTTGAAATCCCGAGGAATGATCACGTCGCAATAAGTGCTCGGGCAATATGGGTAACAATAGTTGTAGGGCTGACAAGCCGGGTGGCTGGGTTCCGCCGAACAACTCGTGGGACATCCAACGATTTGTTTCACCTTGGCCAAATAAGGCTCGATCGGCTTAAACACTCCGTCTGACAAATACACAAAACGAAACGGAACTCCTTCGAGCTCATCAGCATCTTTGAGCTTTTGCATTTCTTGCTGAATGAGGCTGGTCGCAATCGTCAAGGTCGGCAGGGGAACGGTCGTTCCCAAATAATCGGGGCCGTAATGCTGGCCTCGCATGGTTTTTTGCAAATCGTTTTGATGTTCTTCCATGAGTTTGGTCAGCCAGGCTTGGGCCTTGGGTAAATCCACAAAGGCAAAGCGATCCTTGAGGTATTGCTTGTCTTGGTTATTGGGTCGAGCATAGTGGCCCCCCGAAAAGGGAATGATGGCCACTTTGACATCTTCTGGGTTGCGGTTAAGCGCAATCGCTTTGAGCTCATCCAGCCATTTTTGCATCACCGCATAGCGATAGGCGTTTTGATCGGCACCGGGATCAGGCTTGCACCCAGTGAGCAGATTGAATCTGATGGGATCGCTCGACGGTGATTTGCCATCTAAATCGGCATCGCACTTCTGCCAAATCATGGAGTAACTTTGATCCACAAAAAACAAGACCCGCATTTTCGGTGGTTTCACCACCGGAGGCTTCAACTGAGTGGTGGTACGGACCGCCAAGGATGCGGCCAGTGATTTGCCTTGCTTAGGGAGCAGGCGCACCTCTGAGCAGTTTTGAAAACCCATCAACAGCGAAGTGATCACCACCACGCCGCCAATCACGGTTTTGTACGACTTCAAATGTGCCATTTCCCACCCTATTGTGCCCACTGAAGGGCTTATCTACCGTTCCCTAATAAACGGTTACTCGGCACCCATATACGAACTATCGGAATCCACTTACCACTTAGTAAGGAGAGAAAGAGCAATTGTTATGCCCTAATGCAGCGAAAAGACTTTGGTCAGGCGGGTTGGGACTGAATAAACCTTAGACTGTTTCCGAATGGCCACGCGACTGTCAAAACTTTAGACAATCTTTCTGACTTGTCTAAATCGCGGCTTCGTTAGTTGGAACGGTGGGTACGAAACGCGAGGATGAAAAAGATGAGGGCCACTCCCACCCCCACCATATTGCGCAGAGGCTGTAAGAAAAACCCCAGCACGACCAACAAGGCTCCGAGAAAGAGCACGGCACTTGAAACGCTCCAGTATTTTACCGGCTTGGTCGCTGACTCCGCATCTTTCGGCGAACTCAAACTCACTTGGCTGAGAGCAAGAATTTGTTCGCGCATCTTTTGCGCCATCTCATCTCCCGCATAGGCCGCGAGCAGCCGTCCATACTGGCGCGAGGCGAAGACCAAGTTCTTTTCACTCTGACTGGCCACCATGAATCGTCGATGAACATCTTCGCTGTCATAGTTGGCGAGGACCTCTTCCCACAGTTTGCGCAAAGTGGGAGAGGCCGGAAACCCTTGCTCGGCTTCGGCCTGGAGGCCCTTGAGCTCTTCCCATTTGGCAATCACCACCCCGCAGTGAGTGCACTCAGCACTGCCACGGGGATACAACTTGTGACACTTCGGACACTCGACATGGGCGACGGCGGGAGACACCGACGGGGAAGCAAAATCAGCATTGATCCGGTCTTCTTGACGGAGCGCGGCAGCGGGTTCGCGAGCCGGGGGCTGCGGCTTTTTTTCGATCCACTCGACCGGAAAACCGAGAACCTCACCTGCACCCACCGATTCGGGAAAGCCAATCCAAAATTTTGTGGGACACGACACACATTGAAAGCGCGGTTTGGATTCCTTAATTTCGGTCGGATCCACTGAATAAAGCTTGTAGCAAGAAGGACAACGCACCTTGATCGGTACTAATTCGTGGGACAACTGCGGATGATATGTTGTCGATTGCGGAAATTGATCCAAAGCGACTCCTGCCCGTCGAAATTTGAGCCACACAACTATGATTGGAAACTTCGCGAGAAAAATCAAACGATACCTACACTTTTTGTGAAAAATCACCCGGTCGATGGAGGCCGGCCAGGGAATCTGACTCGCCGGCAGCCCTCAACCTAAACCCGACTGGCCGGGCCTGCGCAAAGGTGATAGATTTTGAGCCGGTATGCGAACAAGGCTGTGGGATTGGTTTCGTGAATTTCGACTTCCGTTGTTGTCAGGTCTGCTGATTGGCACGAGCTATATTCCCTTCCCCCCTTGGGCTTCCATGTTCGGGCTCGTCCCTCTGTGGTTGTTTTGGTGGCGCAATCCTGATCCTCGACGGTGTTTTTGGGGAGGTTGGGTCACCTCATTTGTTCTCACCCTGATTGGCTTTCATTGGGTGGCCCACACTGTTCATGAATTCGGCCATATGCCTTGGCCGGTGGCGCTACTGGTGCTCTTGATTTTTTGTTCCCTCGGTCACCTGCATTTTGCCTTGGCCGGTTGGGTTTGGGGACGGCTGGTGCGCCAACGACTCTCGGATTTACCGCCGTGGATTCCGCTTTTGCTCCTCCCCGTTTTGACCGCGCTCGCCGAACGGTACTTCCCGATGATCTTCGTTTGGAATTTCGGTTACACCTGGATGTACAGCGGACTGCCGTTTTACCAACTTGCCGAGTGGATCGGTTTTGAAGGCTTGAGTGCCTGGACGATATTTACCAATCTCGCGATCTTGATTCCCATCTTGCGCGGCTGGCGCCTCCCTCGGGCCTGGCTCCCCGTCGGCGCGGCGGCCTGTTTATTCTTAGTCGCTAACGGAGTGGGCGCCTGGTTGGTCCACCGCTTGCCGCTGCCCGATCGCGAAGTGGGAATCCTAACGGTGCAAGCCAACATCGGAAATCTTGAAAAGCAATACGCCGAAAAAGGTTGGGGATTTCGCGATCACATTATCAATCGCTACACCCAACTCACCAAGGCCGGCCTCGACCAATTCGGTGCCGACCAAATCGATTTTGCGCTGTGGCCGGAGACGGCTTTTCCCGATCAGATTTTTCCGCAAAATCTGAGTGCGGGCTCAACTCCCCGCCTCATTGCGTTTTTGCGCTCCCATAACGTCAACTTGGTGACCGGGACCTACAGCGAAGACAGCCGCCAACGAAAAAACACGAATTCACTGATTTCCTTTTCGGCCCAGGGAGAAGTGATCGATTCTCCTTATCACAAGACCCTGTTGCTCGCCTTTGGTGAGTACATCCCCTTTGCGGAGCAATTTCCGTTTTTGCGTCAGGTGCTCAAGGAGGTCGCCGATTTTGCGCGCGGCCCGGGCCCCTCTTTGCTCCAGCAAAAGGGCGTCCGACTCGGAGCCCAAATTTGCTACGAGGGCTTGTTCCCGTGGTTTTCCAAAGGTCTGGCAGATCGTGGCGCCCAAGTGATTGTCAACGTCACCAACGACTCTTGGTACGGTAATTCCTTTGAACCTCATCAGCATATGTACATGACCTTGGCGCGAGCCATTGAGTTTCGCCGTCCCGTCGTGCGGGCCACCAATACCGGGTTTACGACGGCCGTCTCCGCGCGCGGCGACATTATGACTCGCTCACCATTGTTTGTTGAGTGGCAGCATCTTTACCGACTGCCCTTTCTGGAAAATCCACCAACTACTTTTTTCCAGATTTTCGGTATACTTCTGGTCCCGGGTCTTTTATGGCTATTACTGATGATCAGTTTGGGGGGATGGATTCACCGTGTCCGGTTTAGCAAGCATTGATTGGCAGTTGATACTCCAGCGCCTCGAGAAACTCGCCACCTGCGAGTCGGCTCGCCATGATTTGCGTGGTCTTAAGCCTTTGACCAATCCTGAAGCCGCTCATCAGAGCTTTCAAGTTATCGCCGAGGCACAAACGGTTTTGGAGCATGGTCAGCGGCCATTCATGGAAAGTCTCGACCTGTTTGCCACCTGGTACCAGCGCCTCGAAAAAAATGCGACCCTCAAGCCGCTCGAACTTAAGGACGTGCGGCACTTTTGTATCGAAGCCATTGCTTTGCGCGAAATTCTCGAACCATTTAATTCGAAGTGGGTCAAAGAGATCAAAGGCCGGCTGATGAACGCCGCCGAACCTTTGTCGGCGATCGATCAAATCATGACTCCAGAAGGTGACATCAAAAACGACGCCAGCGAACGGCTTTATAGTCTTTACCGCGAAAAGACCAATCTCGCTCGCGAAATTCAAAATCATCTTGATCGCCTGGTGAAACAACAGAATTTGGAAAAGGTTCTGCAAGACCGCTATGTCACTTCTCGAGAGGGACGCTGGGTGTTGCCGGTGATCAGCGGAATGCAACACCACTTTGAGGGCATTATTCACGCCTCTAGCCAAAGCAAGCAAACCGTCTTCATGGAACCACGGGAAATCATTCCTCAGAATAATCGCTTGCGCCAAGTTGAAGTCGAAATTGACGAAGAAATCGATCGCCTGTTACGGGAACTGACCGACTATCTGACTGGCCTCGCCTCCCCGATCGAGCAAACCCGCGAGGCGATGGCCGATTGCGATGTGCGCTTTGCCCAGGGCCATTTGGCCAATCAAATGCAAGCCTCGCCTCCCGAATTCTCGCAAGGACAAATCGAGTTGCGCGAAGTTCGCCATCCTCTGCTGGCGCTCAACAACGAAAAGGTGGTCGCCAACACGGTTCGCCTGGACGAGACCAATCGCATTCTTTTGCTCTCAGGTCCCAATGCCGGCGGCAAGACGGTGTTACTCAAGTCGATTGGCCTGGCCGCGCAAATGGCCCGCTGCGGATTACCCATTTGTGTAGAGCCCGGTTCGCGGCTGCCGTTTTTTCGACGCCTTGATGTGGGGGTGGGCGACTCGCAAAGTGTCGACGCCCACTTGAGCACCTTTGCCGCCCACCTCACCGTATTGGATCACGCCACCACCGCCAGTGGCCTGGATCAGCTCTTGTTGATTGACGAAATCTGCGGCTCCACCGATCCCGAAGAGGGGGCAGCCTTAGCCCGGGCATTTATTGAAACCTATAGCAAGAACCGGGTGTTTTCGGTCATTACTTCGCACCTTGGCCCACTCAAGAGCGGCTGGGAAGAAGCCTCCGGCGTGATTCATGGCAGTCTCGAGTACGACAGCGATACCGGCAGCCCCACTTATCAATTGATTATGGGAATTCCTGGTCAAAGTTTGGCCATTCAAACCGCGCGCCGAGCCGGTGTCCGACAAGAAATCGTGGAACGCGCTCTGGAGCATCTCTCCCCTGAGCGCAAGCGCTTTCAGGAGCAGCTGGAAAGTCTCGATAGCGCCAGCGCGGAACTGGACCGCATGAAGAAACGCCTCCAAGAGGAGTTTAAGCAAACGCAAAAAGAGAAATCCAAGTACGAGGGTCTGGTACTTAAGTTTCAACGCGAACGAGAGAACATGCTCGAGCAGGCCTTGAAAAGGGCCGAGCAAAAAGTGGAACGGATGATTGAGTTTGCGCAAGTGACCGACACTTTTAAAAAACACGAGACCCTCCAAAAAGTGAAGACCCAACTGCCGGAAGTGATCAAAGCCGGTCCGGCGACCAGTGGGGGACGAATCGATACCCCGGATGAGTTCACTCGACGTTATCCCCCCGGCAGCCGAGTTTTTGTGGCCACTCTCGGCCGCGATGCCATTGTCCAAGGCCGCCCAAGTGGCAAAGGGGAGGTCCCGATCCTCTCCAACTCGATGCGCTTAAGTGTCCCGTGGGAGTCGCTGCGCCCTCCTCAGCAAGCCCAAAACCCCACCGCTGAAGTCATTCGCAAGACGGCGAAATACGCCTATTCTCCCACGGACAGTGATCGCGTGGTGGATTTGCGTGGCCTGGTGGTCGAAGAAGCATTGGAGCAGCTCGAAATTCAACTCGACACGGCGGCGCTCAACAAAGAAGAACGAGTTAAAATCATCCACGGTCACGGGACCGACGCGCTTAAACGCGCGGTCCGCAGTTATCTCTCGCGCAGTGTCTATGTTAAAAAGTGGACAGCCGGCTCGGCTGAAACCGGCGGCGACGGCGTCACCTGGGTGGAAATTACCGAAGGAAATTAATCATGAAAAGACTGCTTCTCACTTGGCTCGCGACGAGTTTTCTCTTGGCTTGCAGCACGACCGACAAAAACGGCTGGAGCGGCGGCGAAGCCAGCCAAAAACTTCAAACCCTGCTGAACAAGTACTGGGAATTTCGTCTCCAAGAAGATCCCGTTTTTGCCACCATCACCGGCGACCACCGTTACGACGACCAACTCGGCAAAGCCGGCTTGGCCGATCACCAGCGCCGGGGGGCGGTCGTGCAGCAGATGTTCGACGAATTCAACAAGATCGACCAAGCGACTTTGAGCGAAGCCGAACAAATCAATTTTTTTATTATCAAAACGCAATTGGCCGAGAGTCTCGAGGAGCAGCGCTTTCGCTCGTACCTCATGCCGATATCGGGGCGCAGTGGCTTTCACATTGAATTTCCTGAGCTCTCGGAACAAATGTCGCTGGCGACCAAAAAGGATTACGAAAACTACGTGTCTCGTCTCCGCCAGATCCCCCAGTACTTTGATGAGCAAATTGAAGTCCTGCGCGAAGGGGTCAAGAGCGGGATCACCCCACCCAAAGTGATTTTCCAAGGCTACGAAGAGGCCCTCACTCCCCACACCACTCAGGATTTGCAAAAGAACGCTTTCTACAAGCCCTTCCTGAAATTCCCCAAGCAACTGGCCTCGGTGGATCAGGAGTTTTTGCGGGCCCAAGGTGCTGATGCGGTTCTTAACTCAGTGGTTCCCGCCTATGAAAAATTCGCCGCCTTCATGAAGGCCGAGTACTTTCCTGGCACTCGCACCACCATCGGCATCAGCGAGTTGCCCAACGGGAAAAATTATTATGCCCATCGAGCACGAGTTTACACCACTCTGCCCCTGACTCCCGAGCAAATCCACCAAACTGGGCTCCAAGAGGTCGAGCGTATTCAAAGCGAGATGTTGGAAGTCATCAAGAAAACTCCCCAGGCTAAGATGACGTTGAAAGAATTTATTAGCTTCATGCGGAAATCCTCTCAGTTTCACTTTAAAACTCCTGAGGATTTGCTGAAAGAAACGGCTTGGATTCTTAAGCGGGCGGAAGGTGAGCTCCCTCATCTTTTTGGGCGGTTGCCGCGGCTTCCGGTCGGAATCAAAGAAGTGCCAGCTTACATTGCGCCCAAAACCACGACCGCTTATTATGACGGTCCCCCGGGCGATGGAACACGAGCGGGATTTTATTACGTCAACACTTCGAATCTTCCTTCCCGTCCGAGTTACGAGATCGAAGCCCTCACCCTTCACGAAGCCGTGCCGGGTCACCATTTGCAAATTGCTCTGCAACAAGAACTCATGGATCTTCCGGTTTTTCGACGATTTACTTTTTATACGGCCTTTGTCGAAGGTTGGGCGCTCTACGCCGAACGGCTGGGGCTTGAAATGGGGTTTTATACCGATCCCTATCGGGACTTTGGCCGATTGACCTATGAAATGTGGCGAGCCTGCCGACTGGTCGTCGATACGGGCATCCACTCCATGGGTTGGACGCGAGAGAAGGCCATCCAATTTCTCGCCAATCACACGGCTTTGTCCTTACACAACGTCGAAACCGAAGTGGATCGCTACATCGGTTGGCCGGGTCAAGCGCTGGCTTACAAAATGGGCGAACTTAAAATTCGCGAGCTCCGATCGCTCGCGGAAAAGTCATTGGGCGAAAGTTTTAACCTGCGCGCGTTTCATGATCAAATCTTAAGCGGTGGCAGTCTGCCGCTCGATTTGATCGAACAGCGCACGCATCAGTACATCGCGCGCACCAAAGCCAACCGCCGCTAAGGTTGGCGCTCCGGAGTTGTGGCCGAGCGCAAGGTTTTTACCGCAATAACTCGGTGCTAAACTTCTCGGGGTCGCACTGCAATTCGGTGATGTGGCCAGGAATCTTCAGGCTCGGCTCGACAATCTTTCCCACCATGCAGGAGTGAACCCGCATGCCGGTATTGCCGGTGACCATCACCTCGCGGTTGGCAATGCGCGAGGCCACCATGCTGCCCGATTCAACCGCAAACAGTAGGTAACCTTTGATTTCGCTTTCGAACTTGAGCTTTTCACCGAGCGATCCATTGATGCCCACATCCCCCGACACTTCAATCACCGCGCAGGTTCCACTTCCACACTTGATCAAGGATTTAAAAATTGAAACGAGCTCCACCCGCAAGGGGATGCCACTGCTCATGCTGACCCAGTCATGCGCGAGTGTCCAAGTGTCGCCTGGGGCCACTGGTTTTCCGGGTAAGGGAATCGGCGGCACAAAAAACACGCTCGTCGCCGGGTAAGGACCCGCATACAGGACCTCGCCCGAGGGACGAATCTTCATTTCGAGAACTTCTTTGAGTTCCGGGAAGGCCAAATCATGGAGGTTCACTGCTCCATCTTTTTCCGTCGTCTCAACTTCCCACTGCAAATGGTCAGGAGTGGATCCGGTGGTCCTGGTGACGACACTGAACTCGACGGCTTCTTCTTTGCGGCGAGTGAGTTGACCTTCTTCGTGGTTCTCCACGGTCGACGCCGAATAGTAGCGCATCTTCTCCTGGCGCCCCGCCTCGCCCTTTAAGGCCAACTCCAAGGGGCCGCTCGTGGCCACGGCCAGTGCGCCCACGGCGCCCCCAGAGCCGCCCCCGCCCGTTGCACAACCGCCAAAAAGTGTCACGCAGGTGACTAGGACACTCGCAGATTGCCAAAAACCGATATTTTTTTGCATAGTTACAGCCTCCTCTAGGGGCCTATTAAGAGTAATCAGGGACACCCCTTGGGTCAAATCCCCTGTTCGAGGGGGTGTCTCGTTTTGAGACGCTCATCACGTTTGTAACTATTTGTTTTTATTGATGTTTTTTGTCTCATTTTGGCATCCGGATTGCTCATTAGGTAAGTAGAAGCAATTGAGAGGAGGGGACATGATCCCAAACCATTCGAACCATCAGCTGTTACAAGTGCTCGTACTCGCCGTCCTGGCCATGGGCCTCGTGAGTTGTGGAGCAAGCAAAACTAACGTCGCCGGCAATAGTGACTGGAGCAGCCGCTTACCCACCGACACTCCGAGCACTCCCGAAGGACCCATTGCTGACTGCAGTGGCGCGAGCAACACCAGTTTGGGCCTCACCTTCGAGGTGAGTTCCTACTACATGCCCACCACGCAACAACCGGCCCTCGATATTTTGCGTCTGCATTTTTCAGATTATCCAGATGCCATCACTTCAACCGAAACCACCTACATCCAAATGTATCGCTGGTCCGAGGACACTCCCGGCCAACGGATCACCAACCCCACGCCGGTCCAGTTTTACTTTCAGAGTAAATCGAGCGGACATTTTGTTAACCAAGGTGAACCCGCTGACCGCATCTCTCGGGCCGTCATCCAAAATATGATTGTTAAGTTGGGCGGATCTAAGAGCGGCATCACCCCCACCAACTTTTTTGATCATCACATCTTGATCCTCATCGGAATGGATTTGCAGTTTGATGCGATGTCGGTTGCGGTCTACGATCAGGCCAAAGGCTCGAGCGCAATCGGATGGCAAGATGTGCTGCTGCCAGCGTTTCTTGCTAACCCAAATGATTACAATGCCTCGCATTCGGCTTTGAGCTTGCAGCAATTACATCCTAATTATGATTACCGTAACGGCGGATACTCGAACGACGACTATTTGGCCTTTACTGATCGCTTTTGCCAGGAGTTCATGTAATTCGACGAATGTTGCTCACCTTCTTTTTCCTCGTCAGCCTTGATGTGGCGATGAACTCCGCCTCACGGGCCATTGCTTCAACTGAAGCCCTTTCCACCGAACATTTGCTTAAAGCACGCCAACTTGCTGAGCGTGGTAAACGTCGCGAGGCCTTAGTCCAATTTATGGTTGCCCTCGAAGTGGCCGAACGCCCCGCTCCTGACCTTTACATGGAAGTGGCCAAAGCTCACGCGGACCTCGGGAAGGATCTCGCCAAAGCGCTCTCCGTGCTGGATGCGGGCCTCTCCCGACTCGGGAATGTCAACAGCCTGCAGGATATGGCCGTGGCCTTCGAACTCAAGCGCCGCCACTACACCTTGGCTCTTCAGCGCCAACAAAGCTTACTCGACACCGCCAAACACAAAGAAACTCGGCTATTTCAGCGCGGAAAGATCCTTGCCCAGGCCGGTCGTCGCCGCGAAGCTCGGGCCTTCTATCGTGAAGCCCTCGCCTTACTCGACAGCCAACCCGATGAACAGCGCCAAACCGTCGCCGCTCTCGCACTTAAGAAATCAATAAAAGAACAATTGCGTCTGATCGACAAACCGAAGAAAAATAAAGCAACGACCAAATCGACCCCTCAACCAGGAAAGTAATCGGTGAGTTTGATCATTCTGGTTTTGTATCTCGTGCTCCAATTGGTGGTTTGCTTCTTCATTTCGCGTAAAATCGAATCCGAAGAAGACTACTTGGTCGCTGGACGCAACCTTCCCCTTTCGCTTATTTCGATTTCCTTGTTTGCCACTTGGTTTGGCGCCGAAACCTGCATCGGCTCTTCGGCCGCCGTTTTTGCCGATGGCATTGCCGGGAGCCGCGCCGACCCCTTTGGCTACACACTTTGCTTGGTGCTGTCGGGGGTGCTGATTGCTCCTCGCCTGTGGAACCGCAAATACTCGACCCTCGCTGATTTCTATCGCGAACGCTTTGGTAACGGCACCCAAACCCTCGCCGCTTGGCTGATTAGCTTTTCCAGCTTGATTTGGGCCGCCGCCCAATTGCGCGCCTTTAGCCAAGTGGTTGCCGCGACGACCGAACTCCCCTCTGATCTCACCTTGTTGCTCGGTCTCATTTTCGTCTTGGCCTACACCGGCATGGCTGGCTTGATGGGCGACGTCGTCACCGACGTCATTCAGGCCATCATGATGACCTTAGGGCTGCTCGTCCTTTTCGCCTACACAGTCCCTCATGTGGATTCCGTCGTCGCCGCCTTATGGACCCAACAGCCAGCCGAACGTCTCTCCTTTTTGTCGGCGGGTGAATCTTGGTGGGCTCGGGCCGATCGCTGGGCCATTCCCATTCTGGGCTCGCTCGTCGCTCAAGAAGTCGCTTCGCGGATTTTTGCCTCGCACACCCGCTCCATCGCCGTGAAATCGTGTTTGGTCGGGGCGGGACTTTACTTAACTCTTGGCAGTATTCCCGTGGTTTTGGGTCTCATGGGCCCGTCGCTGATCACCATGGAAGGCAACAACGAGCAGTTTTTAATTCACCTCGCCCAGCGCTACATGCCGTGGTTCCTGGTCCCGCTGCTCGCCGGCGCCATTATTTCGGCCCTCCTCTCCACCATCGACAGTATTTTGATTTCCGTGGGCGGCTTGGTGGCCCACAACGTTTTGATTCCCAAATTCCAAGTGCAGGATGAAAAAACCAAACTCAATATTAATCGCGCGGTGGTGATGGCCGCGGGCCTCATCGCCTACGTGATGGCGGTTTACTCCCAGGGCATTCTCGAACTGCTGGAGCTGGCCTCGTCGTTTGGCTCCGCCGGGATTTTAATTATCACCTTGCTGGGACTGTGGACTCCGCTGGGTAACAATCGCGTCGCCACTTTCACCTTGCTTGCAGGTCTGGTCGCCACGCCGGTCGCCGAGTACTGGCTGGAATTTCAATCGCCGTTTTTATTCAGTATCGCGGTTTCGCTCGTGGTGTTTTTGACCACCTCAGCGATTCGCATGCCCCA
The DNA here is from genome assembly GCA_020850475.1 of Bdellovibrionales bacterium. Taxonomy (GTDB): domain Bacteria; phylum Bdellovibrionota; class Bdellovibrionia; order Bdellovibrionales; family UBA1609; genus JADZEO01. The sequence continues at coordinate 397 of JADZEO010000151.1, read as the reverse complement.
CACAGTTGAACCTTAGAAAATACGTTGAGATGCGACCCCAATGGTTTCAAGCAACAACACATGCACGAAAAGTTGAAAGAGGAACAATTCTCAAGAACAATACTGTTCGGTTAAGGATTAGCTCAAGATATCGGGGGCGTGACTCGAACTCTCAAACTTGCAGTTGTCCGGCTTGGTTCTCAAACTTGCAGCTGTCCGGCTTGAGCCTCAAACTGATTTTTGAAATTCTCAAGCCTCTTGCCCCTCAAGCGCTCCCGGTACACCCAGCGATGGAATTTTTCTAAGTATATTTCTCTCGCCGCCTTCGACTCCTGCCCTTCGATTTGATTGGCTTTGATGTAGCCAAACAAATTGAGTTCCTCTCGTCGCGACACCAATACGCGAGTAAAAGCCTGGC
>JADZEO010000150.1 GCA_020850475.1 Bdellovibrionales bacterium | reverse complement strand
GACTGAGGCTAAGATCTCCTTACTTCCTGGCGCCGAGTGAGGCGAAACGCCCTCGGCGGCGGCATCGGCAAACTGAACTGCCGAAAACAAATGCTCGCCCGCGATCACTTGCTGCAAAAGCCAGAGCTGGTGAAAAACCTCGACTAATTGTTTTTCGCTCGGCCGGAGCGGCTTGCCGCCGCTCTCCTCACGTTCGATCAGTGGCATCGCCATTTCCCGCAACGGTGAATTCGCCAATTCAATCGCTGAAAAATGACGGCGATCGGTCGCAAGCTTAAGTACGGAGCGCACATTTGGCTCGCGCACATTGATCAACTCGAGCTGATCGGCTCCCTCAAAAATCACTAGACCAAAATAAATCTGAAGTGGATCGAGTCCCCAAAAACGATACTTGCCCGTCACAAACAACACGGTTTCTCTGGCCAGTGAGTTCAATGGCTTGACTCGTCCTTCGTGACGGACCGGAATTGCGCGCAAGCCACTGACCGGCAAACGACCCGCTCGTTGGGTGAAATCCTCGCGGGACACCAGCCGCCCTTGGCCCTCGGTCTGCGCGAGCACCCTCTCCCCCGCTCCACTTCCCGCGAGCAAAATCGCCGCCAAGAGTCCGATTAGGTTCATGGTGATTCCTTCCGCTGAGCCCGAGCTAAACGACTGCGATGCAGGGTATAGATCACAATGCCGAGAGACATCAATAAACTCCCAAGGTACTTCCAGAAACGCCCGGGATCGCGGTTAACAGAAAGAATTGAAACCGTGGGCCGCCCCGGACCTAACTCATAACTCGCTTGATAGAGAGTGTAACCGTCGCGCTTAAGCGGCTGATTCATCGAGATCACTTGAATCCCCGAGGTTGAGTCAACTTCAACATGACTCTCATACTCCTGGGCCATGCTACTGCCCGGATAATCCGTCTTAATAAATTTCTGCAACCGCAGGCGAAAGGGCAGATTAAAATGGTCGCTCCCAAATCGCAGGTGCATTGGGCTTTCCCCCACTGTGACTTCTCGAGATTCACCCTCGCGTAGCCACACCTCGCGACTGGCCCCTCGATCCGCAATGGCAACTTGCAAGGCCCCTGGTGGCAGCGGTTCTTTTTCTTGCGGTTCAATTTCCAATACCCGATCCGCCGGAACCACCCCACGCTGAATGGACCCTAAGGTGAGAACCATACCCATCCAGGGAGTTTGAATGGCTTCGCCAGCGCTGACGGTTTGTCGCAAAACCTCTTGCCCAGCCTTCAACAGGCGCACTCCGACTTGTTCACTCGCAGGCGCGACCGCAAACTCGATCAGGTTGGTGGCCGCGCGAGGTTCACCGTCACCCGCGACGTCGTGGTCTTGGGCAGGGGCGGTCGCCTCAGGGACACTCGGGCCGGCGAGCTGGTACTCAAACCGCAAACCACCCAGGCCCTCTTTGTGGAGAGAAAATTGCGGGAAATTGGCGTAGGCAACCTCGCGATTCTTTTGCCCGCCCACCTCGAGGTTAAGTTCCAGAGCGGGATTAAGCTTTCCCTCGTCACCCTCGGTTAAATGGTTGGCACTGACGATGGCCCTTTGATAAGCCCGGACCAGATGAATTTTGACGGAGTCAACTTCTGCAGCCTGCTTTTGCAGCTGTGACAGCGGAATTTTTTTGACCAATTCGCCGTTGGCCACGCGCAATACCACGAGAGCACCTTCGGACGACGGTGGAGCCGGACGGAGCTTGGTCCTCGCCTTCACTGCTTGCGGTGCAGGCAACTCCCCTTCTATCAGGCGAAACAATGCGGGACCCATTCGCTCCTCAGGACGGATACGAGTGTGAAGCCACTCGGCCACTTGAAACATGGGGCTTTTAAGCATAAAGCCCACCACCGTCCCCTGCTGAGGATTTTGTGGATCGTCGCGCATCTCGACGTCGACTTCGGCAAAGGGCAAAAGGCGCTTGAGCCGCAATGAAAAGGGCAGCTCGCGAGTGGCGTCGGCCAAATCACTCTCGTCGAGCACGGCGAGCCCCCGCGGGAGCCGAACCTTGCGATAAACCTCGCCACTCACCGCCTCAAAAACCAAATTGGGCAGGTCCACCGATTGACCTTGCGAACCCTCGGTAAGACGAAGGGTGCCATCGATTCCCCACTGGGCTGTCATAAAACTACCCCCGAGAAGAATCAAAATCCCTAGGTGAGTGATGACAAAACCGGTATGACGGCGCTGGTAGGGAATTCGCGACAAAGCCGCAAACAAAACGTTGAGGCCGATCAGGCCGAGCAAGACCCAGAACCAGGGCTGCTCGTAAATCGCCCAGCGGGCATAATTGGCTCCGTAGCGACTCTCAAGAATTGTTCCCCAGCCCACTACGATTGCGAGCGTCGCTAGAGTGGGAATGGCCAAGTGAATCGAGGACAAAAACCGAAACAAAAAATTTTTCTTGATGGCCTGAAACCACTCGGGTGCTGTTGACATGAATGTGCATTCTCTCGTGAGTTAGTGGACTCAGCATAGGACGCAATCAGAGGTGGCGGCAAACAAATTTCGGCGCTTAAAACATTGAGTCGGTCTCAAGCGGCCCGGATCTTTAACGGGCCCAGGATTTACCTTTATTGGGGCAGCTGTAGCAGTTGCCTAAGGCCCCATTGTTGAAATCATAGATGGGCGGTTGGAAGTAATTAGGATGGTTGCTGTGTTCCACTTTGCCCTTGTCGTAATGACACGGCAAACAGTGATTTACCTTCGCCGCGGTAGCCTGGGTATGCTTAAACGGCCAACCCACTCCCCCATTATCAGCCGTCTGGTGGCAGGAGTAGCAGTCGGTCCGACCATAGTGACTCGTGTTGGCCAAATTGGGGTCGCGGGTCATTCTGAGCCCGGTCGCAGGACGCTCGTCGCTGTGACAAGAGTTGCAGCTTTGCGGTGTCGGCGTGTGACTGTAGATCGCGCCGGTCCACGTCGTGAAGCTCTTGTGGCAAGCAAAGCAATCGGCCGTCCCAATGGCAAAGTGACCAACCGGGAAGGCATCGTATTTGGTGCCATCAGCATGACACGAATTGCAACTGGTCGGCGCAGGCGAGTGATTATAGGTCGCAGCCGTCCAGGTGGTCGTGCTGGTGTGGCAAGCCTTGCAGTCCGCGGTCCCGATGGCAAAGTGTGTCGCCGGGAAAGCATCGCGGGTCGCGCCATCGGCATGACAATTATTACAGGTCGCCGGAAGCGGGTTGTGATTGTAGGTGCCGCCCAACCAGGTCGTTACACTCTTGTGACACTGGTAACAGTCCGTGGTGCCAACAGGGAAGTGGTTAGCTGGGAAAGCATCACTGGTCTTGCCATCAGAGTGGCAAGAATTGCAACTGGTCGGCATCGGCGAGTGGTTGTAGGTTGCCGTCTTCCAAGTCGAGTAACTGGTGTGGCAGGCCTTGCAATCCGCGGTACCGATGGCAACGTGGGTGGGCGGGAACGCATCATTCGAGGCACCATCAGCATGACAAGAATTGCAATTGGCCGGCGCGGGCGAATGGCTATAGGTTCCCCCGAGCCAAGTCGTCGTACTCTTATGGCACTGGATGCAATCGGCTCCGCCCGTATTAAAGTGGGTGGCTGGGTAGGCGTCGTTTTTCATCCCATCGGCGTGACAAGAGTTACAGCTGGTCGGCATCGGCGAGTGATTGTAACTGGCATTGGTCCAAGTGGTCGTACTCTTGTGGCACTGAATACAATCGGCGGCGCCAATACCGATGTGAGTAACGGGGAAGGCATCGTTCTTCATCCCGTCGGCGTGGCACGAGTTGCAACTGGTCGGCATGGGCGAATGATTGTAGGTCGCGCCCAGCCAACTGACTAAGCTGGTGTGACAATCCACACAGTCGCCTGATCCAATGGCGAAGTGAGTCGGCGGGAAAGCATCACTGGTGGCATTGTCGGCATGACAAATGTTACAGCTCGTCGGCGGCGGATTGTGACCGCCGCTAACGTTGGGCCAACCTGAAAAGCTGTGGCAAGTTCCGCAATCTTGACCGGCTCCATGACTGGGTGTCGGCAACAAGTGGGCATGGCACTGGGTGCAAGCAACCCCGAGCACGACTTTATGGTCAAACAACTGCATTTGTTGTGATTCGAGTTCCGTCACTCCAGGTGCCTGCACCTGGCAGTTCTGAAATGGCAAAATCATTAAAAATAGGACTGCCGCAAGAGTGAAGCCCCTTGCTAAGACGATCTTTGATGATGAATCACGCGCAGCCAAAATGCCACTCCCCTCGTGGCGCCCCTCAGAATACATCCGTCCCTAATCACTCCCACCATTTTCTCGCGTTTTATGAGAGATTTAAATAGGTGAGACACACCTCATCTCAATCTGAGACAATAAAAAATGTTCTGAGACAATGAAAAGTATCTGAGACAATGAAAAGTATCTGAGACAATGAAAAGCGATCTGAGACGATAATAAATGCTCTAAGACAACAATTAAATTCCCATTTATCTACATCCGTTTAGGTGAATCATCCCTGGGGTTGACTGGGGTGGACTACACGCGCGCCTGCGTGGACTACCGTGCCCTCCCGTGGCCTGCCGTGCACCACCGTGCCCTCCTGTGGACTACCGTGCCCCACCGCGCCTATCTTCTCGCCAATGAGAACCCGGTTTTAGTCGCCCACTCCCCACCTAGGAACCCAAATGAATTCCCCGATGGTGTCCCGAACAAAGCAATGTGAGATTCTCCAGTCGATCATCCCCACCCAAGTGAAGTGGTTTTAGGTGATGAACCTCGAGGAACTTATTTTCTGTACAACGCTCACCCCGTTGATCGATGTGACTGCATCGCGATTCAAATTTCAAATAGACTCGGTGTTTGGTCGCAGCCGCAAGCGGCCTTCGCGGTGGTCTGACCGACGGCTGCGGTGGTCTGACCGGCGGCCGCGGTGGTCTGACCGGCGGTTTCCCTGACCGCCGCTCTGGTGTCCGCATTGACGCAGTCATGTCCGTTACAGGTCTTAAGACCTGTAAGTCACTCATCAATTCAGCAGGTGCCGTTGCTCTTTTATTTTTAGTCGAACCGACGGGACACGCTGTCACTTCTTCTCTCAAAATTCTAGATGATTCCGCTGCCACCTCGGGTGATTCATTCAACTTTCCGCGCAGCAGTTGGCGCTTCGCCCGCTCAGTCGGGTCGTGCTTTGATAGATAAAGATCCACCATCGCCTCCAAAGTTTCCTCAAGGCCTGCTCCCCGACGTCGCTTCTGGCTCAAAAGTCCTTGAGCGCGACGAATCTTAATCATGAGCTTTTCAGAAATTCCCACTTCCAATTGCACCCGCGCCGGAGCCGCAACGCCAGCGGTTGGAACGTCCGTGATTGGAGCTCCGCTTGCTGCTGCAGCCCGAGACACCCCAGAGATTGGCACCACCACTCTCTCAGTAATCTCATTTTGCGCGGCCACGTAACACATTCGCCCGCGGCCCGCTTCGCGGGGATTGGCCAAAGAGACCTCACGTTCCAGTTTTTGCTGACTCGAATTTTTTGCCAGCTCAATCCACGCCGCGGAATTTTCGCGCGTGATGACCCCGGTGATTTTCTTGGCCTTGCTGACTGACAAAGCGCCGCTGACGATTTCCTTTTTGAGCTCCGGAATCTCGCTGGCTTTTCGAGCTACATTAATAAAAACAAAGGCAACACTCTCGCTTAAGCCCAAGGCTTTCGCGGCATATTGAAACAAAGAATTATACCCGTAACGCAAAAATGCCCGGTGGCGCCCGACTTCCTCTAATACTTGCAGAAGTTCAATTTCAGCCGACTTAAAATTTGCGGCCGCAGCCAGTGCCTTCGCGTGAAGCTCACGAATCATGGGTGGGACTTTCATCTCTAAAGTTTGGGCAGTCACTTGCGCCTCCATAAAAATTCCTCCGAAATCAAAATCCTTTTACCACAGGTTTGGCGAGCGCGAGTGGGGCGAGATGAGTGACGGCCTGCAATTCAAAATTTTAGAGCCCCACAGGCTCACCATTGAACCAGACGAATGGGATCTTCAAAAAAATGGAATGAGGCCGAGAAGTCTAAGTGGGTGGAGTTTTGGAATGCAAAAAATTGTGTCAAGATTTTTTGGGTTTGATCTCCCGCTTTTTTAGGCGCTGCGCAGTCAAAAAAAAAGAGGGAGAGTCACATCGACAAAACCGGACGACCCCGAGTGAAAGTCAGAGTCAGAGTCAGAGTCAGAGTCAGAGTCAGAGTCCGAGACAGAGGCGGAGTCAGAGTCAGAGGTAACAAGCGCCGAGAAGGTAGGAATTTAAAACTGGCAAACTGAGTTAGTTAAATCCCACCAAGGTGGAAATTTTGCCGAGGTAGTCTTCGCCTTCGTTGTTGAAGTCCCAGACTTGGAGTTGGATGATTCCAGCCAATTCGTCAGAGCCCAGCTCCACATCGT
>JADZEO010000149.1 GCA_020850475.1 Bdellovibrionales bacterium | reverse complement strand
TCTTCGGTGCGGACGGCTTTGAAGAAACTCATTCCCTTAAATCGCTGATAAGTCATGCTGACCTCACTTTGAATCAAAATGAGATCACATAAAATTAAGCCTGGGTAGCCTTAGTGCATAACGATCCGATGTGAGACTTGCTAAGTTCAAGACGGACGGGGAGCTGGACTTTTTTCTGGGCTTTGCCGATAGGGAACCGATGACGTGTGTTAATTCTATTTTGAGATGTGTCCTAAAACGCCCCAACTCATTTGCGGTAATGCTTGGCTTTGTGGCGCTACTGGGGTGTGAGGGTGGGGTCCCTGAGTTCACTGAACTCAGCAAAGGCAAGATTCCCCAGCCCACCTTAGCGGGGAAAACCAAGTCAACCATCACCGTCACTTCGCCGACCCAACTCATCCCCTTAAGTGGGGAGTGCGACAGTCGGGTTCAGAGTTTGGAAATCAAAATTGCTGACAAAACAAATTGGCTGAACCCCACCGAAGTGGCCGCGTCCCAGCCAACCGTCGATTGCAAAGAAACCAAAAGCTTTACGATGAATATCAAAAGTCTTTCGACGCTGGGTTATTGGAGTACGGCCAGTGAATTTAGTTTTGATATTTCTTTGCGAGCCGTTACTAAGGCCGGCAATAGTGGCGAAACCGTCGTCACCGTTTATTATAAGATTGGTCCAGATTCAAAACCACCGATCGGGAACCTCTCCTCGGGTTCTGGGGCTTCGGGTTCTACGAATTACAAGATGGATGCTCGAGTTAACTTCGGCCAAACCTCATCGGCCTCAAGTACTTCGTACAAGATCGAAGGGGCGACGGTTCGCTGACCAGTGAGCTTCAGCCGGACTTGGGATTTTTATCGGCTTCAATAAATTTGAGATTTTGCAGGCGCATTTGTTTTCTTAGCCGCCAAATTTCGGGGAGTAACCAGCCGGGTTCTCGGCGAGATGTTGGAGTTACTTTGCGGGTCGAAACGTCGACTTCGCTCACTCGGAATCCGCTGAGTCGAAAGTAAACGGGCAACAGGCGATCCAATCTCCGCAAGCCCAAAAATTGGCGCAGCGGTGTCTTGCGTGTCGTGAGAATGGGAGAGGTCAAGTCGTGCAAATCGACCGCAAAAAATCGGCGGAGCATAAAACGCGAGAGCGAATGGCGCAGGCGATTGAACCAAGAAATCTTTCGAGCTCCACAAACAAGATCTTGTCCGCGATTGAGAGCCTGAACCATCGAGGGGATTTCGAAGGCCGGTAGTTGGCCGTTGGAACCAGCAAAAACCACCACCTCATGTTTGGCCTGATCCACGCCGATTCGCAGAGCTTCACTAAAACTGGCGCGCGAGCGGGCGGACGAAGAAACACTCAGAGCCTGTACCTGGGGGTGGTTTTCAGCCAGTCGCGAGGTAATCATGGGACTGCGATCGTGTGAGCCCACATCCACATAAACGATTTCGAAGTTCAGACCGGCATTTTCTAGTTCCCGCGAGAGTTCAGCAAATGTCGGAAGGATCGAATTCTCTTCGTTGTGTAGCGGAATTACGACTGATACGCCATTGTCCATCTCGAGCCCCCACAATCAGGGTAGCACTGGCATTTGCGGTGTCCAACTGGACTGGCCCTGAAAGGTGCCTGCTACTTTTTGACCAACAGCCGACGCGGTTGCGTCGGCTGTTGGTCAAAAAGTAGCAGGCACCTTTCAGGGCCACTTCGCGGCACCGTTGTTAACTAATTCTACACACTGATTTGGTGCAGAAATGCTAAGCGGCTGAATTGACGTGAGGTCAGTCGCTGAAGCGGGGCAATGTATTTGCACATTGGGTCGGGGACAGGGGAAGTGAGATGAATGCTTGGTTTAAGAATTCGGTTAGAATTTGGTTGGTTTTGGCTTTAGCTGCGGCCATTGGCGGGTTGAGTGGCTGTGGAAAGAAAAAAGACAAAAAACCATCCGGAGAGACGGTTATTCCGCACCACAATCCGGCGGGAATGGCGCCGATCAGTCGAAGGGGAGTGCGAACCCCGCTTCCTCAGGCAGGTTCCCGACCACAGGGGGGGCCCATTGTGGTGCAACCCGAAATTCGTGAAGCTCTCGATTTGTTAGTGATGTTTGGTGGCGCACCAGGAACCGAGTACATGCGTGGAATCATGATGGATTTGGAGAGCGGACAAATTCTCATTCGTTTTCCTGGGGCCAATTACTCGCGATACCAATTGCCGGATAAAGCCGGAGCGACGGTGGACGTGTGCCTGAGTCGGTACCAAAGTAAAACCGAGCAGGACCAAACTGTTGACCCAGAGTTGTTCAAAAGTTGCCAACAGCCGTTGATTATTAACCTGAAGTCTTTGGCTCAGTTTGGCAATTCCCAGCGCCAGAAGTTGCGTGGGGATGCCCATGCGATTCGGCTTGCCTATGCCCACGTGTTGGCCGCTCAATGGGTGGCTTCACGCACTTGGCGCGAAGATCGCGAGACGCTGAAGCAGCAGCCCAATTTGTTGCGAGCCCTGTTTGCTTCGGAAGATGTGGCGTGGAAAGACGGCTCGGGAGTGAGCGAAGTCAACGCCCGAACGCTACGGGCCTTGTTCTTGATTTATCGTCAGACCATCGCTCTTGATGTGAGTCGTAAGTTGGGAGCTGCGGGAATGCCCCACCCCCTTCTCGATAGGCTCTTAAGCGATTCGGACTTAACCGTGAAGCATTATGCTCGGCAATTAGGTGAACAGCAGGGTGTCGAATTGAGCGAAGACTTACTCAATGAATTGATTGAAGCCTCGCGCGGCGCCACCAGTTTTACCAAGTACTTTGAAAAGCTCCAAAAGGGTGAGGCAACAAAAACTCTGTTTGCCCGGGCCCTGGCGGAACTCAGCTGACCGAAAGGTGCCTGCTACTTTTTGACTAGAGCTCGCCCCAATTGGGGCGAGCTCTAGTCAAAAAGTAGCAGGCACCTTTC
>JADZEO010000148.1 GCA_020850475.1 Bdellovibrionales bacterium | reverse complement strand
CTATTGCGGGTGACACTCCTCCGACCTTAGTTGCCTTCGTAGCTGGTGCTAACGGCGACATCGACGGTGAGGACACTGATCGCGATGTATGGACAATCGACCAAGATAAAGCTCTGACCAATACCACCTCAGATCTGTAATTGAGATTATTGGTTTAGGATGACAAAGGACCCTCACCAGGGTCCTTTTTTTGTCTAAAACGGATCAGTCGGTTGCCAGTTTGGTTAACAGGCCCCAGAATAGTGTCATGAGATTTCCCCAATTTCTCGATCGCTTTGTAAGTCCCGTCATTGCCTTGGTGGCATTCTGTTTGGTTCAGCTTTTTGGCCATCTCATTGCGGTTGAATCCAAGGATCGCACGCCGACGATGTTGCCGCCGGAAAATATTGAGCGCTTTACCTTTGGTTATCGAGACAGCATAGCGGATAGTCTTTGGATTCGAACCATCCAAGACTTTGAGTATTGCGGTAGTCAGTCCAAAGATTTGGGAGATTCCACGCCGGTGTTCCCGGGAATTCCGGAACTCGAGAAGCAAATGGCCAAAGCTAAGTGCGAAAAGGGCTGGGCCTTCCACATGCTCAATGAGATTACCGATCTATCCCCAAAGTTTGAAGTCATCTACACGATGGGCGCGCCGGGCTTAAGCATTGTGGTGGATGACCGCGCGGGAGCGGAGATTTTGTTTGATAAAGGTATTGCGGCTCTTCCTAAAAATTGGATGATTCCCTACATGGCGGGCTACCATGCTATGTACGAAACCCGCAAATTTGAAAAGGCGGGCGATCTACTCAAACGAGCGGGCGACTTGGGTGCGCCGGAGTGGGTTTACTTTCTAGCGACGCGATTTTACTCGCGCGCGGGTCGAGCCGAACTGGGGAGAGCCGTCCTTTTGGAGTACATCAAGAACTTCCCGCCCGATGAAGTACCGCCCAGAGCCCTCGATCGCCTTCGCGAAGTCGAAGCCGTGTTGGCCGAAGAAAAGGCCAAAGCCAAGAGCGCGAACTGAGGAGGGCCAGCCATAGAAACGAAAAACATAATAAATTCAAGTATATAAGGCATATCCAAGGCCAGTTAGCCAACCCCAAAAAAGATCGCACCAGCGACTTGACGAGAGCCCCACGGAACCCACATTAATAGAAAGCGCTCAAGCCCTCGAAGGGCTTTTTCTTTTTAGGGTGGGAAATGAACTCGGATTTCTATCAAGTACTGGGTGTCACTCGGGATGCGGATCAGACCGCAATTAAGAAGGCCTATCGCAAAATGGCGATGCAGTTTCACCCCGACAAAAATCCTGGCGACAAGCAGGCCGAAGAAAAATTTAAAGAAGCCGCTCGAGCGTATGAAGTCCTTGGCAATCCTGAAAAGCGAGCGCGGTATGATCGCTTTGGCCATGCCGGGGTCGATGGTTTCCAGGGTGGCGCCGGGTTCTCGGATATCAATGATATTTTTGATGCCTTTGGCGATATTTTTGGGGATTTTTTTGGCGGTGGGGCCGGACGCTCCGCCCGTCAACGCAACTCACCTCGGCGCGGTCGTGACTTACGCTACTTTCTCGAAATCGATCTCAAAGATGTCATGTTGGGCGCGCAGCGCTCAATTGATTTTCAAGCTGAAATGAGCTGCGAGACTTGCGAAGGCACGGGTGCTCAGGCCGGCAGCCAGCCCGAACCTTGTCGCTTGTGTGGAGGCGCGGGTCAGGTCATTCGACGTCAGGGTTTTTTTTCGATGGCGACCACCTGCCACGAATGCCACGGCAAGGGCCAAATCATTGCCAATCCCTGTCCAGATTGCGAGGGACGGGGCCGGGTTGAGAAGCCTCGCAGTCTGTCTATTAACGTTCCGCCCGGAGTTGATAACGGCACCCAGTTGCGTCTGAGTGGTGAAGGCGAGGGCGGATATTTGAACGGCCCGCAGGGCGATCTCTACGTTGAAATTCGAGTTAAAGACTTCCCCGGAATTTCGCGGCAAGAGGAGCACTTGATCGGTCATATGGAAATTAGTTATTTGCAGGCCATCTTAGGTGCGGAAGTCGAATTTGACTCAGTGGTGGACACCGAGACAGTCAAGGTTCCTCGCGGAACGTCGAGTGGTGATCAGATTAAGCTCGCGGGTAAGGGTTTACCCACGCTGCGCGGAAACCGGCGGGGCGATTTGTTCGTCGAGATAGCGGTTAAGATGCCCAAAAAACTCAGCAAGAAAGAAGAAGAGCTGCTGCGCGAAATTGCGGCGGCTAAGGGCGAGACCGTAGCCGAAGGTAAGGGCTTTTTTGGTATTTAGACTTTTTTGGTATTTAGAAAAGATAAACAGTGGGCTTGACCAATTGAGGTGGGCACACAAATTAGGGTTGTGAAAGTTAACGTCAAACGAGGTTAAGGAATAATATGGGCAAAATCATTGGAATCGACTTAGGAACAACCAACTCAGTTGTCGCCGTGATGGAAGGTGGAGATCCCAAAGTGATCGTCAACGAAGAGGGCGGTCGGACCACCCCATCGGTCGTGGCCTTTACTAAAGACGGTCAAAAACTCGTAGGGCAAATCGCCAAACGCCAAGCCGTAACGAATCCCGAGAACACCATTTTCTCAGCGAAACGTTTTATCGGCCGGCGCTACGGTGAAGTTGGAAATGAGACCAAGTTTGTCCCCTACACCGTGGTAAAAAAGGGCGAAACCGATGTCGCCTTTAAAATCGATAGCAAAGAAGTGGCGCCCGAGGAAGTATCGGCTCTCGTGTTGGCCAAGCTGAAGAAAGTCGCCGAAGATTATTTGGGCCATGAAGTGACCGAAGCGGTCATTACGGTTCCCGCTTATTTCAACGATGCTCAACGGCAGGCCACCAAGGATGCGGGTCGGATTGCGGGTCTCGAAGTAAAGCGGATCATCAACGAGCCCACCGCCGCTGCTCTTGCCTATGGACTTGATAAAAAGAAAGACCAAAAGATTGTGGTTTACGATTTGGGTGGTGGTACTTTTGACGTGTCCATCCTCGAAGTCGGCGACAATGTCGTGGAAGTAAAAGCCACCAACGGTGACACACATTTGGGTGGAGACAATTTCGACGAAAAAGTTTTGGTTTGGATCATGGAAGAGTTCAAAAAAGACCAAGGCATTGATCTTAAGAACGACAAAATGGCCCTACAACGTCTCAAAGAGGCGGCGGAAAAAGCGAAGATCGAGCTCAGCGCAACTCAAGAAACTGAGATCAACTTACCGTTTATTACCGCCGATGCCAGCGGGCCCAAACATCTGACCATGAAGCTCACGCGCGCTAAATTTGAGCAACTCACCGAGGACTTGGTGAAGCGAACGGTAGATCCGTGTCGTCAGGCGCTCAAAGATGCGGCGCTTAGCACCTCGGACATTGATGAAGTGGTTTTGGTGGGTGGTTCGACGCGGATTCCGGCGGTTCAAGCTGCGGTTAAGCAGTTCTTCAATAAAGAACCCAATCGTTCGGTGAACCCGGATGAAGTGGTGGCTTTTGGGGCTGCTGTTCAGGGCGGAGTATTGGGTGGCGATGTCAAAGATGTGTTGCTGCTCGACGTAACTCCATTGTCACTTGGTATCGAGACCTTGGGTGGCGTCATGACTCGTTTGATTGAGCGCAACACCACGATCCCGACGCGAAAATCGCAGGTGTTCTCAACTGCTGCTGATAATCAGACCAGCGTGGACGTGCATGTGCTTCAAGGTGAGCGGGAAATGGCGGCCGACAACAAGGCGCTGGGACGCTTTGAGTTGGTGGGAATTCCCCCCGCACCCCGTGGCGTGCCGCAAGTGGAAGTGACCTTTGATATCGACGCCAACGGAATCTTGAACGTGAGCGCGAAAGATCTTGGTACTGCTAAAGAACAGGCGATTAAAATTACCGCGCGCTCGGGTTTAACTGAGGACGAAATCTCCCGCATGGTCAAGGATGCCGAGATGCACGCGGATGATGATAAGAAAAAGAAAGAAACGATCAGCCACCGCAACAATTTGGATAACTTGATCTATCAAACTGAGAAGTTGATTAAGGATCACAAGGCCGATTTGAACGAAGCCGACTATAAACCGGTGCAGGCCGCGATCGACGAGGCTCGCAAGGTGCTTAACAACACCACAGCCGGAGCCGGAGAGCTCAAAAACGCCTATGAGCGGTTAACCAACTCAAGTCACTCCTTGAGCAGCTTGCTCTACGAAAAACAAAAAGGTAAGTCGGGATCCTCGGGGTCAGGCGGTGATGAGGGTGGTGGCTCTAAGCCGGGTGCCTCTGGCGGCGAAGCCAACTCCGGCAATAAAGATGATGTAATCGACGCCGATTACAAAGACGTTAACTAACTCGGTTGAGTCGGGTCTTGGGCCGTCAGGTGTTTCTTCTCCCATAATTTAGCGAAGCGGAGAAACACCGAGAAGGCCGAGGCCATGGCGATGATCAAGCCGGGCATGCCGTCACGGTAGCCGCCTTTAACGACAAATTGTTCAATAAATTTAGTAACGGGCTTGAGAACCAGATTGAAGGCGCTAAAGCCTTTGCCGGTTTTGACCCAATCCTCGGCCATGAGTCCAGAATAGCGGTTGATTGTTTCAACTTGATCTGCCAGGTCGACAAAGGACCAATGCAGAATGGGGCCTTTGAGTCGGCCGACTTTATCGGCCATTAATCTTTCATGCACTTCCTTCTCAGACCACTTGCACTTTTCTCGGTGGAAAAAGCGCAGCTGGTGATCGGGATACCAACCGCCGTGATGGATCCAGCGGCCCAAGTGGTAGGTCACACGCGGCAGCTCGTAGCCGTCTTGATCGAGAGTTCCCTTTGCCAACATCTCTTGAATTTCTTGGGCAGCATCTTTGCTGAGCGCTTCATCGGCGTCGAGCGAGATCACCCAGTTGTTGAGCGCCAAGGCCATCGCGCGGGTCTTTTGCTTTTGGTAGCCTCGCCAGGGCTCCACTCGCACCCGAGCGCCGAGGCGACGAGCAATGTCGACGGTGCGGTCCGTGCTGCCACTATCAAGCACCACGATATCCGACGCGAAGGGAACTGATTGAATGCAGCGTTCTATGTTTTGTTCTTCATTTAGAGTGATTATGACGAGAGAGACCGAAGTCTTTTCCATAGGTTAAAGATTTCAAGAACCTCACGCCTTGTCAAACATCTTAGCGAGTATTATGGTACCCCCTCATTTGATGCTACAGGACCTGGAGAGAGGTGGGAGATGATTTTAGATAAGCCCTCAAATCGCTTGTTGGTGGTTCTTGTGAGTCTACTGGTCGCAGTCAAAGCCAATGCTTTGTATTCGATCATGGACACCGGTGATTTACTCCCCGAGGGCCAATTTCGCGCCAACGTTGAAACGCAGTTTATTACCGATGGCGACGATGGCGTAAATTTTAATGGTCGCTTTGATACCTGGTTTCGCGACGATGCCAACTTGCGCGGGGTTGTGGGTTTTGGGACAACGGACATTTATTTGGCGGCCTTTTATAAATGGGTTCCCTTTCCGGATGTGGAAGGTCAGCCCGCCATCGGGGTGGCCGGCGGTCTTGCTTATGCGCGCTTTGATGTCGAAGACGAAACCATCGGCGAACTGTCGATTCGGGTGCATCCCTTGATTAGCAAAAAATTTGCGACGGAGTACGGCGACTTTACTCCTTACGGCTCTTTGCCCTTTGGAGTTGCCTCGCGAGAAGGCGATATGGAGTTGCCGCTGCAAATCGTCGGCGGGGTGGAGTGGAAGACACTTGAGTGGCAAAAACTCACGTTTTCTGCCGAAGTCGGCTTTGATGTCAGCAAGGCCTTCTCCTACATTTCACTCGGCGCTCAACTCTATTTTGATGGCGAAAACGGCCTCACCCTCGAATAGAATCAATCATCCAGCCAGGGTAACCGTTGATCTCTCCAAAAAATTCTCATCAAGACTGGTTGGAGATTGATTCACTTTGAGACGGTCGCCGCAGAGCGGGATCGGATTCTTTGGCTGCTTTCTCAACTTGGGTCTAAGGTCCCACCCACAAAATGTCGTTGAGTAGTCTGGTCTAGGTCTAACCTGATCAGGGAGTTCACCTTGAAAGTGAGTGTGACTCGAGTCATCCTTCTGCTGCTTTGTGCCCTCGGCTTCTCGGTGCGCGCCGAAGTCGGTGATCCTTGTGACTGTCCCAAACTGGAATGCTCTTCCTGTGAGGAGCAAACGGGCTTGACCTTTTACTCAGAAAAATGCGGCGACGGTTCACGAGTTCGCTCCTGCGCTCGTCCGAGTTGTGACGAAAAAAATCCGCGGCCCCCCGGCTGCGCGAGTGCCAAAAAAGTAGCGCCGCCCGCGGCGTCTGAGGCGGAGCGAGTTCCAGCCAGCACCAAAGAGGTGTCTCGAGGTCCGGAGATTGGCAAATCCGTTTTAATCAAGGGTTCCGTGTGGCTTGAGTGGCCTTCCGGTCAGCGTGAGAGTTTGGCCGAGGGCGCCCGCGTTCATCTCCAAGACATCCTCATCACCGACACTGCGGCCGAGGCAAAGGTGGAATTTCAAGACGGCAACGAAATCCATGTTCAGCCCAACTCCAAAGTAAAGATGGTTGAGTATGATCTCAACGCCGGCAAGATGAACCGCAGGGCCCTGTTGGACCTAATCAAAGGAAAAGTCCGCAGCAAAGTGGTCAACAAATATAAGGGGAGTGAGACGTCTTACTACAAAGTTAAAACCCGCAGTGCGGTTGCCGGAGTTCGGGGAACCGACTTTGTGGTGAGTTTTGAAGTGAATCATAAGCAGGTCACCAAAGTCGAAACGCTCTCCGGAGCTGTTCAACTCGGTAACTCGGATGCCTCCCAAACGGTGGAAGTTCCCAAAGGCAATTACGCAAGTTATGTGGTTGAGGCCAACTCCTCAGAGGTTTTTTCTGATGAGGAAATCAGTGACTTCGTGGCGCGCGGTTACCTGACGCCAGTTCACACCATGACGACAGCCGAAATCGAAAAGCTGGATTGGGAAACGGAAGTTTCAAATAAAGCTCGGCAAGTGGCGAGCACCAAATCCAAGCCCACCAAATGGGTCTGCCAATCACCTCAGGCTGAGCTCAATCAATGTCTGTGGGTTTGCCAAAACAACCCCAAGGGCGAAAAGCGCTGCCGTACCGATCTTCCTCAGGTCAATTGCCTGCGCCGCAAATGCGACGCCAACGGCAACTGGTCGGATGAATCTCGCTTGCCGGCGAGCTTTCACGAGCAATGCCAACCCACAGGGGTAAAAGTCGGTCCGTGCGACTACTGAGGATTCCTACCCGCGCCCACCATGATGGACCGCGTTAATTCGCCACCTATTGAATTTTCCGTCCGATTTTTCTATAAACTAAGCGTTCATTTTGTGGCGGCCGTAGCTCAGTTGGTAGAGCCCCGGATTGTGATTCCGGTTGTCGCGGGTTCAAGCCCCGTCGGCCGCCCCAATTTCTTTTAGGTTCTTCGCCAAGAGTGAAAACGCGCGAGCCAAGCCAATGCTGATTGTGGCGCATGGGCTTTTTTCCAAACTCCAGCGGCAAATTTATTGGCCTCCGCCAGAGTGGGATAAATATGAATCGTCGCCAGAATCTTATTGAGCCCCAGGCCGTACTTCATGGCCGTGACGTACTCAGCAATAATGTCGCCGGCGTGGTCGCCGACAATGGTAACCCCAAGAATCTGGTCTTTGCCGGGGACGGTGAGGACCTTGACGAAGCCCTGGGCTTCACCATCCGCAATGGCGCGATCCAGGTCGCTCATCTCGTAGCGGGTCACCTCATAGGGGATTTGGCGGGCCTGCGCCTCATGCTCGTTCAAACCGACTCGCGCGACTTCCGGTTCGGTGAAGGTGCACCAGGGGATAACGCCGTAGTCGACTTTGAATTTCTTGAACGGACTTAGTAAGGCATTAACGGCCGCATACCAGGCTTGGTGACTGGCGGTGTGGGTGAACTGGTAGGGCCCGGTAACATCGCCACAGACATATTAACCCGGCCGAAAGTAATTTAATATGATTTGCTTTTTGGTTGTTGTTTTGGTCAGATACTTTCATGCGACAGGATGCGAGAAAACTTGATCACAAGACTCTAGAGGAAATGCGAATTAGAGCT
>JADZEO010000147.1 GCA_020850475.1 Bdellovibrionales bacterium | reverse complement strand
CTGGACCTAAGTGTATATGCGACGCAGCAATCCGACCAAAGCCCTTATTTTGACAAGCTATGTCTTCTAATGAAACAATTTAATTGGAGAGCAAAGGCTCCCCCAAGGAGTGGGCAATGACGATGGAAAAAGGATCTTTCCAGCCAACGATTACCTATGGATTTGTCGGAGAGGATGCCCGACCGGCTTCCCCTGAAAAGTCCCGTCAGCTCGAGAGTCCAGCGGTGAACCAGGTACCTCTTCCCTCAGAGTTACCAGCTCGCCCCGACTTAACCTTCCTGCCTGATCATATTCAACGTTCTTCCGCGGTTGAGGCCTTGATCCACCAAAATGAGGATCTGATGGCGCGCCTCGCGGTCGCGATTCGCCGCAATTCCTTGGTGGAGGAAAAGCTCGGGCAGTACGACAACACTCTTAAACAACTGCAAGAGCGAAACGAAGTATTGGCCGATCAAGTTTTGGTTTTTCGCGAAAAGGATCGGGTCCAAGGCCAAACTCGCCAGAAGTTTGAAGATCAGCTGCGCGAATATAAGGAGAAAGTGGCGCTTCTAGAGGTGCAGTACGCTGAGTACTACGCCAGTTCCAAAGAGCGCAATCGCCACCTGACCAGTAACGTCGAGCAACTCACCCGCCGCTTGGGTCGGTTTCTGCGTTATCGCACTCAAGTGCAGCGCTTAAGCCGTAAGTTTCGGCGCGATTATAAAGCCCGTATCCAGCAACTCGAGCAAGAAAACGTCGTCCTTGGCCAGCGTCTCATCCAAGAAGAAGCGCGGTTACAGGCAGTTCGAGAAAAGCTCACCGAGTCCATTGATCACATTCAGCGCCAAGGGCGCGAGGCCGAAGCAAATCAGCGCCAATTGGTCGATCATTACGAAAGCTCTCTCAGTCAGCTGAAAGAGTCTCTGAAGGCGGCGCAATCGACAATTGCCGAACTTGAATCTCGGGTCCGGGACCAAGATGCGCTATTTGAACAAAAGGTGGATTTAGAGAATCAGCTGGTGGCCAGCCAAAGGGCCGCCTCGGATTCAGAAAAACAATTTAACGAAGAAGTTCGCCGGCTCCAACTGGAACTGGCAGATTTTCGCCGCGAGGCCAAGGAAAAGTCGCTTGAAGTCGACCGTTTAACTGAGCAATCCCTCGAAGAGATTGCCGCCGTTGAGGATCTCCGTCTTAAAAATAAACAATTGGAAGATCAGGTCGAGAGTCTTCAGGTGTTGTGGCGCGATGCTCACCAACAAACGGAATCACTCACGGAAAAGAATGTCGCCTTACAAAAACTCAATCAGCAACTCTCCACCAAACTCAACGAGCAACGCCGAGAAATCGAAAATATGCGAAGCCAAATGGACGGCAGCGGTTTTAGGGCCACCGAAAAAATTCGGGAGCTTGAGGGACAAGTGAAGGTGCTGGCCGATTCAAACGTGAAACTCCATGAAGAAAAGGACTCCGAAAAGTCCCTGGGCGAGCAATCCCGCCGTGAAGTCATGGAACGAATTGAAAACCTAATTGCTGAAATTCAATCTGGGTTTTCGATAAATCCCGAAGCCGCAGAGACGGAAACCACCGCTACACCGCCTGCCACCGCTCCTTGATTATTGGCCATTGGCGGTTCACCCGTGACCGCCGCGGGCGCAGCCGGATTGAGTGGCTCGACGGCAGCCTGAAAATAAGGCTGCATCCCCCCGGGCGTGACTCCCACCGCGGGAGTTGGATTACGAAAGGCCTGCTGGGCGCGATAGAGATCTTCATGGATTTCAATTTCCTGAGCTAGGGTCGCGCCAAAAATACGGCGAAATTCTGAACTCACGTAGCAAAATTTGATCGATTTGCTCGAGCCGCGCGCGAGATTGCGCATGGACTCGATAAAAGTGGTAATGCCGTTGGAGCCCACAAAACTCAGCTCCCTCATGTTAAAGATGACTTCGTGGTTGCGTAGGTGATTGAGCCAGCCCACAAAGGGTTCAATTGTTTCAAGATCAATACGGCCTTTGAGGTGCACGATCATCATTGACTCGCCCAACTCCTCGAACTTGACTTCCATGTAGTCCTCCCGCGACCAACTCGACTTCTTTTATTATAGGATGGGGACAGGTCCATTACTTGGTTCAAGCCGTCACGCCTTCGAAATCTAGTCCAATGTCGTGAGTGAGTTGCTTGAGACTGCCATCCCCCCTACACTTTTGAGAGTCCCACCAACATCTTAGACTCAACGGAAGACCGGAATGAAAAAACTCTCAACTTGGCTGAGCTACTTCTTTTCTCATTACACTTTGGGTCTGGTCATCACTCTGAGCTATGTGTTTGTCGCCTTCAATTATTACAATGCCTCTCATCTTAATGTGGGCGAACGCTCCGAAAACCCACTGATTCGGGCTCTCCAAACGATTCACCAAAAGACCGTGGACTTTCGCCTTCAACAGCGCGGCCCCAACCCTGGATCAAATCAGGTGGCCTTGCTGACCGTCGACGAACAGGCCGTGCTCACTCATGGCCGTTGGCCCTGGCCCCGGGAGGTTGTCGGAGAAGTCGTCGATCGCGCCGTCGCCTTGGGCGCTCGAGTGATTGCCTTCGATGCGGTGTTTGCTGAGGATTCACCCCAGCCAGCCCGCGAGATTTACGAAAAGATTCGGCAGTTGCCTGGGATTGGCAGCGAGACTGAGCAAGTCTTAAAGCAAGAGGTGGATCGCTTTAACTCCGACCAACTCTTTGCCGATGCGCTCAAGCGCAACAATGGCAAGGTGGTGCTGGGTAGCTTTTCAGAACGCGAAAATCAGGCGCTCCTCCAAGTGGGCTATCCCAACCGTTGTTACAATTTTATCTACGAACTGTCTTCGCAATTTAAAACTTGGGAAAAGGAAGAAGTTTTCTTAGCGATCGTTGATCAAAACGATGTGTATATGCCTGAGGTCATGGGTGAAGCCTATAAACAGCATCTTGGTGAAATCGAGCGGGCGATTCGGCAGAACTCGGCCAAGCCTCGCAATCAAAAGGAACGCATCGACTTAGAAGCCCGCATCCGTGAAACCCAAGAACGCTACTGTCAAAACTGGCTCGTCCGCTCCAAAGACGAGCTTTATCCCACCATTGAGGAACTCTGGCCCCACATCAAGGCCGAAGAAGACCCCGAGACTTTTCCTTACAATACTTTTGACGAATACACCGACTCCTTTAAACAACGCTTTTTGCCGAACCTCATTGCTTATGCCGATAACTGGGTGATGAACACCCCCACCATTTCCGCCAGTGCCAAACACACGGGCTATTTTAATGCTCAGCTGGACGAAGACGGTTCGATCCGCCGCAGTCGATTGGTTTACCGCACTGGTGACCACTACATGCCCTCCATTGCGCTTAAGGCCTTCCTCACGGCCAACAACTACAACGCCCAAATCGAATTGGCGGATGAAATCAAATACGCTGCCAAGGTGATCAAAAAGTTCACCATCACCGACGATGGGGGCAATCCCGTCTTTGACGTACCGGTGGACCCTCCAGGAAGTTTGATGATCAAGTACGCGGGACCCCAAAAAATGTTTCCCCACCTCAGTGTGGCCGAGCTGCTTTCCGATAGTGACACCGCGAAGGTGACCCAGACGATTTGGAACGAGAAGACCCGCCGCTGGGATCGGGAACAAGTTCTTAAGGTCAATAAAGCCGATTTCGTTAAGGATAAAATTTTTGTTTTTGGCGCCACCGCTATTGGCATTTTTGATCTGCGAGTAACGCCCTTTGATGAGTACTATCCGGGAGCTGAGAACCACGACAACGTCATCGACAATCTCGTGCGCCGCGATTTTTTGCGCCCTCATCCGGACGAAGACATCCGAATGTTAGTGGTGCTCCTGGTTTTGGGAATCATTTTGTCCATTGCCATTGCCCGCCTGGGAGCCTTGTGGGGATTGGCTCTCACGGGATTGGCCCTTGGAGCGACTTACTATGTTGACCGCTACCACCTGTTTGCGGATGGCTACATTATCACGGTGATTCACCCCATTGTCCTCACCCTGACTCTTTATGTGTCGCTCACTTTCTACAAATACTTTACTGAAGAACGAAACAAACGTGAGCTCCGTAACACCTTCCAAAAATACGTCTCACCGGCCATCGTCGAAGAGATTCTCTCTGATCCAGAAAACCTGGAACTGGGGGGACGCAAGGCCGTCATGACAGTGTTCTTCTCGGACATTCGGGGCTTTACCACCATCTCAGAGAAGCTGGATCCCCGCGCCTTGAGCGATCTGCTCAATAGCTACCTCACTCCGATGACCGAAATTGTTTTCCGCAACCAAGGAACTCTCGACAAATACATGGGTGACGCCATCATGGCCTTTTTTGGAGCACCCCTCTTCTACGCCGATCATGCCAAGCACGGGTGTCGAACCGCTTTGCAACAACTCGAAAAGCTGCGTTCGTTACAGGACGAGTACCGCGCCAAGGGACTACCCCCCATCGATATCGGAATCGGACTGAATACGGGTGAGATGAGCGTCGGTAACATGGGTTCTGAGACGGTCCGCAGTTACACGGTCATGGGCGACGCCGTGAATCTGGGCTCGCGGCTGGAAGGAATCAACAAGCAATATGGTACGCACATTATCATTTCAGAATTCACTTATCAGGACGTCAAAACAGACTTCACTTGCCGTGAAATTGACTGGGTGAGAGTGAAGGGCAAGGTTTTGCCGGTCAAAATCTACGAACTCATCAGCGAAAACGCCCCTCCCCAAAAGGTGGCGGAGGTTTTGAAGTGGTTTAATGAGGGCTATGACCTTTATCATCGAATGTCTTGGGACAAAGCCATCAAGTGCTTTTCGCAAGCGCTCACGATCGATCCCGAAGATCCCGTGTCGCAACTCTACTTGGAACGCTCCACCGGGTACCTGCACACCCCTCCCGCGGCGGACTGGGACGGGGTATTCGTGATGAAGACCAAGTAATCCCAGTCATTTTTTCATAGGTAAATCGGTAAGGGCCACCCAATTAGGTTAAGACGCCCCCCCGCCCTTGCAGGCTCCAAGTCGTCTCGCGTATGTAATTCCAATCATCGATTTTCGGGGACGAATACCGGGGCGGACCCTACAAACATAGAGAGTGTTTACCTATGAAGCAAATGTCTATGCTGTTGGCCTCAATCGTGTTCGCTGCTCTCAGCTTGCTTTTGGGCGGTTGCTCGACCACGGCCAAAATTGTTTCTTCTCCCAACGCCTGCGAAACCCTTCCTTTGACTTTAAAATGGAAGCCTGGCCAGGACACCACCGATCAAGACGGAATTGTCCACAAAATTAAGGGCTACAAGCTCTACGTCAAAGCTGCCAACGAGAAGTCTTACACTAACTTTATCGACGCAAAAGAGGCCCAGCAGCAAAAGCTCGACCAACTTCTCAAGGGCCAGACCTATGACTTTCGCGTCGTCGCTTATAGTGATGCCGGGGACAGTAAACCTTCACAACCGGTTCGCCGGAAGATTTGCCAATAAGGAGGCCCCACATGTTTTCGCTGTTTCGCTTCGCCGCTCTGGGACTTGTTTGCCTTGCGTCTATTGCTCAGGCCCGCACGGCCATTCTCGAGTGGGATCCGGTCACCACACTCAGCAACGGCAATCCACCGCCCGCTCCCATTCAATACAAAGTCTATATGGGAACCTCTTCGGGCAATTATTCTCAAATCGAGGTGGCCACGCTGGTGCAGTTGATTAACGGCCGCGTTTTGCACTCTCGCGACTTGGCCTTTGCTGATGACGTGGATGTCTACTTTGTGGTCACGGCCTTTTACATCAATCAAGTCAATCAGACGATCGAAAGTGGTTACTCCAATGAAGTGGTGCAACGCGGGAAAATTAAGTTACAGCCGCCCGCTCCCCCGGAAATCATCGGTGGTCTTCCCTCCCATGATCGCCTGGCTCTCGCAAGTAAAACCATTGAGTACTCTTACTTAACTCTGGCTGATCAAGAGCTTCGCTTTAACGAACGCGGCCAAATCATTGTGTCGCGGTCCCTGATTACTTATCTCCAAGGCAAACACCCTGAACTTCTCAATGGCGGACTGGTTTTGACTTTAGAAGTTCATGGCAAAATCTACGAAGTCGCCGAATAGGCCCTCATCCAGACCTTCCTGGCGGATGGGCCTCGGTCTTGCGGTCCTCGCCACCGGAGTGACAGCACTTTTGCTCGGGTCCCACGGATTATTACCCGTGCTACCGGTAAAGGGGTGGTTGCAACCCCTTTCACCGTCGCTTTTTAAGTCGACCGGGACGGTTGTTAGAAATTCGAGATCACTGCTTTTACCCGCCTCCGCCCCACCTCCAGGCCGCTTTAAAACTGCCAAAGTGGGTTTACCCATTGGCACACACTCAAACTATTGGCCTTTGGAGGGTGAGGAGCTCGGCGAACCTTCAGGTGTTTCCGCTGCAGATTCAACGTCTGACGACGACCAATCCACGGCCAACCAAATGCCGACGGCGGTGGCCCGCCTTTCGCTAACGACCGATGCAACGACAGGAGCTGCGGCCCTACTCGATGGTCGGGAGAGTTATGATCCCGAGGACGACATGCTGAGCTTTCGCTGGGTGGTAGTGGAAACTCCGAATGGGGGCCAGGCGATGATCTCCGCACCGGGTTCGCCCTTTACTGAGTTACGTGTCACTCTGCCCGGTCGCTACCGCTTGGCTTTGATCGTGAGCGACGGGCTTCAGTGGAGTGCTCCCGACTCGGTGGAGTTGGACTGGACCGCGGAACGAGCTTTGCCCGTGGCCCTTATCGAAGGCCCTGAGGCTGCTGGTCCTTTCCAGGTTCTCACGTTGACTGGAGTTGGAAGCCACGATCCGAGTGGGGGCGGCCCTTTAACGTTTCAATGGCAGCTCTTGCAGCGACCCGCCACCAGCCGGGTCGAACTCGCTGATCCTTCTCTCATGAACCTGCAACTGACGCCCGACAGGGAAGGACTTTACTTGTTTTCGCTGGTGGTGATCTCGGAAGGGCGCCAGAGCCCCCCAGCCAAGTATCTCGTCCGCGTCGGTCAAACCTCGCATCGGCTGGTCCAACTCCTCGTCGACTCGGATCAAACGATTCTCCTTGGCGATTCCGTCCAACTCGCTGCGCGCCTTGCCGGGGTTTCAGGCAAGTCGGCGTACCACATCCGCTGGCAAATGAGTTTTGCCCCCTCTTCGAGCCACCTCGAAATCAATCAATCCTCACCCACCCTTGATTTCAAACCCGATGTGGTGGGAGTGTATTTACTTCGAGCCCGTTTGTTTTTTTCAGATCTTCTCATTCAGGAAAAGACCGTCGCGGTGTTGGTTCAGCCGCGACTGTCACCTAGTCCCCGAATTGAATCGCGCGAACTCGCTGGCAGTGCCGACGACCCTCCTCACTTGGTGGTGAGCGCTGGGCGCGACCGAACCCATTGTCTCGGTCAGGAGCGCTTGCCCTTAACTGCCGAGGTCCTCAATGCCAAGGAGGATGTTCAGGTGCGGTGGCAAGTCCTGAGTGCTCCGGCCAAGAGCTTGGCTCGCATCGAATCTTCTCAAGCCGCCAAAGCCTGGCTAGTGGTGGATCGCCCAGGACTTTATGAACTCAGATTCATCGGGACGAATCCCCGCACCGCCGCCAGCAGCGAGGCGCGCGTTAAGGTTCGTGTTCTCCGAAAGGATTTAAACTTTGCGCTGCCGTCCTTTGAGTGGCCACCGGCCATTACCGCTTCCAGTGAACGCAACTGGTACGGTGTGACGGTTCACTACGGCCGAAATCTCCCCCTGACCAAGCGAGCCTATGCAAAACCACCTCAGGAGTTTGAAGTGCGTGGTCTCGCGCCTGGCACCCATTATGACTTAACTCTTTTTGATCGCGGCAATCAGCGAGTCTTGGCTTCCAAGCCACTCACCGTGACGGAGTCGACCTATTATGCCTGGTCGTTGGCCGAACGAGTTGACCTAAGACTTAAAGTCATCAAAGATCGCCAAACGCTCGTCGAACTCACCCCGGCCTCGCGCACTCGCCTTGAGGATCAAGCCACCAACGGCAATGCCTCGAGCTTTTTTAGTGACTACCAAGTATTGTTACCGCCGCTCAATGAATTTGATCGCCCCTCCTACTTCACCTATGGCTACACCCACAAGTATTTGGGAGTTATTGGTGAAGAAGTGGATTTGCCGCGGTTTCAATACACGCGACGCCTGATCGAAGGGCATTCCTGTTACGAAATCGCCCGTGATCAGCTGGCTCGATGAATGGTCCGGCACACGCTGTGAGTGCGTGAAAGAGTCTCAGTGGCGGGCCCCACGAAGTCACTTGGCAAAGCAGCGCCGGAGCGATCCACACAGCGCACTTGCAAGGTCCCCCGCGACGCACTGTCGATCAATTCCAGACAATCATTGGTCGCAATGAATTGAAAGCGCGGATGAGGAGCTCCATTGACATACACCTCTAACTCGCCCGTTGAGCAAGAGCCCGCCGGAAAATAGACGAGCCTCAAGGGATCGACAGGGATGCCGGTGGCGTTGATGACCACGGAGAGAGATCCTGCCGTTGCCGTGAGGGTGTTCGGCCCGGCCGTGGTCGATAGCCTCCAAGTTCCAGGCGAGGCTTCACCGGCGGGCGAGGTGTTCACTGGCGAACTCCCCACCGTCCCATTTCCCGAAGGAGTAAAAGTCACTGGCAAGTTTTGAATTGGATTATCAAATTGGTCAGCAATGCGGATCACCGGATTGATGAGGAGATTGCTTCCCACCTCGCCGGACTGGTTGTTTCCCATGGTTACTTCGATGGTAGCAGGCGGCCCGGCAATGAACACAATCGATCCCGAAAACTCGGTAGGGGTAAGGACATTGAGTGGACGCGCCCCAGCTCGAGTGCTCGTGAGTCGGCAAACGGACTCACCCAAGGCATTGGAGGCCGTACACGGACTGACAATGTTGAAGGTGCCATCAAAAAACAGCTGAGGTGTGACACCCGCTATCGGAGCGGCGGACGAGTCGATCATTTTGATGGTTACCACCGATTGATCCACTCCATCGGCGACGGCTTGAGTGGCGCTGATACTACCCACAAATGGTGTGGGTGGTAGGGAATGGGTTTCTTCTTGATGATGCCTCACCTGAAAGGCTTTGCCGCAACCAAACAGGAGAAAGCTCAGTAGTAGACTTCGACTGATGTTATTCATGGTGCCCCCTGGCGCCTCGGACAAGCTGTCAGAGCAAACCGACTTGGTCTGACCTTCTTGTCGCCCCCCGGCTTGCCTATTAAGCTGCAATCGCTAGACCTAGGTCGACTCCGAGGGGTCAAGATTTCCTGCGAATTACAGCGGGTTAACCCCGCCCAAAATTGAGACGTGGCGATTCGTCGTTTACGCTTTGGGCGCTGTCCAGCCTTTGAACGAATTTGACAAGGTCTTTGGGACCAAGGTCTAATTGAGACGGGGAAAACGGCTTTCTTTGCTAACCAAGAAAGTCACCCTGCGCAAACAACTCTCACCAAGTGGCTTATGCAACTGAGACGTCACCACCAAGGCACTTTGCTAAATGTACTTCTATTCTGCAGCGCTGTTCTTGGTGGCCTAGGAGGAGGCACGACCTCCTCAGCCTGGGCGCAAACCACTCTGGGCGGCATCTCCATCGATGCCGACAAAATGAGTCGCGACACCGTCAAAAGCACGATTGAACTCAGTGGCAACGTGCAAGTGATATTTCAGGGACAGCACTTGTCATGTGACCGCGCTTCAATAAATTTGAAAACCCGCGAAGTCGAAGCCACTGGCAATGTCATTTTACAAAATCAAAAAGTTCATGCGGAAGGCGAAAGGCTCAAGCTCAACTACGACACCAATCTCGGCACCCTGTATCGAGGCTTTATCAAAGCTGGACAGGTATTGTTTGAGGGAGAAGTCATCGACAAAGTCGGTGAAGATGAGTACGTCGCCGACCAAGCCTATTACTCCGCCTGTGCGACCTGTCCTCCCGCCTGGAGTTTCACCGGTTCCAAGATCAAAGCTGAAATCGGCGGCTATGCTTCAATCGACTATCCCGTTTTGCGCATCGGTGACGTCCCGGTTTTTATTTTGCCGTGGATATTAGTTCCCCTTAAATCGGCCCGGCAGTCGGGTTTTCTAGTCCCTAAGTTTTATTTTAATGATGCCGGCAAACTCGGTTTTGCGATCAATTATTTCTGGGCCATCGCGCGCAATCAGGATGCGACGATCAGTCTCACCAAGTTCGAAAAACGCGGGATCAAACCCCACCTCGAGTACCGCTATGTTTTATCCGAGGCCTCCAATGGATTTTTGCGAACTTCTTTTTTTGAGGACAAAGTTTTTGAACGACGCGTGCGCGAGCCGGCCACACCCGACGAGTCCACACTGGTACAGCAAAAAAAGGAACGCTGGTTTTTGAATTATCACCACTATTACGAGATGCCAGAGCAAATCACCCATCGGGCCGATCTTGATTTGGTCAGTGACATCAAATACGCCCGCGATTTTCCTCGCGATCTGGATCGCGACGGCGAACCCGCCTTAGAAAACCGCGTGTCGGTCACCAGGAATTTTGAGCGAGCGCATATCAGCGGTGAAGTGGATTTTTATATTAATCAACTCATTGAAGACCCTCTCGAAGAGAATCGCACGTCGGTTCATCGTTTTCCTGAAGTGCGTTTTTCATTGATCGACCGCCCCTTAGGTCGGAGCCCGGTTTATCTTGGCTTTGATAGCCATTACATCCACTTTTCCCGCCGCCATTTTGCCTATGATGACGTCGTGGCAACCGGAGCGGCGGTCGGCGACGGGTTTTTCTGCCCGGCCGCTAGTACCAAGTGTATATCGCGAGTGCGCGATGGGGCCTTTGAGCCCAGTAAGGGCGATCTCCTTCGCACCGGACATCGTTTCGAATTCAAACCCCGCTTGGCAATTCCCTTTCGAATTGGGAGTTTTTTAGAAGTTTTGCCAACCGTTTCCTATCAAGAGACCCAATATCGCTTTACCGCGCACACCGCCGAACTCGACTCCACTTATGTCCCCACGGCGGCCCGACGTTTTGTCGAAGTTGATGTGGGAGCAAAAACTCGATTTTCGCATGTGTTTGGTGATCTTGAGGACCGGCAAGCCAGCCGTTACAAACACCTCATCGAGCCGGAAATTCGCTACTCAACGATTCCCTGGATTCGTCGGCCCAACCATTATTTCTTTGGCCAGTTCGAGGGGCAGCCCTATTCGCAAACCCATGAGGCGCTCGGTGATGATGATTTCTTTGGACTGAACAAAGTCCAGTTTGATTACAATGATCGAGTGTTTGATCGACAGCTGGTGGATTTTGGGGTCACCAACCGAATCATCCGCAAGCGGTGGCACAACGACCAGGATGAGTACAGCACCCTGGGGCTCTTTCGACTCTCGCAAAGCTATGACATCAACGAAGCAGACCGACCGGCGTCGCCCCAGCCCTGGTCAACGATCAACGGCTTGCTCGACGTGAGGCATGACTTCCTTGAAACTCACTTGAAGGCTGAGTATTACCCTTATGCCCGAGTGACGAACTCCTCGACTCGTCTCAAGTTTAAGGACAGTACCGGCAACTTCGTCCAGCTCGCTTACACTCGCAAATTGCGGGTCGACAAGGATAATAAACTTGATTTTTCAAACCGCACCAACAACGTGGGCCTCACACTCGGTTGGCTGAGCAAATATCTTAATCTCTTAGGCGGCTTTGATTACTCACGCATCACCAGCAAGATCTTTTCCTGGAAATACGAAGCCCAAATTAAACCAC
Source organism: Bdellovibrionales bacterium (assembly GCA_020850475.1). Taxonomy (GTDB): domain Bacteria; phylum Bdellovibrionota; class Bdellovibrionia; order Bdellovibrionales; family UBA1609; genus JADZEO01. Next base: position 16,474 of record JADZEO010000147.1, on the reverse strand, counting down.
CCGGCAACTGTTGGGACATTCGCTTCTCTCAGCTGCAACTTCCCGAGGGCAAACCAGAGTTCGAATTCGGTGTGAATTTCCAGTTCGGTGGAGAGTAATCTAAAAGGTGCCTGCTACTTTTTGTTCGACTGTGCAAAAACACGGATGCTTGGAAAAAATCGCAAACTAATAGGGGCCCCGAACAAAAAGTAGCAGGCACCTTTTAGAAGGACAGGACCCGCCAAGTGGCGGCCGCACCGTCAACTTTGTTTTGCGAAATCAACGGATACACATTGAGACGTGGCAAAGCCCCCTCTGGCGGTGGAAGCCCTTGCTCTTCGTACATATCAAGTTTTTCTTTTTCGAGTTGGTCCGGAACGATGTAGACCACATAGAGGCCCAACAAGATTCCTAAATAAAGCCCGATCGAAGCCCCTCGGGCAACATTTTGGAGATTATCTCCTGGCTTGTCTTCGAAGGCCAAGGTGGCGGTACCCACCAGTGCTCCTGCTAGCACACCGTAGGTGCAGGCCGTTACAAATTCTTTCATCGGAGTGGCGGGTGGATTTTGTCCGGGTACGGCCTGAGCCCAAGCCCCCTGCGGCCCAATCCCTATCACCAAAAAAACCAGCAAAGCTCGGAAGCTGAGATCTCTCATTGGTTTAGTTTTTCATAGGCTCGCTGAGTGTCAAGATGAGGTCGAGACTCAATAACTCGCAGAGCGTCACTCAGGTCAAAAAATCGCGATCCCAATGGATCTGTCCGTCCGGCAAGACCACCGCCAGGCAAAAGTCCACTCGCCGCTGGGGATAGGCTTCAACTAAGTTTTGCCACACCTTTTGGAGGCGTCGGCGTTGGTGCCAGCTGATAATCCGATCTAAGTGTTCTAGGCTCGAACGAGCCTTCACTTCAACCAACAGGAGGGCGCCCTTACGATCATAGACTCCATCCACTTCAGCCCAAGGTGTCCGCCACCGACGTCGCAGCGGCCGCCACCCTCGCGAGACGAGAATTTGCTCAACTAAGTTTTCGGCTCCAAGACCTCGCTCTTGCTTAGAGACGAGCCGCTCCGAGGCTGAGGTACTCACGGACGCCGGCAAAGGTTGGACGATGAAGAGCGCAGGGTCCCAACCTCTGAATCGCTTGTTTGTGTTCCGGTGTCGCATACCCTTTGTGCACCTCAAACCCATAGCCCGCAAATTCAGCACTCAAAGACTTCATCAGTCGATCCCTCGTCACTTTTGCAACAATGGATGCTGCGGCAACGGGTTCGGCGCGTAGGTCCCCTTTGACGAGCGGAGTTTGCGAGTAACCCGTCAGGCCCGGGATCGCTTGATTGCCATCCACCAGGGCATGACCACCTCGCAGTTCAAGTTGCTCGACGGCGCGTCTCATCGCCAGCAGTGCCGCGCGAAGAATATTGAGTTGCGAGATTTCTTCCACCGTCGCAAACCCGATACCCACACGATGATCAGCAAGAATTTGCACCGCATATTCTTCGCGCCGGGCCTCGGACAACAACTTGGAATCGGTATAATGCTGCCAAGGGCGCTGCTCATTAAGGACCACGGCGGCGGCATAGACCGGGCCAGCCAGACAGCCTCTCCCCACTTCATCAACACCGATGATGGGCCGCTGGCTGGTGAGATTTTGCCATGGGTACTTTTCATAGATGGTCTTGGGTTTCTTGCTACCTAACTTAGAAGTTGCGGCCATTTAAAGTCCCCTCATCTGGCGCAGGCTTGGCTTATCGAATCGAGTTAACCATTTCTCAGGCTGCCGTCTTCGGCAAAAAAAAAGCCGCTCGATTGGCGGCTTCTTTTCTTAATCACCAGTCTCCCGGTTACTTTTTCTTGGGAGCGGCTTCTTTTTTGGCTTTAGGAGCTGATGCTGCGGCAGCCGGGCTACCTTCTTCACCAGTGGTCCCTACTTCGTCAGCTACGCGTTCCATGGTCAAACGGGCAGCGCGACCCTTAAGACCCCGCAAGTAATGCAGACGTGCGCGACGGGCTTTACCGTGACTTACCACCTCAACCTTATCAACTGCGGGACTCGCAAACGGAAAGGTCCGCTCGACACCCACGCCAGCAGAAATCTTGCGCACGGTAAAACTACGAGTCGTACCCCGTCCCTGAATCTTTAAGACCACACCGGTAAATACCTGCACCCGCGACTTTTCACCCTCTTTCACGACGGCATGTACATCCACCGTGTCTCCGGGCGCAAACTGCGGGAATTTCTTCATTTTTGTCCGATTCAGCATCAAGCGTTGAACGATGTCCATAGGTCTACTCCAAAAAAATCAATGAACGTGTAGGGTTACCATGTTGCCAGAAGTCGGTCAAGACAGATACTCACGGCCGAACGGACGGGCAAATGCCGAAAGTTATCCTCTGCGGCCCCCCAAATCGGCTCCAAAAGTAGGTCACAGCCTTGAAGCACCTCTTCGGTCATTCCAAACCCGGTCCCAAACAACATTAAATAGGGCCTTTTTGGCTCCCGGTGCATCTTTTCCCTCAGCTCCCGAAAGGTCACCCGAGGGACCCCGGGGAACTCGCGGGCCGCCGTGGCAATCACGACCGGCTTTTCGGCAAAGGACTTGAGCACGTCTTCGATTGTCTCCTTAAGCACCACCACATTGAGGGCGGTGCCGCGGTTCGGGTTCCAGCGGGACCCATAGCCGACTTTCCAGTGGTCCAAGATGCGACTGACAAACATCAGCTGTTCGCGCTGACGGTGAATGATGAAATACTGGCTCACCCCGTAGGAACGGGAAACGCGGGCAATGTCGTGGATGTCGAAGTTGGTCACGTTCGTGGCCACGATGTTGCCGGGCTTATCTAGCACCGGCCAGTGCACGAGCCCCACCGAAATGTTGATCCCAAGTTTGTGTCCCGTTCCGCTCACGACTCACTCACCTCACTGCGATTCCATAATAGTCCGGCTTTGAGCTTGGCAACCAAATTCTCAAGAGCCCATGGGTCCAATCCCAAGGCCCTCAACTCGGCCGGCGAGAGTCGAGTCAACCGAGGGAGGGCTTTAAGGAGCTGGGCCTGGGCCGTCAGTTGCGACTGCAACAAGTCCGGCCGTTTGAGTGCAGTTTGTACCCAGGCCACGTCGGAGCGAAACTCCTCAATTCGGGCATGGTGACCGCTCAACAAGACCTCGGGAACCGGCAGGCCTTGAAATTCTCGTGGCCGTGAAAATAGCGGACATTCCAGCAATCCATCGGCAAAACTCTCGGCTTCGGTACTCTCGGCATTGCCTAAGACTTCCGGAAGCAGCCGCACGATCGAGTCGATGACCACCAAGGCCCCTAGCTCGCCTCCACTGAGTACGTAATCACCCAGGGAGATTTCCTCATCGACTTCCAGCTCAATCAGCCGTTGGTCAATCCCTCCGTAGCGCCCGCAAACCAAGGTCACCGGCTCCGTCTGCTGGGACCACGCCCGCGCCATTTGATCAGTCCAGGGCGTTCCCTGGGGCGACAAATACACGGTTTTGCCTCGCTGGGGACCGAGCGACTGCAAGGCCGCCTGCAGGGGCTCCACCAGCATCACCATCCCGTCGCCTCCGCCAAACGGGCGATCGTCGATGGTGCGATGAACATCATGAGTAAAGTCCCGCGGATTGATCAAATGAAGTTCCGCCTTGCCGGCCGCAAAGGCCTGCGCAACTAAGCCCTCCTGGAGTGCTCCGCGGATCATCTCGGGAAAAATCGTCAGGACATTAAACCGCCGCAGCCCTTGAGTCATCGCTTCACTCCACCAAGCCTTCGGGCAGGTCCATTTCGATTTCGCGTTCGGCATACCGAATGGCGATGACCAGTTCTTTGACAAAGGGAACCGCGAATTGGCCTCGTGAATTTTCAACCAGCAACAAATCTTGGGCACCATTGCCGGAAAAGCCCACCACCCGGCCCACTTCACCCCGCCCCGTTTGAATCACTCGAAAACCCTCAATTTCGGCCAAGTAAATCGCCTGCCCAGGTTGAGAAACCAAGAAAGTCTCAGGAATAAAAAACTCACAACCCTTGAGCTCCTCGGCCTGGTTGCGATCGCTCAGCTCAGCGCACTTGACGATAAAGCCCTGCTTGTGGGGACGAACGCGCTCAGGTGTGAGCTCAAGCCATTGGGCTTGAGCTGGTGAGTACAAATGAAGTTGCTCCAGTTGGTTGAGCCAACTGACGTCGCCCGAGAAGACCAAGACAAAAAGCTCACCCCGAATGCCGTGGGCATCTTTGATCTTCCCCACCTGGCGCAAACCGCGGGCTTGGGCGTCTTGGGGTGGGTGGGCTGAGAGCTTATTCGGTTTCACATCATCCCTTTATGGCAAAAAAAACGGCCGTGGTCCCCCACAGCCGCTTCTATCTCAAATCCAATTGGTCGAATCGTTTTACTCAACAATCTCCAAAACACTGCGCTTTTGCAGCTTCGTGCTGGCAGCGTTGAGAATAGTCCGCATACTGCGAGCGGTCCGACCTTGTTTTCCAATCACTTTTCCCAGGTCCTCTTTAGCGACCTTGAGTTCAACCACTGTGGTTTGCTCTCCCACAATTTCATTTACTTCAACGTCTTCGGGTTTGTCGACCAGGCTCTTGGCCATGAATTCGACGAGATCTTTCAAACTTGAATGGTCCATCTTTACCTCACACGCAATTGACTCAGATCCACTTCAGCGAGGTCAGTGTAGCCAATCATCACCGACCAGTAATGTTAATTTTTCCCTTGTCCCGCTTCAAATTTGCGAATGAGACTCTTTACCCGCTCCGTCGGCTGCGCACCTTTGCGGATCCACTCTTTGGCCTTCGCCAAATCCATTTCCAGGCTCTTGTCTTTGCCCGAAGCTTTGGGATTGTAATGCCCAACCACTTCCAGGAACTGACCTTGCGGGTGACGGCGTTGATCAGCCACCGTGATGCGGTACTTAGGGGCATGTTTAGTTCCAATACGATTCAAGCGAATCACGACCATTGAGAGAGCTCCTTTGCCAATTCCATTAGCCTATCGCAGGCGGTCTAAGCCCTAGACATTTACTCGTTTTAAAGTTGAATCGCAAGGGTAAAGATTGAAAAGAATTTACGTTTTAGGCAATTGAGAGCCCCATTTAAAAGGGGAATCCCATGCGCCCGCCGCCCCGGCCCAAACCCATTTTCATCATCTGGGACATCATCTTTTGTGCTGATTCAAATTGCTTAACGAACCGATTGACGTCTTTGACTTCGGTACCCGAGCCCTTGGCAATCCTTAACCGCCTAGAACCATTTAGCAATTTGTGATTTGCGCGCTCCTTAGGGGTCATCGAACGAATGATGGCCTCAATTTTCTTGAGTTCCTTGTCGGGCGGGGTCATGTCTTTCATTTGCTTCATCATCTGCCCTGCCCCGGGGATCATTTTAAGTAGACTCTCCATCGAACCCAGCTTTTTCATGGTTTGAATTTGGCCGAGAAAGTCCTCCATGGTGAACTGATTCTTGGCCATCTTTTTCGCCGACTCGAGAGCGGACTTTTCATCAATCACTTCTTGAGCTTTTTCGACCAAACTCAGGACATCACCCATGTCGAGGATGCGCGAAGCCAGCCGATCCGGATGAAAAACCTCGAGAGCGGAGACTTTTTCCCCGATGCCCAAAAATTTAATCGGGACTCCAGTGGCCTCACGAATACTCAGGGCCGCTCCACCTCGGGCATCGCCGTCGACTTTGGTGAGCACCAAGCCCGTCAGTCCCAGTTGTTGGTGAAAACCTTCGGCCACGTTGACCGACTGTTGACCCAACATTGCGTCGGCTACCAACAGGACTTCCTTGGGCTCCCAGACAGTCTTCAGCCGTTTGAGTTCGGCCATCAAATCTTCGTCAATTTGCAGGCGGCCAGCGGTATCGACGATGACGACATCGATCATCTCTTGGGTGGCCCAAGCTTGGGCGGACGCCAACAGTTCCTCGGGTTTTTTAGTGGGATCCGAGGGAAATACCGGCAGATTGTTTTGCTTACCCAAGGTTTTTAACTGCTCGATGGCGGCCGGACGATAAACGTCCACCGGCACCAGGCCCGGTTTTTTGCCGAGCTTTTGTCGAATGTAAAGGGCGAGCTTGGCCGAGGTGGTCGTCTTGCCGGTCCCTTGCAAGCCCACCAGAAAAATCACCCCGGGGTTGCCGCGAATATTGAGCTCGGTGGCCGCATCTCCTAAAACATGAACCAATTCATCGTGGACGATTTTAACAAACTGCTGTCCGGCGGTGAGACTGCCCAGGACTTCTTGGCCGAGAGCCTTGGCCTTCACTCGATCAATAAAATTCTTAACCACTTTAAAGTTAACGTCGGCTTCAAGCAGACTCAGCCGGATTTCCTTAAGCGCATCTTGAATGTTTTGTTCGGTGATTCGCCCCTGTCCGCGAATTTTCTTGAGACTGGCCAGTAGCTTATCTTGAAGTTGATCAAACACAGCCCAACACTCCTCTTACCATCGCCCGTAGGGGCCTCGACGCAGGCTCCACAGACCCAACAAGTGAAACAAACCCAAAGCCAGCACCGCCACCAGAGCTGCCGTGCCGACTGCGACATCGGCCTGGCCAAGTATCCCGTACCGTACCCCGTTAATTAAGTACAGCAGTGGATTGGCATGGGACACACTCTTCCAAAGCGGGTGCAGATTTTCAACCGAAAAAAAGACCCCGCCGAGGTAGAGCAGCGGCAACAACACAAAACTCGACACTGCGCTCAACTGGTCCACCGACTCCGCCCAAAAGGCCACGGAGACCCCAATCTTTGCAAAGGTCAGCCCCCCAAGAGTCAAAAAAAACAACAACCAACCCGGATGGGCAATCCCCAACCACTGGTCGGTGGTGAGGTAAAAAAAGAGCTCGCCGACCAAAAAAGTAATAGTTCCCACTGTCAGTCCGCGGGTGAGGCCGCCAAAAGCAAAAGCCCATAGCATTTGGGTGTGACTTAACGGTGCGACTTTGAGGTCTTCCAAGTCGCCCGCAAATTTGGCACTCACGATGGAGCTGGAACTGTTTTGAAAACAATTGTTCAAGCAACTCATCATCACCAGGCCGGGAATCAAGAAAGCCAAATAGCTGATTCCCCCGGGTACGGTCACTTGCGAGCCGAGGCTCACGCCAAAAATCAGCAAGTATAGGGTTGAGCTAATCATGGGCGCGAAGATGGTTTGGACTAAAACCTTCAAGTAACGCTTGATCTCACGTCGAAACAACACCCAAAAGGGAGTCCAGCGCAGGTGGGGCGTCACACTTTACCTCCGACGACCAAACGAAAGACCTCTTCAAGTGTTCCTTCGGTAATCCGCAGATCATTCAAAGCACTGAGTTCCAGGCCCGCCTCGAGCAAAAGGCTCCCCAAGTTTTGATTGTAAGGCAGCTGAAACTCAAGCCAACACCCTTGTTGGCGCGTCAGTAAGGGGTGTGAAAGTGGCAAGCGTGCTTCCTTCAGTTGAACGCAAACTTGGCGGTGAGTGAGACTGGCAATCAAAGATTGGGTGTCGCCAATTTGTTTGAGCCGACCTTGGTGGATCACTCCCACTCGGTCACACAACTCCTCAGCTTCTTGCAAGTAGTGAGTCGTCAGGAGCACGGTTAATCCTTCACTTCGTAGTTCCCGGGTGAATTCCCAAAGCGATTCGCGCAGCGCCACGTCCACTCCCGCGGTCGGCTCATCAAGTAAAAGCAGCCGCGGGCGGTGCACGAGGGCTTTGGCGATCAAAAGTCGCCGCTTCATTCCGCCGCTGAGTTGCTTCACTTTTTTGTGACGATGTTCCCAAAGCCCCAGGCGCTCCAGCAGATAGTCCTCCCGCTCGCGATTGTGGGCCAAGCCATAATAGCCCGAGTGAAAACTCAACACCTCGGAGACATCAAAAAAACCATGATTGACCAGCTCTTGGGGAACAAATCCGATGGCCACTTTAGCCGCCCGAGGCTCACGAGTGACATCGTGGCCAAACACCCTCACACTCCCCGCCGTGGGCCGCTCCAGAGTGACGATGGTCGAGATGATCGACGTCTTGCCGGCACCGTTAGGACCCAACAGCCCAAAGACCTCGCCGGGCTCAAGGGTGAAGCTCACATCATCAACCGCCCGGAGTGCTCCGTATTCTTTGATCAAATGCTCTACAATTAAGGGCGATGCCATCGTGACTCCTGGAGGGCTCAGTATAGCCCACCCTTGGTCGAGGTAAAGGGCCAAATCAGGGCGTCATGAGGATCTTAAACCTTCACTGGAACCCGGATTTTTCCGAAAAGAAGAGAGTATGAACGAACAACAAATGGTGCCCATTCTCATTGACGAATTTATCAGCGGCCTCGTCGTACCGGTCGACATTTACGTCAAACTCAGCGAGGGCAAGTTCGTGCTGATCGCGAAGCAAGGGACCAAGACGCAAAAGGACCAACTCGCTTCCTATCAAAACAAAGACGTCAATTATCTGTGGATCGAGAAAAAGGATTACCATAAGCTCTCCAACCAGACGATTCAGCTCGCCGGCATCATCCTCAACAAGAGCGATGTCGATAGCGGGACCAAGACCCAAGTGGTGACGGCCGCAGCCCACACCATGTTCCGCCATTTGGAGCACATGGGGCTCGACGGCGTGGTGTTTAGCCAAGCCAAACAAATTGCCGAAGTCACCTATCAACTCGTTGAAACTCACAGTCGGATCTCGTCGCTGATGGATAGCCTCAATCAATGTTCGGATGAAGTCATGCGCCACTCCGTGGCCGTGAGTGCAGTGGCCACCATGATCGGCGTGGCTCACAAGTGGCAAGGCAAAGGCACGATGGAAAAACTGGCCCTCGGAGGACTGCTCCATGACATCGGCAAGAAAGCCCTCCCGCCGGAACTCCTGAAAAAACCCAAAGCACTGATGAGTTTTGAAGAAACCCAGCTCTACGAAACTCACCCCTTTAAAGGCATGGAAATGGCAACCGGTCTTGGCCTGGTCCCCGACGATATCGTGGCCATGATTTATCAGCACCACGAAAACACCATGGGCCTTGGTTTTCCGCAAAAGCTGCGCGACATTAAGACCCACCCCTTTGCCCGTATCGTGGCGCTGGCTGATGAATTCGTCAATCTCACGATTGCTAATCCCAATTGCCCGGAGCCCAAACCGCCGCGCGAAGCCCTCAACTACATTCAATTTGTGAAAGGGCAGCCCTACAACAAAGAAGCCTTTCGTTGCCTAAAACTCATCGTTGATACCGAACAAAAGTCCACCCGCTCTGCTTAAGGATTGCGAGTACGAAAGACGAGCCCCATGCAAGGCACCTTTAAAAAGTTTTTTGACTCTCACCAACAGCGCTTAGCGCGACGTTTGGTTCGCCTGGAAGCCAAACTCCATCAAAATGAAACTCGCTTAGGACATTTGTTAAATGGACGCTTGAGCGTCGCTGCCATCACTATGGTCATCGGGCTGGTGATTGCCTCAGGCCCTGAGTATCGGCAATGGGGCGTGGCCTTTCTGCTCGGCTTAGTGGTGTTTGCTTTTTTGGTCGCTAAGACTCGAAAAATTCGTTTGTCCCAGCGTCGCATGCAAACCTGGAAGACCCACCTGTTAAGGCAAATGACTCGCCTATCAGGAAAGGTGCAACACCTCCAAGCGGCAAAGAACCCTCTCCCACCCTTGACACCCGAAGAAGAAATCTTGGCTCGGGATCTTCACTTGTTGGGGCAAAATTCTCTGCTGACTCTAGTCGATGAGACTTTCACCACCGGAGGGTTCCAGCGGCTCGTGCGGCTGCTCGTCACTCCCTTGACCACTGAGGCTCAGATTCGGGAGCGCCAGCAACTGCTCAAACGCTTGAGCGCCAATCACTGGCCGGTAACGCGATTCTTACTTCTTGGACAAAGTGGTGAAACTCAACCGAATACTCGATTGCTCATCACGGAACTGGAACGACCACTCACCGCCCCTGGCTTTGCCACCTTAGCGGTTTTGCACCTGATTGTTTACCCCTTGCTGGTGGCCACTATCGTTGCCTGGCTGAGTGGGCACCCTTGGCTCCCTCCGCAATTGGCGCTGGGAATTTATTTTCTATTTAGTTTGGCAAGCCTCGGGAAGGCCGCCAAGGGCTTTTCACAAGGTGAGGCCTTAAGTCACTATCTCGAAGCGCTTTTGCCGGTGTACGAGTGGTTTGAGCGCCATCCCCAGCTGACCCAGGAATTGGCGCCAGTGACGGGGCGCCTGAAACCTCTGAAGCAACTGCGCTGGCTCAACTTTCTCTTGAGTTGCCTTAGCGTCCAAGCGCACCCGCTGGTATTTTTGGTGATCAATACGGTGTTCCCCTGGACTTACCTTTGGGCTGGACTCCTCGAACGTTGGCGAAAAAAGAACTTTGCAGAGTGGAAACACTCGCTCGAGGAGATCGAGCAATTTGAAGCCCTGGGGTCATTGGCTCTGCTTCACACCTATCAGAGCCCCCACTTTCCTGAGTTTCAAAGCGCCAACAAAATCGAGGCTCAGGGTTTATTCCATCCCTTGATTCATCGTGAACAAGTGGTGGCCAATGATTTTATTCTAGCCCCGCCCCGGTCGCTAGTACTCATCACCGGCTCAAACATGTCGGGGAAGTCGACTTTTTTGCGCACCCTGGGCCTCAACCAACACCTCGCCATGATTGGCGCGCCGGTTTTTGCATCACACTTTAAAACCTATTTCGCTCCGGTCCTCACCTGCTTGCAAATTCGTGACTCACTCGAAGATGGTTACTCTTCTTTTTACTATGAAGTTAAGCGCGTGCGCTTGGTTCTCACCCAGGCCGCTAGCCACCAACCTTTGATTTATCTCATTGATGAAATTTTTCGCGGCACCAACAATCGCGAACGTCTTATCGGGAGCCAAGCCGTCATCCGCGCCTTACTGAAGTCCACCCGCGCGGTCGGACTGATCTCAACTCACGATTTGGAATTGACTCACTTGGAACGAGATTTCCCGCAACTTCTCAATGGGCACTTTCGTGACGAGGTCCGGGCCGATGCACCAGAATTACATTTTACTTATCGCTATCATTTAGGCCCTTGCCCCACCACCAACGCTCTCAAGCTCATGGCGGCGGAGGGGCTTCCGGTGTCGGTCGACCCGGGGACTTAAGCGACTTCTCCCCGCGGCGGAGATAATCAAATATTAAAAGAAGTTCTCGAGTTCCCAATCGTAAAGACTGGGGTCGGTGGGTTCACCGCTCTCAACTGGCTCCCAACCTTCGTTCACGGTGTCGTTTTCTTCGCCCTCATTGGGTAGCTTGATAACCAGGTCATCGTCATCAGAATCTTCATTTTCTCCTGGATCAATGACTTTGGCTTCTTTGAGTTTCAAAACAGGTTTCAGGAGGCAACCACCGTTGCCCTGGACGACCACCGACTTCAACGCATCAAAGTCAATGAGCAGAGAATAGGTGAGCCCACCGACAAACTCGAGGGGTTGGCCGAACACGATCTTCACCCCAGACTTTTGTGCGCTTGGGGTGGCCATGGGGCACATCTCAGAACTGTTCTTAACACTGAAGTTGCCCTCACCGTTAAGGACCAGTCTCACCTGCGTAGCCCGCACACCGGCGGGAATTGAAGCTTGCGACAACGGCAGCGTAACTCCATTTTGGAGGGTCAAGAGATCCACCGGGCCCAGGTTTTCAGCCACAATGAGCCGACCCTTTTTGCCCATTCCTTCAAGCAGCACTTCCATGTGGCTGACGTTAACCACTACGGAGCTGAGTTCATCATTGGGAGCATCGGTGAGGCTCAGCTTGAGAGTCGCTGAACCTTCGGTCTGAATTTTGATGACCTCATTTGCTAAGGGGCTACCAGAATCCGAGGTGCTGCAGCCGGTGAGGACTGGAAAAATCACGATCACCAAAATCAAAAATAGCAGACGCATCACCCGCAGGTGAATTTTAGAGCCACACATAAACCTCTCCTTTAAACGTACAAAACTTTGAGGATGTCTGTATGAATGAATAAAGCCGAGAGAGCTTACAGGAGAAGCTCGGCGAAGATAGGTCCAGTATAGTTGAACGGTGCGGCAATGGAAAGAAAATCGTCAGTTTCCGACGGCTCTGTCTCAACCTGTTAACAAAATCTCAAGTTGATTGTATCGTCTTGTCCGCCTGTTTCACTTTGAATTCAATTGTCCCAAATTTAGACGACCGAATTCTCGGCCTCACCAAGTCATCTGATTCTTACTTGGTTGGCACAGTCGGGAGTTTGATCGCCACCACCGAGGGGCGCGGCAAGGTTTGACCGCCTCCCGGCCAGTGGCTGGTGAGTTGATCAAGGCCGGAGCTGCGCGCACCGGGATGTTGCACCGATAAAAACAAGTATTTCCCGTCTGGAGAAAAGCAGGGGCCCGTCAGTTCGGCGTCCACAGGAGCGGAAGCGATTTGAAATGGCCGTCCCGCGAAATCTCCCGCGGTCGGGACCACAAACAATCCGTTATGACCTAGGACTTTGAACTCGCCCTGACCCTGCACTTGGTCTGACATATCGTTCGTCACCCAAAGTTGACCTTCAGAATCGAAGGCCAAATTATCGGGAGCACTCAACCCCGCGGCCAAGCCGCCCTCAAGAAACGTCGAAATCTTAAACTCAAGTGACAACGGGTTATTGTCCTTTTCCTCGAGCTTAAGAATTCGCCCGTGGAGATCACCGGACTTAGGATTGTTGGTTAGCGCAATATAGACCGCGCCCGTCTGTGGATGAACCTCGATGTCTTCAGGGCGCGCCAACCGACTTCCTCCAGCCGCATGGGCCGCCTCGCGAGTCCGAATCAAGGCTTCAGTGGCGTCTTTGAACATTTTTTTGATTTCGGGGTTTTTCTGGTAGCTCAAACTCACCCATCGACCTTTTTCCACGTTGGCAACAAAGAGCTCGCCCCGCTCAAGAGAACCCGCTTGATGAGAGATGAACTTGTAGACGCATTCATCGTGCGCATCATCTCCCATGTACACCACACAGCGGCCGTCGGGAGCGAGCCGCGGAGTGGCCCCCTCGTGAGCAAACCGACCCAAAGCCGTGAGCTTCTTCGCCAGGCCCGTCTTGGGCTCGACTTCCACGACCCATCCGTAATGTTCAGGAGGCAAATCAAAAACGGACTCCCAGCCCAACTTACTAAGCTGGGCGACACGCTGGCGCTGCCCTTTCTTATCGAACGTCACCTCGCCAACAAAGTCGTGGTAGTTTTCTTCGCAAGTGAGAACGGTGCCCCAAGGCGTGACCCCGCCGGCGCAATTACCTAAGGTGCCAATCGCGGTCGTGCGGCCAAAAATCGGTCGGTCCGAAGCAATGGGAATGGGCGTGGTGCCATCAATCCGTCGATTGAACTTGTCGTTGGCGACAAAGTTCCACTTACCGTCGACGCAGTTGATCTTGATGAGGCTTCCCCCCACCGCCTTTTGTTCCTTAATGACATCATCGCGGTTTCGAGCTGTCCCTTTTTTATGAGACTTCCCGCTGACAAATAAGGGATGGGCTGACTCATGGTTGACCCACAAAATTCCCTCAGTATTTTCCGCATTAGTTGGAAAAAAGGCGAGAAAGTCATTGTTAAACCCAAAGCTCTCTCCATCATTGTTGATCTTGGTCCCCCAACTGATGACCACTTGAAACTCAAAGCCTGGTGACAAGGCCAACTCATCGAGGGTGCCGGGCTTTACCGGAGTGTAGCGGTACACGGGCACGGGGGGCGAATCGCTGGCGGCAGCGGCCAAGCGCAACCACGTCCCCATGCCCCCAGCAGCCGCAACTCCCCAACCCAGTTGACGCAAAAACCAACGACGTTCAAAAGCAAATGACTTCATGCGAGCGCCTCCACCACGTTTGAATCTGAGATTAAACTAAATTATTCGATTTGTTTATCAGGAATTATGTTAGGTTCCGGATAGGAATTCGGTGCGCTAGCGTCGCCCGCTGGCGTCGGCGGCGGGGGTGGCACTGGTTTTTTAACCGCAACCTTTGGCGGTGCCTTCGCCGGCTTGGCTGGCGCTTTCGCTTGGGGCGTCGCCGCCCCATTGGATGCGGGCACGCGAGGTCCCGCTTCTGTTTCCCCGTTTTGTGCCAAAACTTCGACGGTTGGATAAATCGACTCTAAGAACTCGCGACGATCGCGAAAACTCAATTGCTTGAGACAGTCCGGACACTGGAACACCAAAGTCGCGCAAGCCTCAGGCTTGTAAGCATCCACACAGAGTTTGCGCACCCGATCGGTAAAGTAAATCCGGTCGAAACCGGTGCGCTTTTCTAACTGCTCGACACAAATCATCTGTACAAGGATCACGGCTCCCGTCGCAATTCCCGTTAAGAAGATGGAACGCATGCCACTCGTCCACCCCGCGCGCATCCGCAGCACTTGAACCGGAATACTTACCAGCAGAGCCGGCACGACAAAGGCGGCTCCCCACAACACTCGCTCCAGCAGATTCGGCAGACCCTGCAGGAGTCGCATTTTTGCCGGATCCTCCAGCACGACGATGGGGCCTGCGACGATAAAGAAAGCGAGCAACAACAGAGTCTTTACAATGCTCGGCTTCTCCATTCTGGCAAATATGACTTCTTCGCTTTTGGGTGACGACCGCGAAGGAGCTGGGACATTGATTCGCGACGTCTCTGCCGTCCGCTCGGAGTTGTCTTCTTTCTTGATTCCTTTTTTTAGGCTGCGCAGTAAGCTCGAGAGTCCCTTTTTGACTTCTTCGTCTTTGAAATTGCCGATTTCGTGACTGGCACCGGACTCAGCATCAAAGTCACGGGCGACTAAATTCTCTTTAGTGGTGGCCTTGAGATTCTCAACCTCTTGTTTAAAGTTGAGCGGATCCAGCGAAGCCTCATGAAGGATCGCGTTCTTACCCTTCTTTTTGTCCGCGGGCTTGGCGGTTTTGACGAGCATTTGGTCCGAGTTGAATCGCTCGTGATCCGGCTTAGGCAGACTGGGATGATTAACAAACTCATCCCGAGGATCGTAACTCGATTGCGATTGCTGCTGGGAATCCACGTTAACGTCCGAGGCTTCTTCCCCGGCATCAACTTCATGCAGCCCCGGCGAGCTCGTTGCTCGCAGCTTTAAGGTGGCATTGGTGTAACCGTCCGCAACTGTCTTTTCGGGCATTGGTTCGACCACCGCCGTTCGCGAATACTCACTCGAGTTCGCTCCCGTGCCTTCCAGGTTGGTGGGGGCCGTTACACTCAGCGCCGGACCGCTCGCGGCCACGGGCTCACGCGGAAGCGTTTCCGACAAGTCGGCTTCGACTTTTTTTGCAACGGGCACATCTTTGGGTTTGCCTTTAAACAACACTTCAAATTTTTGATCCCCGATGGTCAAGAGATCACCATTCACCAGCTCGATTGGCTTGCGGGCTTCGATGTTCATGCCCGCGATTTGCGTTCCATTCTTGGAACCCAAATCTTCCACGGTGAGTACGTCATTTTGAAAACGCAAAATGCAATGGGTGCGACTCATGCGCCCATCATCGGGATAGGTTTTCGTGCCGTCCATTCGGCCGACCACGAATTCTCGTTTTACTCGCAGCTTTTTTTGGCTGGCGATATGTATGAGAAATGCCTTCATGTCTTCTAAACCCTTCAACTTATCGGCATTTGCCTGCGCCAAGATGAGATCCCGGCGGAACCTCATAGCTCAAAAATCATGACTTTTTTCGCCTGTTTGACGCGTTACGCATATTTTCTGGAAGAAAGCATCCCTTGACTGAGGTCGGGGGCACAGGTAAACGAATCTCCAGTTCAATAAAAGACTTCGGTACTTTTATTGCGACTCGTGTCGCGGGGTGGAGCAGCCTGGTAGCTCGTCGGGCTCATAACCCGAAGGTCGTAGGTTCAAATCCTGCCCCCGCAACCAATGAAGGCTTTGAGGCGAAACCTCAAAGCCTTCGTCATTTTTGGACTGGCACAGTTCGCTTTCCCAACTGATTTTGGCGGAGGGCCGTGAGCACAATAAAGCCGGCCAACAGCAGCAAGGCCAGAGCTCCCAAACTGTTCAACAAAGCAAAATCAAATCCCGTCGAGGTCCGCCAGTTGTTAATGGTCATCGCAACCAAAGCCCACACGGTGATGGTTAAAACAAAAAGCATCGGCAGCAGAGTGAAAGCAATGCGTTTGCGCGCGCGATGGAGCCACACTGTTACGGCCAAAAGAGTGAGAGCGGCAAGCAGTTGGTTCGAGGCACCGAACAAGGTCCAGAATTTGGACCACTCCCCGCCTTGCATGAGGAGCAAAAACGGGAGAGGTGCGACACAGGTCAAAATGGTTCCAGCCAAGGCACCCCATCGACCACGAGCGCCCGTCAGCTCTTGAAACAAATAACGCCCCAAACGCGCCGAAACATCGAGAGTGTCAAAAACAAAGGTTGAAAAGGCCATGGCACCAAAGGTAACTGCAAACGGCAGGTTTTCGCGTCCGATAATTACGGCGAGAAATTCGCCAATGCCTAAACCATAAATGACTCCTGGTCGCAGGCCTTCAATTTTTTCTTGCGCCATCATCAT
>JADZEO010000146.1 GCA_020850475.1 Bdellovibrionales bacterium | reverse complement strand
TGAGCGAGAAGTTAAAGCGGGAACCACCTGGCAAGACGTCGTCGCGATGGCCAACGCCTGCGTAAAGGCCAGCAACTGGCTTCAAGTCGAAAACCTGGGTAATCATTTGGCCAAGACTGAAATTTTGGGGCCTTGGGGTGTTTACTACCTGAGTTTGGCGGCACTTGAGCGCAAAGAGTTCACGCGCTCCTTGTGGATGGTCGAGGCTGCTCTAAAGAAGGCGCCCTCGATTGGCCTGTTCTATTATCAACGAGGACGAGTCCTTTGGGCAATGAATGAAGTCGACGCTGCCGTCGCCGCGTTTGACGAGTCTTTGCGCCTTGACTCTAAAAATACCGAAGCACACTTCTTTGTTGGCCAGATTTATCTCAAAGATTTGGACTTCAAACGAGCCGCAGAGCACTTAGAAGTGGCCGTGAAGGCGGACCGCAAGAATCCAGTGGCGCTCGATGGCTTGTCCTATTGCTATGGCAAACTCGGCAAATTTGAAGAAGCGGTGGAGTTGTTGGAAACGGCGATGGGGGTTTTACCTCGGCGATTAGACCTGAGAATGCGTCAGGCCTTGATCCTGGAAGTGAATCTCAAGGACGAAGAACGCGCCTTGGAAGCCTATCGGCAAGTCAGGTACTTAGTGGAAAAGAAGCGAGTCGACGGCAGTCCCGAATTGCCGATTGATGAAAAAATCAAAACTTTAGAAGTTGCGGTGAGCAAAAAGAAGGCGGTCGCACAAAAGCAGGTGAGCCTAGTGGCTCCCGAGGAATCCAAAGGAGAGGTGACCAAATGAGGTACCTGTTACTTTTCGTGTTGCTGGGATGTTTTGGAGCCGGGGCGGAACCCACTAGCAAGAAGACTTCGGTGCGAAAGACCCAAGAGGTCAACTTCGAAGAAACCGACATCGACGGTGTGGTGCGCTCTCCTGATGGGGCCTATTTGCTGCAGAAGCGAGGGGTTAAGTTCATGCCTCTCTACAAGGTTCAGAAGCACTTTGATGATGAAATCAAGAACTCGGTTGACTATCTGAGGTAAGCTTTATGCGTAAGGTTGAATTGGATCTTGAGCATAGATACAAAAATCGGTTTGTGGGCCGCCATCGTCTGCGGAGTGGGGCCTCGGCTGTATTGGGATCGGGCCGAGACGCCGATATTCGACTTTTGGGTGATGATGTAGGTGGAATACACGCTGTCATCGAACTGGATGGCGACGAGTGGAAGATTTCCGACATGGGCAGTGCCCACGGAACTTGGATTCACAAAAAACCAATTGTCGAGCAACACTTTAAAGGCACCACGATCATTCGCATTGGCGGCCATACGCTCAAGGCAATTCCCCGCGACCTTGATCATCGGCTGTTTATTGATAATCATTTGACAGACAAACCTCTGCAAGACGGCGATCAATTTCATCAAGTGGTGGTGCGCCGGCGCGGTTATGTTTTGGAGTCCCATTTACTCAAGACGGCCGAAGACTTTGTTCTCCGTCATGGCGGGAAGGTGCAACGGCTTAAGGCTCCAGACGGCTACACTTGGCGGAAGACTGAGTTTGGCGACGTGGTGGTGCAACAACGACTCGTGTCGACCACGGTGATTAGCAACTCAAATCTGGAAAAGGCTCAAGAGCTATGGGATCCGCGACTCAAGATGCCAGCTTTGGTCGCCTCGGTTTTGACGGTGTTGTTGGTGATCCTGGGGCTCTTGGCCCCCAACAAACCGCAGGAAGAAATGGTTGCGCTCAAACCCGATACGAATCAGTACACCAAACTGATCTTTGACGCCAAAGCCGTTCATAAAAAGCGGGAGCAGTCAAAAAAATTGGCAAAGACGATTATGGGGACCTCGAAATCATTGGGTTCGGCGACTCCAACACCTGAGGTAGCAAAGACGCCGACACCGAAGGCGACGCCTAAGACGAGCGCTCAAGTTGTAAACCGCATTAAGGCGGCAGGCCTTGCGCAGTTAATCGGAAAGATTTCAAAGCGAGCTGCTAAGAATTCAGTGGTGGTTGAGTCGATTGGCCGCACCCCTGACAATGCTCCGACCGGTCCGGCGACGAGTGTACCGTCGACTAAAGGCATGAAGGCAGGCAGTGGGACTGGCACAGGTGAAACTTTTAAGGTTGCTGGGGTTGCCACTGAAGGTAAGGGCGGTGGCCGTTCTGATTACCGAGGTGCTGGCGGCTTAAGTATTGGTAACGTGGGCAATGCCTCGGTCGGTCTTCTTGAAGAAGAGTCTGAAGTTGAAGGCGGCCTCGATAAGGAAGTCATCGCGATGGTGATCCGCTCGCAACTTGGCCAAATTCGCTATTGCTATGAGAGACAACTGAGCGCGAGCCCCGAGTTGTATGGCAAAGTTCAGATCAAATTCAGTATTGGTTCAGATGGAAAAGTAGTTGCACAACGAATTGGAACAACAACACTTAGCAACGCCATGGTTGAGGGATGTATCTTGAGGCGTGTGTCAGGGTGGCAGTTCCCCGTTCCTAAGGGCGGGACCACTGTCATGGTGACTTATCCGTTTTTGTTCAAGGCGACGAACTAAGTCGGTCTCGATGAAGTTCGATCGAAGAGAACAGTTTCGGGTTTATGCCTGAAGGAGGGCATTTATGCGCTCAAGATTGACATCACCGTGTTGGCTTTTATTGCTCGCACTGGTCGGCACGTTTTTGATATCAGCCCCGTCGGCAATCGCTCAGAGTAAGTCCAAGAAGGATGAAAAACTGAGCCCCCCGCCTCCGGTTCCGCCACCGCCAGCCCCTGCTGCGGCTGGAAAGAAGACCGAGTCGGAGAAACTCGACATTCAAGATCTGGAGCAAAAGTACTGGGCTCCCAAGGATACCGACTTTAGCGTGGTTCAAAACCGAGCTTATCCCAAAGAAAAACGCTTTTCCGCTTCGCTGCAATACGGGCCCATTATCAATGACGCCTTCAACGAAGGGTACAATCTGGG
The DNA here is from genome assembly GCA_020850475.1 of Bdellovibrionales bacterium. Lineage (GTDB taxonomy): Bacteria > Bdellovibrionota > Bdellovibrionia > Bdellovibrionales > UBA1609 > JADZEO01. Next base: position 61,495 of record JADZEO010000146.1, on the reverse strand, counting down.
GCTGACCGCGAACTACTTTTTTAGCGAGCGAGAAGGGATTCAGGCTGAGTTCGTGTCTTATAACGTCGATGACAACTCAACCGTTAAGGGATTTGCCAATCAATATGGCGGGGTTCGTCCTAACATTGGGCGGGTCACGAGTATGTACGGGCTAGGTTACAATTGGGTTCCCATCTACGCAAAGATGAGTCTTTTAGGACAAAAAATCATCTATTTCGACATGGCCTTTACGCCGGTGGTGGGCATGATGAGTTACGAGCAGACCACCAAGAACGGTAACAAGAACGACAGTTCCTTCGCTTACGGTTTGGATGTTACCCAGTATTTCTTTTTGAGCAATCACTTAGCTATCCGAGTGGATTTGAAGAATCGCTGGTGGTCGGAGGAAGTCCTCAACTGGACGAGTGGTCTAAAGGACAAATCCCAGACGACCAATACCACATTGTTTTTGCTGGGTGTGACGTACTATCACTGAGGAGAGTAACGTGAGAAATTTGTGCGTTGGCGGAATAGCAATTATCGCTCTCATTTTTGCCGTGGCGGCCACGGCCAAGCCGATTGATGCGACTGGCACCGTTGAGGAAGCGGTCGAAACGTCGGTCGGTGGGACGACGTCCGCTGTCTCGCGCGGGTCAAACCAGGGTCAGATTGAAAAGGCCTGGACGGACTTGAAAGCGAAGGCGACGACGTTGTGGGGCAGTTACTTTGCCGATCAACCAAAGGAAGCGGTGTCAAGGGCCATGCCTAAAACAAATCTGGCGGCCAAAACGCCGACTGCGGGCGAGACCACTCCTGAGACTGGCGTGGACACACTAAAGCGGGATCTTCCTGACTACAAAACCACGGACAAAGGCTTTACTCGCGATGACATCAATCAAGCGAAGCGGGCCATCCAGCAAGAACAGGGACTAGTGACAGTCAAGGCCGCGCGGCCAGGAACCAGTAAGCTGCCCATGACCACTGCGGGAGTACCGGAGTACCACTTTTACGATAAGAAATCCCAAACAGACAAGTCAGGTAAGACGACGGTCGTTAAAATTAAAAAGAAGGAAATTCCCCTCCTTGATATCGGCGAGGAAGAAACCATTTCAGCTCGGGAACTGGCTGGGCTTTCCTTTGAAGTGAAGGCCCCCAATTATCTGACTGCGAAACCCCTTAAGGAGCCGACACTCTACTCTCGAAAAGACGTCGAGGGACTCCTGAGTGGAAAATTTCCGACAGTCGCGGCCTTCGACGAGAAGGAGTTGCGCAAAGGGTTGGTCGATGGCTATCCCGTGACGCGCGCGAGTGTTGATAAAATTCAGCTCCTGGAGACGGCGATTACCGAGTTCACGGAATTGCCTGTTCAGCCGCTGAGCCAAGATCAGCAAGACATGTTAACCGCTTTGATTCTCAATCGCGAAGGCAAAAGTTGCCACCTGGTGATTGGCTTACTCGATCCCTTGTCGCGAAAGAAGGAGTTTTCAGAGGAAGCCTCATTTCACTTAGGAATTTGTGCGCAAAAACTCAAGTTTTACTCCCAAGCGGTAGCCCGTCTGCTGAAGGTCATTAAGGCTGAGACACCGGTTATGGCCAGTCAGGCGATTGCGGTGCTGACAGCTGATTTGCCACGAGAGTATGAGGTTGAGGTCACGCGGGCTCTACAAGATCTTAAAGATAAGAGTTTGATTCCTGAGTCCAGTAATGACGATGTCAACTATGTCATGGGCAAGGGTTATTTTCAGCTCAAGAATTACAGTAAAGCCGAGGAGCATGCGCAGCTGGTGACAGCCAAAAGTTCCAAGTACATGAATGCCCGCTATTTGCTCGGCATTGCTCTCTATTCGCAAAAGAAGACCAAGCAAGCGGCTGGGACTCTTGCGGATTTGCGAGCCTGGATGCAGGCCAAGGCTAAGTCGGACAAAAACATTTCGTCCCTCATTGCAATTAACATTGCACGGATTTATTTCAACATGGGCGACTTTCAGACTGCCTTTACGGAGTACCAGCGCATCGGCAAGGATCACCCGGTGTGGGTGCAAGGCCTGATCGAGCAGGGTTGGACTCAGGTGATGCTCGACGATAACTCTGGTGCCATCGGCAATATGCATTCACTTCACAGCCCTTACTTTAAGGCGGTGTACAAGCCCGAGTCCTATGTGGTCCGTTCCATCGGTTATCTGAATATTTGTCAGTATGCCGACGCCTACAAAGCCTTGCATCGCATGGAGCAGGAGTATATTCCGTGGTTGCAAAAGGTTGATCAATACACTCAGGCACACTCGCAACCTGACGACTATTACAATACAGTGAAGAAGTACTTGCGCAGTCCGAGCAGCGAAAATGTGGATGATCTTCCTTATCAAGTCATTCGCGAGATGGGTCGCGGTCGGGATTTTCTCAACTACCAAACGGCCATTAACGACAAGGTCGACGAGGGCGATCGATATCCGGAAATTGTGGGGCGCCTCGACCAGGAGATGGCCAACGTCCGAGCTAAACTCGCCCGGGCGACGGCCCGTCTGAATACTGCGGAGACGAATTTGGGCAAGGCCCAAAAGGATTCTAACCTCGTCAAGTTCGTCAATGAATGGAAGGCCCAAAGGCGCAGTGACAAAGACCTGATTGTGGGTCACCAGTTCGTGCTCAAGATGCTGGGCCGAAGTCGCTCCTACTTTAACGACTTTCGTGCGGCCTCAACGCGAAAATTGGATGATGAGAAGCTCGCGCTGCGCCAGGAAGGCGGCAAATCGCTGAAGCGTCGTTTGGCAGAAATGAAGCAAGAAATGGGTCAGTACATTGCCAACAACGAACTTCTGCGCTTCGAGGTGTTTTCGGGAGCTGGTGAAAACATCCGCTACCACGTCGCCGGAGGAGCCACTCAGACGCCCAATCGAATTCCGGCGAATGTAAAGCCGCAGAAAATATTGAACTGGGAGTTTGATGGAGAGTACTGGGAAGATGAAATTGGTAACTATCGCTCGCGTGCCAAGGATAATTGTCCGCAAAAAGGCAAGGTGAGCACGATGGTGAAGCAGGATGCTCAAGTAATGAATCAAAATTCTCAATAAGGGGAGATTAAAGATGAGAACGTTAGTTGCAATAATCATAGGCACAATGTCGTTAGTTGCAACGGCAGGTACCGATGTTGAGACCAATATGGAGTTGCTCAAAAAGAACGAGGAAAACAGTCAAGCCAACTTTGAGCAGTACCAAAAAAATCTCGAAATATCGACGACCAATGAAAAAGAGGCCCAAACCGCTCTGACTGAGCTAGCCAAAAAGAAAAAGCAATTGCAGAAGAATGACAAAGACTTTGAAAAGAACAAATTGGCCCTAGACAAAATGAAGGGTCAGCTCCAGCAGCTGAAGACGACTGAGCAGGGCAAGCTCGCCGAAGATCAAAAACAAATTGATAAGATAAGGGCGCTGCTGGACAAGGTCGAAAAGAACAAGGCTCAGCGGGAAGCCAACATCAAGGCCTATGAGGCCAAGATGACAGACATTGAGCAGGAAAAGGTCGATTGGGATAATCAAAAAAAGATGATGGCTGAATTGTTGACTGAAATTGAGAAAAAGGAAGTCACCGCCAAGGCAAGCTTGGATCAGTGGCAGGGCAAGCGCAAGTCTTATGCCAAGGAAACCGAACGTTGGAATAAAGAACGTCAGATTGCTCAGAAGACCCACACCGAATTTCGCAAGATGGCGGACTAGTTTAATACCTTGAGTTTGAATTCGGGTCGGTGAAGACCCGAAATTTGAAGTGTCCAAAAGTCCACCCCACACTCCCCGGGGTGGATTTTTTTTGCTGACGCATTACTTGGGCTGTGTTGGAATAGCCCAATGAATTCTCACAACATTGCACAGCGTTTAGCGCGACAATATCTCTTGATCGGGCGTATGATTTGGGGAGTGTTGGTGGTGTCGACCGGTGTCTATGCCTTTGTCGCCCACTCAGTCCTAGGAACGGTGGGTCCTGTGACCGACTTTGGTCGGGAAGGATCACTCACGACCGTGTTGACGGTTGCGGCTTTGGTCGTCGCAATTCTAAGTATTTTTGTTCGAAACCTGTTCTTGAATCGTCCTCTCCCTGTGGCTCCAGGTCACCTAAAGGGTCTCAATGATCAGCAACGGCAGGAGTTGTCGGCGGCGCCTATCGACCTACGCAATTTTGTTTTTTCCTATCCTAACTGGCTCGTGGCCCATATCGTCGCATTGGCGTTGTCCGAGTCGGTCGTGATATTTGGCTTGGTGGCCGTTTCGACCACTGGCGAGTTTGGGCAATTTGTGCCATTTTGGTTGGGTAGTTTGGTATTAATGGGCTGGCATTTTCCTCGGCCAGGGTCGTCAACCGGATCGCAGCGAGCTTCTAGGACGTAAGCGATGGAATGGATTCGCGACAATTGGGCACGTCTATTTGTGGGATTTTTGCTGCTCGCAATCCTGACTGGAGCGGGCCTCTATTTCCTCGGTGTGCCGATTCTGCAAGTCACTCAATCGGGCATCGGCCAGTTTAACGGGCAAATTGTATTCTCGCGTACCATGAAGCAGCCCATCGAGGTTCTGCCCAAGTATGAATCGCGCGAACTCTTTATCATGGACCTCAAGACCGGCCTGTTGCGGCAGTTGACCGACCATCGGTCGATCTCAGCTCGTCCCACGTTGGCTGGAGCGAATCCCTGGATGGCCTACACCTCTTTTGTATTTCACAAAAAGGAGAAGGTCCGAAACGGCGACCTGTTTTTATACAATTTGGTAACGCGCGAACGAAAGTTACTTTCGTATAAGCGGGGACTCAATTTGTCAGGGAGTTTCGATCCTACCGGCCGGTCCATTTACTATACGATTCGTCAGGGCAAGGTGTTGGATGTCTTTCGCATCAATTCCGACGGCAAGGACTTTGTCCGGGTCACCCATGGCAAGAAAATGAAGAAAGCGGGCACCAAGCTGCGCGGGAGCCGCGCGCTCTCGTCTGAGCCAGCTGTGTCTCCCGATGGGGGGCGCTTGGCCTTTGTTTCAGATCGAGATGGTCGACCGACATTGTATATTCGCGATCTCAAAACGGGTGAAGATACTCGCATCTTATTTGCCGGTCGCTACAACACACGACCACAGTGGTCTCCCGATGGACAGCGGCTCGTCTTTCAAGGCTACCTCAAGGGGCACTTCGATATTTTTATAGTGGATGCGACGGGCAAGAATTTGCAAAAGATTACCGGAGCCAAGAATCCCTCCGGTGGTTTTGCCAATAATGAGTCGCCGGGCTTTTCTCCCGACGGCAAACACCTTCTTTTTGTGAGTGACCGCACGGGTTACAACCAACTCTACATTATCGACACCAACGGTCGCAATGTTCGCCGCCTGACCTACGACACCTTTCATTACTATGATCCACAATGGAGTGAAGCGGTGTTGCCGGTTGGCAAGTAACCTGGTGGCACGGGCCTGACAAAGGAGTTATTGATTTTGGAAAAACATCATGCGCACTTTTGCATGTACCCTTTCATCCTCGTCAACACGAGAGGGAACGGGGAGTTTCGGGTGTGCAGTGAGGATCTACCCAAATATTCTCACGTCGAGAACTTTCACCATTCTAAATCGATCGAAAAAGTTTGGAACTGTGATTTCTATAAGAATTTGAGGATGGAACTGATTGCGAACAAGCCTCAAATCCAACAGTGGGGATTTGCCGAGCTTCGTTCGAGAACAAATGGCCGGCGCTGTCCTAAGTCACAGTCAATTTGGAAATCTTTCTGACAGTGAAGAATTCATGGCTCAACTATTGGAGCGAGTTTCGGAGTGTGACTACCTTGAAATTCATGGCGGCGAACCATTTATTGACAAACAACTTTGGAGTTTCCTGGATCAAGTTTCACGTACCCGTCATGCTCGGCGTTTCAAATTGCGAAATTTATCGAGTACACGCAGGCTCTCGATCGAATTCGCAAACAAGACTCATTTGAGGTGTTTCCTCACCTGAGGGCCATAGTGGATAGTTCGAGGACGAGACCTGCTCCGGCCCCGGAGCTTTGACATCACAATTCAAAAAATGCTCAGACGGTTCTAACCGATTGAAGGGGGTACCGGGGTGTTTGCGTCCACTGAAGTCTCACCGCCAGACTCGCGAAACTGGGACTGGTAGAGAGCAAAGTATTTCCCCTGTTGCTCGATGAGCTCAGCATGACTGCCGACTTCAATGAGTCGGCCTTTGTCGAGCACCGCAATCCGGTCACATCCAAGTATGGTCGAAAGGCGGTGGGCGATGATGATGCTGGTGCGTCCCTGTATCACGCGTTCCGTGGCTTGCTGAATCAACTGCTCGCTGAGAGAGTCAATATTCGCCGTGGCTTCATCGAGAATCAAAATGTCAGGATCGAAAGCCAACACTCGGGCAAAGGCAATCAATTGACGTTCGCCGACGCTCAAGTTGTTGCCGCGTTCCTCCACTTTGGAGTCCAAACCGAGTTCACGAGATCCGATGAGGCGATCGCAACCGGCTTCGCGGGCCGCCCATTCAATGCGCTCCCGCGTGATCACGGGGTTATCGAGGCTGATGTTACTGGCAATAGTACCTCTGAAAATAAAATTATCTTGTAGCACCACGCCCACCCGCTTACGCCACTCCCGAGGAGAAACCTTGTCGAGCGCCTGCCCATCGACGAGGATGGCGCCACTGGTTGGCGAATAGAGCCGTTGCAGAAGTGAAATCAAAGTCGTTTTGCCGCTGCCCGTGCGGCCCACCAACGCGAGCGACTCTCCCGCCTTGATTTTGAGGTTAACGTCGTTCAGGGCCAAGGGATTGGCTGGGGCATAACGGTGCCCCAGGTGCTGCAGCTCGATTTCGCCGCGCAAGCGATGAGGGGGCAAGGCCTCCCCCTCAAGGGGTTCTGGGCACTCCTTCAGCAAGGAAAAGACCCGATCAGCGCTGGCCAAGCTATTCTGGAATTGGGTGTAACGCTCTAGGATGACTCGCAGAGGGTGAAAAAAGCTCTGCACTAACAACAAAAACGCCGAGAGCGAGCCGATCGTTAAGCCGAAATCCTGATAATAGAGCCCCCCGAAAAACAGGGCCGTCGTAATAGTCGTGGTATTGAAGAACTCCAGGATCGGCCAGAGTGTGGCAAAAAGCTTCACCGACTTTAAGCTCAGTGATTTGTACTCTTCCGAATGACGATTAAACTCTTGTTGACGTTCCCGGGTTTTGTCAAAGAGCTGCAGAACCTTCATGCCATTGAGACTCTCGGCAGTGAACGCATTGATGGTTGCAAGCTTCTTTTTCGCTTCGCGGACGACCTCACGAATGCGTCGACTGAGTCTCAGAGAAATCCATGTCAGCGCCGGGGCGATGGCGAGAGTCACCAGGGTGAGGCGGACCGAGATCAGCGACATGGCTACTAAGATCGCAATCATCTCGACGCCATTAACAAAGATGGCGGTAAAGCCCATGCTAAACATCTCGCCCAATGCCGCAACGTCATTAGTCACTCGCGTGACGGTGCGCCCGACGGGATTTTTGTCAAAGTAAACCAGTGGTAGAGCCTGAACGTGGGAGATGAGTTTTTCGCGGATCTCGAAGAGAATTCGATTTCCTAGTTTCTGAATTCCATAGCTTTGGCCGAAGTAGAGAGCACTACGAATGATTTCAAGAACCAAGTATCCGAGGGCTACGTGGGTAACGACGGTCAGAACATTCTTCTTGATGCCCTCATCGATGGCATGTCCAAACAAGATGGGCAGCAGGCGTCCGGCGATGGCATAAAAAACCACAATCACAATCAGCGACAGGAGCTGTGGTTTGTGAATCCACATGTACGGAAAGATGTGCCGAATAAATGAGGTAAAGCCCATTTCGGATTGGACTTGATCGTCTTGGAAAAAGGAGTCGCGCGGTTTTTCTTTAGGTTGGCTCATGCGTGACTCCGGTGCTCGTTTTGGAGTTCCACTAACTGGCGATAAGTGGCGTTGGAATTCACCAATTCCTCGTGAGAAGCAAATGCCTCCAAGCGCCCGTCATTTAGTACCATGATTCGATCGGCCCATTTAAGAGTGGCAATTCGATGGGAGACAAGTATGACCGTGACTTTCCGGCGGTCGGCGAGATAGCGGTTGCGAAGGCTGGCCAGGATATTCTTTTCGGTCGAAGCATCGACGGCACTGAGCGAATCATCAAAAATCACAATCGGTGAGTCGGCCATTAGAGCTCGGGCAATGGTCAGTCGCTGCTTTTGTCCCCCGGATAAATTCACGCCTCGCTCTCCGAGGTAGGCGTCATAGGTATCAGGAATATCGGAAATCTCATCGTCAATATTGACTAACTCGCACATGTTCTTGACCTGATCCATCGTCCACTCTTTGCGACTGAGGGCGATGTTTTCCTGAATTTTTTTTGAAAACAAAAATGCGTCTTGGGGCACCAGACTGACCAGGCGCCGCAGACTGTTTTTCTTGATCTGTTCGACTGGTGTATCGTTGTAATAGATGGTTTCGCTCGGGACCGGATACAGCCGACAGAGCAAGTCGACGAGAGTTGACTTGCCTGAGCCGATAGGGCCAACGATACCGATGGTCTCGCCCGCCCTGATTGCAAACGAAAGGTCCTTGAGTATGGGTTGTTCGCCTTGCGGGTAGGTGAATGTCAAACCGCGCACTTCGAGAGAGTCAAAGTGATTCATCTGCGCGGCCCCCTCATCGGGGACATCATTTGAAGTTTTCAACAAGTCCAAAATCCGACTGAACGAAGCCCGCCCCTGCTGAATGTGAGTAAACGCGATACCAATCGCCGTCATCGGCCAAATCATGCGCTGGATATACTGGTAGAAACTAAAAAACGCCCCGACCGTCACGGTCCCGGCCATGACTTCGGGGGCGCCAATCAGTAGGAGTATCACCGATCCTGTGGCCACGCCGAATTCCATGACCGGGGTAAAATAGGCATCGACCCGGGCCACATCGTTGCACGCGAATTCAAAGTTGCGGCTAAAGGAATTAAACAAGCGAGTTTGATTCAGTTCCTGGGCGTAGCTCTTAATAATACGGACACCCGAAACTATTTCCTGAGCGGCGCCGGACATTTCGGCGAACTTATTTTGCTGCTTTCGGTAATTGTCGAGAATCAACTTCAAAACCCGCGCAATCAAAGGCGGAATGATCGGCATGAGGATCAAGGTTTTCCAGGTCCAAGACGCGGAGAGGCTGATCATGAGAGGGGGGACAATCATCAAAATGAAAATAGCATCCGCGAGAATCAGCATGCCCGGGCCAATAGCCATTCGAAAGGAGTTCACGTCGTTGGTCATGAGACTCATGAGTTCGCCAACGGGTTTCTTTTGATAATAACTGGGGCCTAGGTCTAAAAATTTATCAAAAATGCGGTTGCGCAGGTCTTCGGCCACGCCATGATGAAATCGTCCCCAAAAGATCCGCCACCAATAGCGACAAACCGCTAAACATGCGGAGGCGGCGATCATCAACAGAATGGTTTCGCCCAAACTTCGCCATCCGGCTTGATCCGCAATCTGGTTAATCGCCATGCCAATTAGATAAGGAGGAATGGCATCAAATGAATTGGTCAGGAACAGGGCCACCATGCCCGCAGCAAAGAGCTTCCAGTCCTTCCGAAAATAGTAAAGAAAGGGATGCCGCAGAAGTTTTTCGTCCGCAGGCGGAGAGGACGAAGTCAAATTTCCTGGTGGCAGTGAGCTCACAGGGTCTCCTGGGGCGGTGAATGAGGGATTGAAGAATGGTTGTAGCAGGAAGTTGGCGGATAATAAATAAAAAACCCCCTCCCGGTGGGGAGAGGGTTTTGAGCGTAAGGCTCACTTGTGACGCAAGATTACTTGGTCATCAAGTTGCGTACGTCGAGTTTTCCGCCCGAGACAACTTTATTGCTCAGGCTGTTTGTGCGGCGAACAGAGGTCAAAAGAGCCTCTTTAACTTCGCGCCAAGTTTTACTTGGATTACGAGACCAATAAAGGGCCGCCGCACCCGCAACGTGGGGCGAGGCCATTGAGGTACCGTCCCAAGTCACCTTCATGCCCATCATGTCGATGACGAGGTCATTGTAGTTGTTGCCCACCATGGTAGAGAACACCGCCACGCCGGGAGCGCCGATATCCACACCTTTGGGTCCCCAGTTAGAAAAGGCACCCAAAGCATCGTTCTTATCGATTGCCGCAACACTCACGATATTTTCGTGAGGGTAGCTAGCCGGGTAGCCCGGTTTGGAATCGGTGTCATTGTTGTAGCCCACGCCATTGTGGCCGTTTCCGGCGGCGGCAATGAACAAGCTTCCCTTAGACTCAGCGTAAGCAATCACGTCGCGAAGGGCTTTGTTTTCATTACCTTCAGCCGGATCTTCACCTTCGGAGCCCCAAGAGTTGTTGCTCACCTTAGCGCCATTATCCACAGCATAACGAACGGCTTTGATCGCATCTGCGGTTGTTCCTTGGCCTTTTTCCGTCAAGAACCGCAGACCCATGATCTTAATATGATTGTCAGCCACGCCAATAATGCCCTTGCCGTTGTCGGCGCGAGCAGCCACGCAGCCAGAAACGTGAGTTCCGTGGCCCGGGTTTCCGCCGCCAAACAACAGGTCAGTGGGTGGTACTGTCAAATCAAAGGGTTTGTTGTCGTTACTGGCGAAGTCCCAGCCAATGACGTCATCAACGTAGCCATTGCCATCGTCATCGACCCCGTTAGTGGCCTTGTCTTTTCCAGCTGAATCACGACCGGTTTCACCGGCATTACGCCAAAGGTTGTCGACTAAATCTTCGTGCGTGTAGTCGATACCAGTATCAATCACCGCCACGACAATATCTTGAGCTGCCGCGCCAGTCTTCCAGGCATCTTTGTTACCAATGTCCTTCATGCCCCACTGACGGTCATAAAGTTTGTCGGCGCCAGAGCCACCGCTGCCATTGGTCGGAATCGCAGGGTTGTCTTTGATAGCTGTTCCGCCACCACCACCGCCGCCGCCACCGCTGCCGTCGCCGGGATTACCGGGCCACGGAAAACCGCCGCCACCGCCGTCACCAGGATCGCCGGGCCAGGGAAAACCGCCGCCACCGCCATCACCAGGATCGCCAGGCCAGGGAAATCCGCCGCCATCGCCGTCACCAGGATCGCCGGGCCAGGGAAAACCCCCGCCATCGCCGCCGTCACCGGGATCACCCGGCCAGGGAAAACCGCCATCGCCAAAGGCCTTTTTGACCTGGCGAGCCAATTGTTGGCGAAGGTATGGTCCCTGAATTTTGTAATCATTCATAAGACCAATTGGATAGTTCGGTTGGATTTGCAAAACATTGGGGTTCTGCTGAAGCGCTTGAAGACTAAAAGCCTTCATCGCTTTGGCGGGCACCTGCACGCGGAGCCAGTTATTGACGCCAAGGTCTTCAAGTTTAGTCCCGCCGGGCACAGCACTGTAAAGTTGTAGTGGTGCTGACTTGAGTTCCGGGGTGACCTGAATGAGATAGTCCCCGCTTGGCTGTGAGGCAAAAGCCGAAAAGCCCCACAAGCATGTTAATAGAAGAATTGCCTTCATAAATCCCCCCTCCATAGGTTGATATTTTCGTCTCTTTCCAGCTCCCAGTCCGTGAGAGAATCATTGGCCAGAGCACCTAGGCGTTTGTCTGCCTGAGCAACAAAATTCTATTTAGAACCTTGGCCTAGTTTCAAATTGAAACCACGTGCCGGCCGCAAAACTAGCCCTTTCGGAGCTGAGCGCAATTTGACTATCGTAAACGCCCCTCGATCGGGACTCCAATCAACGCATCATATAAGACCCGAAGATTCGCATCGGATGCCGAGCTTTCATTCTCAGTTGTGAGAGATTTCTATTGCCCGTGACAGCCCCAACCAGTGATGCTAATAGCTTGAAAAAATTGCTTATTTTCTGAACGTGGGGAGTGTGTTTCATGTCGCAAGCGATGGCAGCCACGCGCAAAATGGATCGCGCCTTGGTCGAGTCGAGTCGATCATTCGCTTTCACAACTAAGATCGACAAGATCATTGCGTGGGGGCGCAAAAATTCCCTGTGGCCAATGCCCTATGGTACCGCCTGTTGCGGAATCGAAATGATGTCGGTCATGGGTCCTCGCTATGACCTGGCTCGTTTCGGGGCGGAAGTCGTGCGGTTTTCTCCTCAGCAAGCGGACCTCCTGTTGGTGGCGGGGACCATTACGGAAAAAATGGCGCCGATTATTGTCCGAATCTATGAACAAATGCTTGATCCCAAGTACGTCATTGCCATGGGTGCCTGTGCCTCATCGGGTGGATTTTACCGGGCCTATCACGTGCTACAAGGGGTCGACAAAGTCGTGCCGGTCGATGTTTACGTTCCTGGTTGTCCGCCGACACCAGAAGCCGTTCTCGATGGCGTGATGGTCGTGCAGAAAATGATTGCTGACAATGCTCCGCGCCCTTGGCGCGACAACTGGAAACCGGGCGAGTACAGGTAAAATATGAACATCATAGAGAGTCTGCGGGAAGATCTGCAAAAAAAGTTTCCGAACAATTCTTTTGTTTTCACTCACGCCTATGGCAACAACGTCATTGAAGCGCCTAAGGACCGCGTCTACGCGATCCTGGAGCACCTCAAACGGACGGGGCGTTTTGATTTCTTAATGCAAGTCGCGGGCGCGGATTTTCCCGAGCGCGAGCAGCGCTTTGAAGTCGCCTATGAGTTGTTTTCTTCGAAAACCTTTCACCGCTTGCGGCTCAAGGCCCGAGTGGGCGAGGGCGAGTCGATTCCCACGGTAACCCCTCTGTGGAAGGGCGCCGATTGGTTTGAGCGGGAAACTTGGGATATGCTGGGCATTCACTTTGAAGGCCACCCCAATCTTCGTCGTCTTTTGACACACCATCAATTCGTGGGTCATCCGTTGCGCAAAGATTATCGTGCTGACCACCAACAGCACTGCACGCAAGCGCTGCCCATTCACTTTGATGTGGACCCTTACTTTGTTGACGACGGACGCGACGTGGTTCCTTTGAACTTGGGTCCGTCGCACCCGGCGACTCATGGGACCTTGCGGGTGATGGCGCAACTCGATGGCGAAAAGGTTCATCGCGCCAACGTCGAGATCGGCTATTTGCATCGCTGTTTTGAAAAAATGGCTGAGACCCACTCCTACAATCAAGTGATCCCTTATACCGACCGCTTGAACTACTGTTCGGCGCCTATTAATAACGTCGGTTATTGCAAAGCCGTCGAGAAGTTGTTGGGAGTTGAAATCCCGCCGCGGGCCCAAGCGATGCGAATCATTCTTTCGGAGCTGGCGCGAATTATTGATCACATCGTCTGCATCGGCGCCAATGCCGTCGACTTAGGTGCGCTGACGGGATTTTTTCATCTGTTTACTTATCGGGAGCGAGTCTACACCTTGTTTGAGCGCTTGTGTGGAGCGCGACTGACCGTGGCTCTTACTCGCGTGGGGGGCATGGCCTAGGATGCGCCCGAGGGCTGGATGGATGAGGTCCTGCAGTTTTGTAAGGACATGCGCAAGGGCGTTGACGATCTCGACATTCTTCTCACTGGGAATAAGATTTGGATTCAGCGAACCAAGGATGTCGGAGCCATCAGTCCGGAAAACGCCATTCAGTGGGGCTACACCGGTCCGCTCCTGCGGGCGACGGGTGTCAGTCTTGATTTGCGCAAAGCGGATCCTTATTACGGCTACAACACGATTGATTTCCAGGTTCCGATCGGTACCAGTGGTGATGTCTTAGACCGCTACTTGGTGAGAGTGGCCGAGATGCGCGAGTCCATCAAAATCATCGAGCAGGTGGCGAAGAATGTTCCCGGCGGGGACTACACCATTCGAGATCGGGATATTGTTCTCCCCGAGAAAAAAGACGTCTATGGCAACATCGAAGGCCTGATGAACCATTTTGTCTTAGTAATGAAGGGTCTCAGGCCGGCACCGGGTGAGATCTATGATGCCACCGAAGGGGCCAACGGAGAATTGGGCTTTTGGCTGATCAGTGATGGTTCGGCCCATCCCTACCGATTGAAAGTTCGTCCGCCTTGTTTTGCGATTTATCAAAGTTTCTCAGAGCAGATCACTGGCGGGTTAGTCGCCGATGTGATCGCGATTTTGGGGAGCCAGAACGTCATTGCCGGTGAATTGGATAGATAAGGAACAAAATCATGTTTGAGTTGTCTCGCGAAGGTATCGAGTTCGTAAAAAAAGAAATGACGAGGTATGAGACCAAGCGCTCGGCCGTTATTCCCTGTTTGTTTCGGGTTCAAAAAGAAAATGGCGGTTGGGTGAGTCCAGAGAGCATCGCTTATTTGGCGCAGCTCATGGACGTCCCGGAGCGCTGGGTGCAAGAAGTCGCCACCTTCTACACCATGTTTAACAAGCAGCCGGTGGGCAAATACCATGTTCAGGTTTGTTGCAACATCTCCTGTGCAATGGCGGGCGGGCGTGAAATGACCGACAAGATTTGCCAGTCGCTCGGCGTTGAAGAAGGCGCGGTCTCCAAAGACCGTCGCTACACCGTCAGCCGAGTCGAGTGTCTGGGCTCCTGCGGAACGGCGCCCATGATGCAAGTGAATGACGATTATTATGAAAATTTGAGCGCCGACAAAGCGGTCAAAATTTTACGCGAGTTGGAGTGAGAAGATGGAAACCAAACTTCTGTCGCAACATTATGACAAACCTGAATATGTCTCACTCAAGGGCTACCTGAATCTCGGTGGCTATGAGGTACTTAAAAGGGCACTCAAAATGGAGCCCAAAGCCATCATCGACGAAGTCAAGGCGTCGGGGTTGCGCGGGCGTGGTGGTGCGGGATTTCCCACGGGAACCAAGTGGACCTTCCTCCCCGAAAACGGTGAACCTCGCTATTTGCTTTGCAATGCTGACGAGGGTGAGCCTGGCACTTTCAAAGATCGCATCATGCTCGAGCGCGCGCCTCATCAGCTGATTGAAGGGATGATCATTTCTGCCTTTGCGGTTAAATCAGCCAAGTCGTACATCTACGTGCGGGGCGAATACCAAATGTGCATCCGCAAACTGGAGAAGGCGATTCGCGAAGCCTACGATGCGGGCTTTTTGGGCAAGAATATTCTGGGCTCTGGTTTTACCCACGATATGGACGTTTACTCCGGCGCGGGTGCTTACATCTGTGGCGAAGAGACCGGAATGATTTCTTCACTTGAAGGCAAAAAAGGGCAGCCTAAATTGAAGCCGCCCTTTCCGGCCGTGCAAGGGTATTTGGCCAAACCCACCATTGTGAACAATGTCGAAACCTTGGCCGCCGTTAGCCTGATACTTCGCGACGGGGCCGCAGCCTATCGCAAATTTGGTACAGAAAAATCTCCTGGCACCAAACTGTTTTCCGTCAGTGGCAATGTTAAAAAGCCGGGAGTTTATGAAGTTCCCCTCGGCTACCCCTTGGCTGACTTGATTCAGGTCGAGTGCGGCGGACTGGACCCGGGTCGGCGTCTCAAGGCCGTTATTCCGGGAGGCTCGTCAGCCCCAGTGCTGACGGCCGAAGAGGCCATGAAGGCGACCATGGATTATGAGTGTCTCCAAGGCATGGGCACGATGCTGGGCTCGGGCGCGGTGATAGTGATTGATGACAGCAACTGCATGGTCGACTTGCTCAAAGTGATTATGCATTTTTATCACCACGAGTCTTGCGGTCAGTGCACCCCGTGCCGAGAGGGCACCGGTTGGTTGCACAAAATTGTCCACAGCATTGTCAGCGGTGAAGGTCGACTCCAGGACGTAGACTTGATTCCGCGGGTGTCGCGGCAGATGATGGGGCGAACGATTTGCGCATTGAGTGACGCCGCCGCCATGCCAGCCATCAGTTTTGTCGAAAAATTTCGCGATGAGTTTGAGTTTTTCGTGCGCGAGGGACGTTCTAAAGTGAAAGGCCATCTCCATGCCTAAGGTCAAATTAAACGGCAAAGAAATTGAAGTGAAGCCCGGGACGATGTTGATTGATGCTTTCAAACAAGCCGGCGAGGATATCGCTCATTACTGCTACCATCCCGGACTGCCGACCGCCGGGGTTTGCCGTCTTTGCATGGTCGAAATCGAAGGCAATCCGCGGATGCAGATCGCCTGTAACACGGTGGTCACTGAAGGTATGTCGGCGCGAAATAACTCCGACAAAGTCAAAGAGGCGGTTCGCTGGGGCCTCAACTTTCATCTGATTAATCATCCTCTGGATTGTCCGATTTGTGATCAAGCAGGTGAGTGTGGTTTGCAAGACCAGTACATGAAGTTTGGCAAATACACGCCCGAGATGTCTGAGCAAAAGGTGAAAAAGCGTAAGGTCGTAAGCCTGGGTGAACGGGTGGTCTTGGATAGCGAGCGGTGCATTTTGTGCTCGCGCTGTGTCCGCTTCACTTCCGAAATCACCAAAACCAATGAGTTGGGAATATTCAATCGCGGCGACCACGCCGAAATCGGAACTTTTGAAGACAAGCCTTTGAATAACAATTATTCGATGAATACAGTCGACATCTGCCCGGTTGGGGCTTTGACGTCTAAAGATTTTCGATTCCGCCAAAGGGTTTGGTATCTCAAGGATGCATCCAGTATTTGTACGGGGTGCTCCACCGGTTGCAAAATTCGGGTTTATTACAACGAAGAAGGTCTCTTCCGAATTAAGCCGGAACACAATCCTGAGGTAAATGGCTATTGGATGTGTGACAAGGGTCGCGACATTTACAAGCATGTCAATCCCGAGGCCAGGCTGCAGGAAGCGCGTTGGGGACAAGTCGGCAACTGGCAGGTCAAAGATATCGCCGAGGCTCTACGTGAGGCGGGCGAGGCCATCCGCGCTTCAGTTCGTGACTCGCATCATTCCAAAGTCGCCTTGGTGTTGACGGGACAGCAGACTCTCGAGGAACTGACTGCGGCAGTGAAATTCTTTTTATCCGACCTCAACAGTCGCGACATCTATCACTGGATCAATAACCCAGAAGAAATGGAAAAGTTCGATGGGCTGTTGTTTCGTGGTGATCGCAACCCCAACACCAAAGGGCTTTTGAGTCTTCTGGCCTCAGAAAAGGTGAGCGCGACCTGGGCGCAACTGGAAGGTAAGTTGAACAGCCATGAAATTGAGACTCTGATGGTGGTCGGCCCTGAGGATCCGGGAGTTTTCCCGGATTTGGCGGCGAAACTAAAGTTGTTTGCTAAGGCCAAGCGCCTGGTTTGGTTGTCTTCCGCGCGAGTTGCCGCTGTCGACCAAGTGACCACTGCTACTTGGCAGATTCCGTTGAAATCCTTCTTTGAAAAAGACGGAACTTTGGTGAATGCCCAAGGCCGCAAGCAAACCCTTCGGAAGATCGCGACGCTGATTCCGGCTGCCGTGAGTGTTGACCAAGCGGTTGCGGTGATGAGTGGCCGGGAGAAGGCCGTACCCATGGGTAAATTCGAGTTGAATTGGAAAAAGACCAACTTCTTCGTCGGTGAGCGAGGATCTTTATGAGCATCGTGAATAAGCCTGGAGCAATTTCGACCTGGTACTTGCCTGGTATCCTCAGTGGATTGTGGCTCACCCTGAAATACATGATTCGCAATCTGTTTGATAAAAAGAAAATGCCGACTCTGAACTATCCTGAGGAAGTGTACCAGTACGGACCTCGGTTCAAGGGCAATCATATTTTGACGGTAAAAAAAGACGGTTCAATCCGCTGCACAGCCTGTATGCTTTGCGCGACCAATTGCCCCGCCCAATGCATCTCAATTGTTGCAGCCGAGAGCGCTGATCAGCGAGTTGAGAAGTATCCGATCAAATATGAAATCGATATTCTTCGTTGCGTGTTTTGCGGATATTGCGAAGAGGCTTGCCCGGTCGATGCCGTGCGCATGGGGCCAGAGTGGCAAACCGCAGGGCTTAATGGCTCAAGTTTTTCCTACGATATTCAGCACCTGGCCTACCGCCCTCAGTTAAAGGGCGGCATTTTGAGTCGGGTGGACGATGAGGAACGGCACAAATTCGGCATCTAATACTCAGTCTAAGTCAGAGCCAGCCGCGCCTCTAAGGTTGAACTAAAAATCCAGTCCAACATGAACTTTGGTGTAAGCTCCATCGAGTTTTTGCTCGTTGGGGCTTTTTCCAGTGGTCAGTCCCATGTAACCGAGCTCAGCTCCAACCAAAAATCCCACGAGTTTGACTCCCGCTTCGACGCCCACAGAATAGGAGCCACTGATGTCGTTGTCCGCCGTGGTGGTTCCTCCTCCGCTGATTTCGAGCTTCGTTTCACCACCATGGGAAACTCCGATGGTACCGATCGCGCCGACAAAAATAAGCGTATCGAGCAAGCGAAACGACACGAGCCCCGAAGTCCTGGTCACGTCAACCGACAGTTTGCCGTAGCTGTTGGATTCTTCGGAACCAAGAATTTCATGGCGAACTCCAAAGGCCAAAGGGAACAGGGGCGGTGAGATAATGAGGTCAGCACTCATTCCCGTTAGCTTTGAGAGGGTCGGGTAAGAGCCGATTTGGTCTGGATTTACCGTTTGCAATCCGTAGCTGGCGCGAATTTGGATGAGGGCGCTGGCGGGTTGTGCGACGGCCAAGCCGATCAATAGCCCCAAAGTCAGCGCGAGTGTTTTCACGGTCAAATTGAGTTTCATAGAGCTCTCCTTCGTAGGTTCAGCAATTAGCTTAAACGGGGCGCACGGAGGTCACAAGGTAGGCCCATGGTCTTGGTCTTTGGTCGCGTTCACAGGTGGGGTTATAGGCAGAGCCCAAGGCCTTGACTAGAATGAAGTCGGGAGGCTGGACCGTGTTAACTGACTTGAGACCGAACGACCAGTGGGATCACCTCAATCGCGAGGTGACCAACAAACTCTTGGGTCCAGAGGCGCGCGAAGAAGTCCGCGTTTATCGGGGAGTAGAGGCCGCTGTTTGGGAAGTGACTCAGGGGGCGGCGCGCCTGTTCCCCCATCGTCGTAAGGTGATCTGTTTTGCCCATCAAGATCCCTTTCATGTAGCGGCCATTTCCACTTTGATGCGTGACGGATTCGAAGTTACGGCGCTGCCCATATCGGAATTGAGTCAACCGACTCAATTGGAACAACAGATCGACCTTGATACGTTGCTCGTGTTGGTTTCCTTAGACGAGCCGCTGACCGGGCGAAAATTTGCCCAGGGTCAGTTGGCCGCCTGGTGTGACAAGAAGAAGGCCTTCTTGGTTCAGGTGAATCATCACCTTCATCGGCAAGTGCCTCACCCGGTTTGGTCGGAACACGGTTCACCTTACACCATCGAGATCCGTGCCTATCGCCAAAACTTGGCGGTCGCCCACCTGGGCAGTAAAGCCAAACTCGGCAGTGCCATGAGTCCCCTCTTGGATTGGCTGGAATTTGATTTGGCCCCACTCTGGTTACCGCCGAAACCGCCGACCGAGACAGAACAAAATGCCGTGCGAAGCTTTGAGTCCGCCGTGCCAGGGGGTGGGTCAGCTCTCTGGAATTCGCAAGTAGGTCGTCTTGGTGACCGCGCTGCCGTCTATTGGGGAGATCTCGACGGTCATGCGGTTATTCACTTTCTGGCTCAGGAGCAAGGGCGTAATCTGGCTCCCGCGGGTCTAGAAACGCGATTTGAGACCACCAGTCTCAGTCGCTGGGGTGGACTGCGCACCATGGACTGGCTGAAACATCAAGGTCTCACTGACCTGCAAATCCGCGGGTCACTCATTGTCCCGGCTTCAGAGTTGACTCCCGCCTTTACTCAAACCCTTGAACGGGTCATCGGCAAGGTTCGCAGCCTGCAAGGATTTTGAACTCAACTAGAGGTTTGGAGCTTTCGCCAGCAATTGACGACCGATGCCGTAGTATTCAATTCCAAGTGCTGCCAATTGCGCTGGATCGTAAAGATTGCGTCCGTCAAAAATCAGCGGAGTGCGCATCAGTTTTTTTAGTTCAATCAAATCGAAACTCTTAAATTCATTCCACTCGGTGACCAGGGCCAGGGCGTCGGCTCCCTCCACCGCTTCGCGGGCGCTGGCGACGGCATGAAAGGGAACAGCACAAGAGCTCACCGCATTTGGGATGGCGACGGGGTCATACGCTTTGACCTTGGCTCCTTGGCCGACCAATTCTTCAATCAGCTTGAGGCTTGGAGCTCGTCGTACATCATCGGTCTCAGGTTTAAAACTGAGACCCCAAATTGCAATGGTTTTGCCGCGCAGATCGCCCAACCGCTTCTTTAGTCGTTGGGCAAGAATGGTCTTTTGCCGCTCATTCACTTCATCAACGGCCTTAAGTAACATCAAATCCAGATCATGCTCTTCGGCCGTTCGTCGGAGGGCCCGCACATCTTTAGGAAAGCAACTGCCCCCATAGCCAATGCCTGGGTAAAAAAACGCTGGGTTAATGCGAGAATCCGAGGTGAATCCTCGTCGGACTTCATTGATATCCGCGCCGACTTTATCGGCGAGCAAAGCAAGTTCATTAATAAAACTGATTTTCAGCGCCAAAAAAGAGTTGGCGGCATACTTGGTGGTTTCGGCCGACGTATTGTCCATGAACAACAAGGGCTGTCCGTTGCGGATAAAAGGCTCGTAAAGTTTGGCCATCAACTGGCGGGCGGTTTCACTCTGACAGCCGATAACCACGCGGTCGGGATTCATGAAATCGCGGACCGCAGCTCCTTGTCGCAAAAACTCAGGGTTATTCACAATCTCAATCGCTTGGGAGCACTCTTTCTTGCAGAACTCACGAGCTCGGTTAGCCGTGCCAATCGGCACGGTACTCTTAAGGACAACCGTCTTGCTACGATCTGCAGACTGGCAAATTTCTTTGAGCACATTGTAGGTAAAGCTCATGTCCGCACTGCCATCGGGAAGCTCCGGCGTTCCAACTGCCACAAAAATCAGATCACAGCGTTTCGTCGCTTCACCAACCGAATGAACAAACTCCATGCGTTTGCGATTGCGGACAAACAAATCGCTCAGGCCGGGTTCATAAAAAGGAAGTTGGCCACTTTGCAGAACCTTGATTTTTTCACTATTGGAATCGACACAGATTACGCGATGTCCTGCGTCAGCAAAACATACCCCTGCCACGAGTCCGACATAACCGGTTCCCACGACGGCAATATCCATTATCTCTCCTTGGCAAGGGGTTGAAATCCAAGTAGTAATGAAACAATTGCTAGGGCATGTCAACCAGTCAGCGCGAGGTCGTATGGCGGCGTCAGTCAAGGGTGTTTCCGCCAAAATCTTAAAGTTTGGAATCTCAGTAGGGCTCATCTACTGGATGGTCAATAAGGGGCTATTGGATTTTTCTGTCCTCGGGCAACTTCTGACCCCACTTCATGTGTCGATGGGGCTGGGTTTCATTTTTCTCAATTTGGCCTTGAACAATTATCGCTGGTCCATCTTGCTTCAGTCGCAAAACCTGCCCGGTCGCTTTAAGGTGAGTTTCCCACTTACCTTGATTGGAATGTTTTTTAACTTCGCAATTCCAGGTGCGGTGGGTGGAGATTTGGTCAAGGGATACTACGTGGCTCAAGATCACCCAGGGCGTCGCGTGGCTGCCGCTACCACAGTGATTATGGATCGCATTCTCGGTCTTTACTCCATGGTGCTCCTGGCCGTCTTGACGATTTTGTTCAATATTGGCTTTGTGTCCTCGCGTCTGGTGCTCATGCAAATTGCCGCGATGGCAATGGGCGTACTATTGGCGATGACTTTTGTACTGGGCTTAATGTTTTCCTCGCGAGTAAAGGCCAAAAATCCCATTCTTCAATACTCAGACAAGATTCCGGGCGGGACTTTCTTGGTTAAGCTTTACACGGCAGTTCACTCATACGGCGAGAGTCGCGCCGCCTTAGTGAAAGCCATCATTGTGAGTTTAATCGCCCAGGCTATCGCGGTGGTGGGTATGGCCTATGTGGGCTGGGCCATCGGTGAACAGGTTTCGCTCGCGACTTACTTTTTTGCCGTACCTCTCGGATTTATCATTATGGCCATTCCCATCGCCCCGGGCGGGATTGGTGTGGGTCAGCTGGCCTTCTTGGCCTTGTTTAAGATGTACACGGGTACCGACACCATTTTGGGTCAAACCGTGATCACCGCTTTTCAAATCGGTCTATTAGTTTGGGGACTCGTGGGGGCGGTACTCTATGCGTCTCGCAAAAAACCCATCTTAAATGAGGTGGGGCCATGATCGAAGACCAAACCAAGATGCTGATTGCGACAATACAAAAACTGTTGTCGCGAGGCGCGCGCCACAATGTTCAGCGGATCCTCGCCAAGACCCACCAAGCTGATATTGCGGCGATTCTTCATGGTCTTGATCCCGACGAGCGCTTTGATGTCCTTACCATGGAACCGTCACCAGAAAAACGGGCCGAGATTTTCTCCTATTTGGATCAAGAAATTCAGCAGGACATTATTAATCGTCTGGATAAAAACGAAGTTATTAAACTCGTCGATTTGATGGAGTCAGACGACGCGGCGGATTTGCTCGGGAATCTGCCTGAGCAAGAGACCAAAGAAATCTTGGCCTCGATGGTTCAAGAAGACTCGCGTGATGTCGCTGATCTGATGGGTTATCCAGAGGATTCTGCCGGCGGTCTGATGAGCTCGGACTACTTGGCCCTTCACCGTGAAAAGACCGTAGGTGATGCGATTCAAGCGATTCAGGATGGCGAAGACACTCTGAGCGGAATGTTTTACGTTTATGTGATCAACAGCAATGAGCAATTGGTCGGAGTGGTTAGCCTCAAGCAGCTCCTTTTGACCAAGAGAACAACTCAGCTGCAGGAAATCATGCAGCCCGACGTCATCACCGTCACTCTCGATATGCCCCAGCAGGAAGTGGCTAAGACGGTGGAGCGCTACGATTTTCTCTCGGTCCCAGTCGTTAACTCCAACAATCGCTTAGAGGGAGTCATCACAGTTGATGACGTCATCGACGTCATTCGTGAAGAGGCCGCGGAGGACCTCTTGGCGATGGGTCGGGCCGGCGCGGGCGTCGAAGGAACACTGTGGGACCAAATTAAGGCGCGTACACCGTGGTTGCTGTTTGCCTTTGTCGGTGGGTGTCTCTGTTTTATTATTGTTTTTGTGTTTGGTTACATCGGCGACGAATCTTCACAGCGGGTTGACCAAATGTGGATCGTGGCGGCATTTCTGCCAATGATTTTGTCTATTGGTGCCACTGCCGGTAGCCAGTCGGCGGCAGTCACCATCGATGCGATTCGGGCGGGCTGGTTTGAGCTGGGAAAGATGGGCTTTCATGTCCGCCGTGAGATTTCGTTGAGCGTTGCTTTTGGCCTTTCGCTCGGAGTCATCGTCCTGGTGCTGAGCGAGGTCTCTTTTGGTGGGACCGAGTTTGCTAAGGCTCTTGGCGGCGTCATGCTCGGAGGCCAATTGGGGAAAATCTTGGGTGGCGCCGTATTGATTCAGGTGTTGGTGTCGATGCTTTTTGGAAGTTTTCTGCCGATTGCCATCCATCGCGCTGGTATGGATCCGACAGTCGGCAATGTCCCTCTGTTTACCGCCGTCGCCGACTTAAGTGCGGTGGCCGTATTGTTTGGTCTCCTTCATGCCGCAACCTAAGGTGGCTCAGCCGTGCTAAGCGAACGTGCCATAGTGCTTAAGACCATCAAGCACGGGGAGTCGGACCTCATCGTCCATTGCCTTTCGCGCGCGGGCTTGCGTCTCAACTTGATGGCCAAGGGAGCGCTTAAGAGTCGTCGACGTTTTGGCGGCGGGGTGCTTGAGCCCCTCAATTACATTCAGATTTCGTACCGAGAAGCCAGGTCTCAGGGAGTGGATGCTGAGGCATTACATTTTCTAGAGGAAGCACACCTTCTTCAAGACTTCGTTGAGTTGCGCCAAGACTATGATCGATTGGAGCTGGGATTTTATTTTATTCAAGTGGTTAGCAAAGTGGTGCGTGAAGAAGCCTCAGATAATTCTGGAATTTTTGATTTACTCGGCAACGCCCTCAAAACCCTGAGTCGCACGCCAGAACTATCGAGACTGCGCACCTTGTTTGAGCTCAAACTCTTGCACCAACAAGGAATGCTCGCGGCTGAGACCGAGGGGTTTGCTTTGTTACGGTATCCATTGCAACAGCACCAAGAGATTGACCTGACTGATGAGGAGTTTGCGCCGATCCGGCGCGAAGCTCACCAACTTCTTGAGGCCTACTTGATGAACTAACGAAAGTCTCGTCCTGGTTATTGGCTTAATCCGCCGATTCGACCGTTGGACGTCTCGTGGGGAATTTGATCCCGTCCAATTCTAAAATCAATCAGTCGTTTCGCGATCTCTCCACGGCGATTGACGTTTACATACAATCCCATGTGGCCCATCAGGTAGTGATTAAATTTAGATTCATCGGTTAAAAACACCGAGTGCAGAGGCGTGGAAAAACTTGCCAGATTCTTTAGCACTCGCTCCTTGCGACGGATCATCAGATCCGTCCCCTTTTCCAGCGCCTTGCAATTTTTGATTCGGTCAGAAAGTACAAAGGTGACGGTTGGAAAACTCTGACTGAGTTTGTAGGCAGATTTGAGAATGGCTTTCCAGCAGGAGGCTTTGTGGTGGGGGTCAAGGCTTAGGTGGCCAAATCGTCCCGTCTGAATTTCGAAACCCCGATTGACCTTGAGTTGGTCAGAGGCGAGACCGGCGGCGTAGGTCGAGAGCAGTGCGCTTTCTTGAGACGACCAGGTGCGAGAGCGAGCGGTCAGGGCGCGCAATTGCTGGCTCAAACCAGGCCGGGTGCAGACGACCCCTCGTTCACTCGGCTCTCGATCGCAAAAAAGCAGTTGTCTTTGATCCCGCAAGCAAATCGAAAGATTGTCTTGGTCGAGCCCGTGGCGCACAAACGAATCCGGCGAACTCTGGCAGTGGCCATGATCTTGGGCGCGGGTGGGAGTGAGTGCTACAAAAAACACCACTCCAAAGAGTAATGAAGGAAAGAACTTCGGTGTGAACATGATCCCCGCGATTTCTACAAGCCCCATGCCGCAGCGGTGATGGTTTGAGTTGCATTCGGACCATGGGGGCAAGAAATTTCTTCAACCGTGGTGCCGCGAAAGGCCCTTAGGTCGGATGGCCGAGGGCCTGGCTGTCGAAATTCTTGACACTTGATTACCCATTCTCGGCGACTTGGCCGGGCCTGCTGCCGAGGCCCTGTGGGAATTGGCCCTTTTCGCTCTCGGCGCGACCAGGCTGGTCATCCCCTTGCACTTATCGAGGGTAAGACGATTTAACCACACCCCAGGCACGGGTTTAGAGGTTGAGGCATGAAAAATTCAAAACGAATTCATTTTAGGAAATTTCACCAAAAATTGAACTTGGCAATGGCTCAAGTTTTACTCCTGGTTCCCTTCCTGACGGCCGCGGGCTTGGCGACATCCGCCAGGGCAAATCCAGACGAGCAGACGAATTGCCCTCCCGCCAGTTCAATTTACGACTATGTCGGAGACCAAGAGTTCAATTGGAACGCCTTCTTTGACTTTTTCCGCTCGCCCGGACTTCAGTTTTCAACCGAGGCCCGAACACTGGCGGTCAACTCTCGAACTCGATCAATACCATTTGGGATGAGCCATGACCGTTATCATGGCTCACTTGAGTGCAATCTTGAAGTAGACCAGTCTTTGATTAACTCTGGAGCTTCAGTGTCCCACCTTCGCCTGGAGCGAGGTCAATGGAACATTAAAATTCGGGATAACAAGTTTGTCGTTGAACGCCTCACCGGCAATTCGGAACCATCGCGAGTGGGCGAGTTGAAGTGCAGCGTTTCCTATAATATCAATAGCGACGTGGTAGGCGAAATGCGAAGTCAGACTCGATTGATTGTCCCGGGCGCGAACCACAATATTTTTAGCGGAGTCTCCCGTCTCGGTCTTCACCACGCCGATCCTCGAACCATTGCCCATCACTTTATGCAGATGGTTTGCTCGCCAACCGGAGAAGTGTTTCGCGAAGGTCACCTAACTCCCTTGCGACAGCGGACCGATCTTCCGGCAGCGGTTGTTCTTCGGGGCGGACCTCAGCCCATGCCTCGCGGCGAGTCCCACACCACGGGCGGCACCTATTAGTTCCTTGGTTAATGCTTAAGTGGCTCACGAGTGGGCCAAGTCAATGGTCTTATGCTCAAATGGGACCTAGAGACTTCCGGCTTTAAAGTTTTTCCAGCCGTAAGCATCAAGTTTTGATCCAGCCGTCGGCCAAAAGCCAATGCCTGGTTGGCCATCGGAATAGGTTGAATCTGGAGGACCGGTAAGAATTAGAGAGCCATTGCGATAAACTTTGACCACATTACCGATGATTTCGGCGCGAAGAACATCTCCATCTACGGCCTGGTTTGCTCCTGAGTCAGGAGTGCACCCGCCCAGCTGAGTGTAATCGCCCAAGGGCCCATTCCACCTGACGATGCAAATGCCGCCCTCTTCGGCCCACAATACTTCGTATCCGCGAGCGTTGTTAGCGGTGATCTGGAATCGCAACAACAACTCGATTTCATGTTTGTCGGTTGGGTTGCTGTAACCTGGGCTACGATAGGCTGTGGCCTCAGCATATTGATTCGATAGAAAACTGGTCTTGAGGTGGGCGATCGGATCATTGTACCGGCTGGTGCTGCCGATAAAGTCGGCCGCATAGGCCATTCCCCCGGATGTACGAACATCATTCCAAAGGAGTCCGTTGGTTTTGCCATTGACCCACCGTCCTCCCTCACTGAGTGGATTTTCTACCAAATTGAAATCAGTGGAGTAACTTGAGGATGATGGGGCAGTAACAGAAACTTGAGTTGGGGAGGATTGAAGGGTGTCCGCTAATGCCAGGGAGGCACCGACGAGCAGCCCAATCGAGATGCCAAGGTATCTCACAGGTCCCCACTTTCCACGCGAACTATCTTTAGTTTATCTAACCCAAAGAGCCGTCGCAATCGTGCCTACAATGATCAAATCAAAATGAGACAGCGGCCAAGCCCAGCCCACGTATCTTTGGGGGCGAGGCGACTAAGTCAGTGGTGTGCTTACCACCCCCAATTGAAGGTGGCGGTGGCAAGTAGCGAGTATTTGGAATACTGAGAAGTCGAAACATTCGACTGGTTATTGGTGTAGTTGGCGGTCAGTCCGCCAAGGATCCAGTCCGCAAACGGATGGGTATAGCCCACATTCAGCGCAACGTTGGTATCTTTGCGGCTGTCCGACGAGTCGGGATAGTTCAGAGTGTAATAGGAGAGACCCAAGGACCAATTGTCGTCCTTGCGGGCGGGGGTCATATAAGTTACACCCCCTTCCAGGCGCTGGTACTTTTTGTCGTCACCGTTAGCCGCATTTAACACCAAACCAAAATTGGCGATAACCGCTCGGCGCATCGATTTGTCACGGAAAAAGGTCTGCTTAGTCGAGAGCGAGTACTTCAAGGCATCTGCATCGGCATCACCGATGGAGTCCGCCAAAAGTGAATCGTCTTGTCGCACATTAAAAATGTACGAGGCGTACCAGCGTTCATGCATGATGATGGTGTTGTCTAAATTGAGGATGATCGAGTTGAGGATATTCTCCTTTTTGCCGGCCGTATCGGCCTCCATCAGCAGCAATTCATATCCTGGTTCAACCGCCAAACGAAAGCCCTTGGCCCCGAGGGTACCTTTGTATATGTAAGGCAGAGTCAGCGTAGTAAGAAAGGGATCAGCAGAGGAAAGGTCGGAATTAGCGGAGTGAAGGTACATTGAATCGATCTTGCCGCTGAACTCGTGATTCTGCTCGTACTTAAATCGATACTCAGCAGTGCCACTCACCAAACCGCGGACGTCACCTTCGTCGGTCGCCGAGCCTTGAGAGGTCACGTTGTCAGGAGCCAACAAGACGTTGGAGTCGTACATGGCACCGGTGGTAACCGTCAGAAGAAACTTTTTGGCCTTGTTGGCCTGGAAAGCCATCATGCGCATGATTTTTTCGATGTACTCCTCGGCTCGTTGATCAAGCTTGGGATCATTGGAGTTGTCGAGCACCCACTCAAAGGGCTGTTTGGCCTCTTCAAACTTTTCGCTATTGTACAGAATGACACCGCGGTAAAACGCTGCACTTGGTGACAACACCGGCACCTTGGCATTTTGCACCAGGGTAAATTTCTCAAGAGCCGGCTCGAGTTCCTTCAGACGGAAATGAATGAGGCCCATGTAGTATTCTTTTTCTAAGCGAACATCTTCGGCGGTTTCCGAAATTTTGAGAGTGACCAAAGCTTCGTTAAATTTGTCATTTCGATAGAGAGTGATGCCGTACTTGTAGTAATAGCTGGTGTTAGCGGGATCCAGTTCCATCGCTTTGCGGAACTTTTCTTCGGCTTCCGGAAATTTTCCCATCCGATAAAAATCAAGTCCGGCTTCGGCAAAGGCCTTGGCCTCGTCCTTGCGCTTTTGTTGTTCCTTAGCCGAGAGCTCCTCCTGTTGACGTCGGCGCTCTTCGGCGCGCTGTTTTTCAATTTGCTCAAGTCGCACGCGGTCGGCCTCACGCTTGGCGGCTTCTTGGGCCAGAGCATCCATCATGGCTTTGCGCTCGGCCAGTTGGGCGGCGGCGACCGCAGCCTCATCGGCGACCTTTTTGTTGGCGAGAGCCTTTTTGGCCTCTTCCGCTTGGCGAGCGAGTTCGAGTTCTTTTTTGAAGGCCTCATGAGCCCGCAGGGCCTGCTCCGAAGTGTCGTATACGTCTACGATCTGCTGGCCTTCGGGAGTTTTGCGAAAGACAACCGGTTTGCGAGTGACTTTATTGTCCTTTAGCATTTGGTAAAACTTTGCCAAAGCATCGGCACGATCCGAACGCATTTCCTGAGGAGGAATGTAAATTTCAGGCTCGATCTTGTCGATGTCCGCCCAGCCAATCGAGAAACTGCCTTGAAAGGTACTCGAATCTGGCTCCGTCTCCTCGAGTAAAATCTTGGCTACTTTTCCGGTATTCTTATCTCGGAAAAACAAAAAAGCTGAATCAGCTTCGGTGCTCTTGAGATTCCAAGGCGACGAGGCATAAACGATCTTGAGGCCTTGATTGCGGGCAACGCTGGGGCGCGCGGTTTTTTTAGGCTTCGGTTCCTCGGCTGCCTTGGGAGCTTCTTCTTTAGGCGGTGCACTCGGAGCACTTTGCTGAGCAACTGTTAAATTCGACCAAATGAAAAGTGGGATGAACCAAAGCGCCGACCACGATGCTTGTTTCAAAGCAGATCTCCTCGGTAGGTAGGGGGCCAGAAACATGTCCTTGAATGTTCTAAAATTTTATCCGTGAAATGGAGGTTTGCCAAACAAGCAGAGACGTCAAAAAGTCTCCGCTGGTCTAAGGGTGGGGACTACGACCAACGAGGTCAGTTGGCTCCGCTGTTGACCCGAATGATAAGGCGGGTCGAACCGTCGCGAATGGTTTCGTAGCAAAAATCGCACTTAAAATCACCCGGTCGCGGCAACGGAGGGGGCAGTGGGGGAGGATTAAAGTCGGGAAACATGGGACCCATGACCCCAGTGTCGGTGCCGGCAAAATCACCAGGCATAAACATTCCCCCGCCTTCCATTCCGCCGCCAGGTCCAGGCATCATCCCCGCCGGTTCGCGCCCCATCTCAGGACCACCGGGCGCACCAGGTCCACCGGGTCCACCAGGTCCAGGCATCCCTCCGCCGGAGGCCTGATCTCCTGAGGGACCTTCGCCCTTCGGACCCTTACCGCGGTCATCGTTTTTACCTTGGCCTTCACCTTTGCCATTGTTGTCGTTTTTACCTTTGTCGTCTTCTTTACCGCGCTCAGGTTCGGCACCGGCAGGTGCGCGAGGATCAGCTTTGCCGGGGTCGGCAGCTTTGGTCTCAACTTCCATCTGGGCCAACTCTTGTTTGGGAACTGCGGTCGGCTGTCCCGGAGGCGTGTTCCCGCTATTGGCCGAAAAGTTGCCGGCCGTAACTGCCACTGGATTTAAGATAGTTCCGTTCGGACCAGGCAGCCCGTAAGCAACCTCACCCTTAAAGGTAACCACCTTTGAAGAGTCCGTGGTTTTGTTATACGAAGTCAAAAAATCCGTCCCGCGAACGCCCGCGACAGCAGACGGTGTCTTCACTTGGAACTTGCTGGTTTCGCCGTCGTATTTTTGTTCGACCTTGTTGCGAACCTTGCCGTAGATCACATCAATCAACACATCTTTCTTACCTTTGGCGGGATCATATTCGTAATTTTCGAGAACGACTTGCGAGGCCGGAGAAATATTAATTTCATTTTTGTCGACCATCACGATTTTGGCGCGCGAATCATCACCGGTAACAATCGTGTCTTTGGGGAAGACTTTCATTCCGGCCTTGGCGGGCTTCTCAGTACCGTTTTTTCCTGACTTAACAGTCACGGTCCCTTTGACGACGGTTAAGACGCCGTGGACTTGGCTGGCGTGAGCGACTTGGCTCAACGCAAATCCCGCCATCAAACTCAAAACCACCAGTGAATGTCGAAGCGACGTGCAACCCATTAAGGCCCCCTCATACGTCTACAAATGGCCACCTAGTGACGCCCACCTGAGCGCCTCTTTAATACATCGGTCTGGATCTGGGGTGACTTAATGTAAAGTCTTGAAATGGTTCAGACTATGATGAGTTTTTAACACTCCAGTGCATCGTTTTGAGGAAGTCAATTGAGCTCGTCAATCCGCTCGCTCAGTGTGTCTCAAAATGAAATCAGCAACCTCAGGCAAAGTTTGAACATGAGCCTCCGGGGGCGCAAACTCCGAGCCAAGCGGAGACTCAAGAGAACCCAACAAAACAGCTCTCGTGCCAGCCCGATGGCCGGCCTCGACGTCACTCATTCGATCGCCGACGATCCAGCTCGACTTAAGATCGATGTTGTAGAAGCGGGCTCCTTCTAAAACCATTCCGGGATTGGGCTTGCGAAAATAATGATTGGAGTCG
Source organism: Bdellovibrionales bacterium (assembly GCA_020850475.1). Classification (GTDB taxonomy): domain Bacteria; phylum Bdellovibrionota; class Bdellovibrionia; order Bdellovibrionales; family UBA1609; genus JADZEO01. Next base: position 30,647 of record JADZEO010000146.1, on the reverse strand, counting down.
GTCATAAAAGGAGCATCGTGAAACGACAAAATGTCGATTCCTTGACTGGCAAATTCGCCGCGAATGAGCTCATGAATCTGGCGCAGATTACCGACGTCAACGAGACCTCGCGGAACCCCGGACTGATTGGTAACCACCACAAAATGAAAACCGCCGTCGCGCAGACGTCTGAGAGATTCGAACACTCCTGGGAGATACACGATTTGGTGGGGATCGTTGAGATAGAGCTTGTCCTCAATCAATGTGCCATCGCGATCAAAAAAAACGGCCCGCTTTTGCAAGCTCATAAAGCTCCTTGGTGGCCAATTTTTTATCAGCGCTTGGCGGGTTTGTCAGCCCTTTGTCTCTTGGGGTTTTGACCCAGCGGATGATGGCGTTCGATCGTCCGCGCCAGACTGTGCAAATCTAAGTGCGTGTACTTCTGGGTGGTCGTCAATGATTGGTGGCCCAGCAGCTCCTGAAGAATCCGCAAATCGGTACCGCCGGCGAGAAGATGGGTGGCAAAGCTGTGGCGAAGGGCATGCGGGTGGAGGGGATGAAGGAGGCCTGCCTGCGCCCCCCAACGTCGCACCCATTCGTAGGCGAGACGCGGATGGAGCGGCTGTTCGCCAAAAACAAAATCACCGGCTTTGGGCAAAGAGGCGACTGCCTGCATGGCAACGGGAGGAAGAACCACCTGCCGTTCTTTGCTTCCTTTGCCCTTCACGCGAAGTAACCGCGCTTCAATTCGCACCTGATTCCAGCGCAGTTCACAAGCCTCACTAACTCGCAGACCTCCGCCGTAGAGTAGATAAACCACGGCCTTCTGTTTTTTTAATTCCTCTCGAAGGGGACCCGACGAGTCTTCACACTTGCGTTCAATCGCTTTGAGTAAAGCCATCACTTCGTCGACCGAAACAAAGTGAGGGAGTTTAGCTTGGGACTTTGGCAATACCAGCCCCGCGCCTAAGTCTCGCTCGGTGGCTTTGACTCTATATAAGTAAGAAAAAAAGCTCTTAAGACTTGAGCATTTACGCTGCCTTGTGGAGGCGGCAAGAGGGGCCCATTTTCTGATCGCGAGCATCGCCACCTTCAGGAGTTCGCCTTCGGACAACTTTGCTAGGCTGGGTCCGAGCCGACTCGGGGGTGAGCTCTCCTGCTGGGGGTCCCAGATCACCCTCGGAATCCCAAGAGTTTGAAATGCTTGATGTAAATCGCTTGAATAGGCCCGCAAAGTCTGGTCCGAAGCCCCCTCAACAAAGTGAAGGTTTTTCAGGAAATTGACCACATGCACCAGCAAATTTGGTCGCCTGCTTTTTGACAAAAAACCAATCCTTCTATATGTTTAAAAAACATTCATACCGCGTTGCAAAATTACCTTGCATAAAAAACACGCATTTGTTAGAAACACCGTGTTAAATGCATCGCGACAATTAATTAACACCCCAATTCTTGGATTGGGAACTCACATTCAAACTCAGTTAACCAAGGGGCTGTACGTATGTCAGGCATGGATAACTCCTCGATTCTCCCTCCGAGCGAAAACCAGGTTTTACCTGGAGTGAACCCGACTAGTAAAATCATAGAAGATAAGCGGATTATCTACAAATCGGAAGTGATGCGCCAGTTGATTCGAATGGTGGAGCGAGTGGCTCCGTCCAATGCAACAGTCTTGATTCTTGGTGAGAGTGGCACCGGAAAAGAACTGATTGCTCATGCGATTCATGAAAAGAGCCATCGCAAAAATAAGCCGTTTGTCGCAATTAACTGTGGAGCGCTTCGCGAAACTCTTTTAGAGAGCGAGCTTTTCGGTCACGAAAAAGGCGCCTTTACAGGTGCCTACACTCGTAAGATCGGCTTGGCTGAAGTGGCTACCGGCGGAACCCTATTCCTAGATGAAATCGGTGAATTGAGTCCCGGTATTCAGGCTAAGTTGTTGCGCTTCCTTCAGGAAGGCGAAATCTATCGGGTTGGCGGCAAGGACCCCATCAAAGTGGACATCCGTCTCATCAGCGCCACCAATAAAGAATTAGACAAAGAAGTTATGCGCGGTAATTTCCGTGAAGACCTCTTTTATCGCATCAATACGATCATGCTTCACTCACCCCCTCTGCGCCGTCGTAAAGAAGACATTTGCTCGTTGGTCGAGCACTTCTTGTCACGCAGCCCCCATGGTTATCTCAATCGGGGTCGTCAGATGAGTGAAGAGGCTGTTCGGATTCTCATGCGCTATGATTGGCCAGGTAACATTCGGGAACTGCAAAACGTTTGTGAACGTTTACAGATCTTGGCTGAAGGCCATGTCATTATGCCGGGCGATCTGCCGGAGCACATCCGCAATCCTGATCATAAGATCGTTATCGATGACTACGATCCGACTTTGACTTTACATGAGCTTGAAAAGCGTTACATCTTGAAAGCCCTCAATTACTTTGATGGCAACAAAACTCAAGCCGCCAATGCTCTCGGAATTACCATCAAGACTCTCTATAATAAACTGCATGAGTATGGTGAATTTGAGCGCTATGCGGTTCACACGAAGCCGACGGTTGGTACTCCGACCCCTAAGTCTGGGTCTAACTAAGAGTCAGAGTGTTCGGTCATTGGACCAAATAAAAAAGCGAGCCTTGGAGGCTCGCTTTTTTTATGCCTGGCTACAGGCAATCTTCTAAAATGCTTCGACGATTAGAAGTAACCTTCGTCGTCGCCGCCTTCAATGTTTTCTGAGTCTTCGTCGTCGACATCGTCAAAATTATCGAGATCGTCGTCGGCAAACTCATCATTGGGGCCAAAGCTCTCTTCCATGGACTCAAAGTCAGCAGGGGTTCCAGCCGCTGCGCCGGGGGCAGCAGGCTTCTCAGGACGGAAGGGATTGCCCACGGGAGGCTTGGTAGTGCCTTTAGTGATATCCTTCAAATCCGGAACTTGAGGTTTGTCAGATTTAGCAACGGGCGTAGCTGGTTTAGCAGTAGTTGCTTTCTTAGGGCTCGCCGGAGCTTTTGCTTTGGCAGCTTTTGGAGCCGCTTTCTTAGTTGCAGCTTTCTTGGTCGCAGCTTTTTTGGTTGCCGCTTTTTTAGTTGCTGCTTTCTTTGTGGCTGCCTTTTTAGTTGCCGCTTTTTTAGTTGCAGCTTTCTTGGTTGCTTTCTTTGCGGCCTTTTTGGTCGCAACTTTTTTGGTCGCTTTTTTCTTCTTAGCCATGGAACGGTCTCCCCTCATTTCAACGTCATTAACCCACTTTTGGTGGTGCATCACTTCCTATAAGGTGGAAGATCTGTCAGCGTCAATAGGGGAATGCTACTGGGATTTCAAAGCCTTGCCTAGTGGTTTTTTTGTCCCCCAAAAAGGGCAAAAAAGTGGCCCGAGCACTAGGCCCGGGCCACTACGGTCATTGGACGAATAAACTAAACTTTTTATTAACCAATCAACCAATCAACTTGAGAGCAGTTGTGTTTACTTGATTGGCTTGAGCCAAAGTTGAAGTTGCTGCCTGGAGCAAGATACTGTTGCGGGTCATCTCAGCGGAAGCAGCGGCTACGTCAGTATCGCGGATCCGGCTGTTGGCGGCTGAGAGGTTTTCTTCAGCGACCAAGAGGTTTTGGACCGTTGACGTAAGACGATTCTGCAGAGCGCCAAGATTTGCGCGCATACCGTTAACATTGGTTTGAGCAGTATCAAGAAGCTGAAGGGCGTCCTGCGCACCTTGTTTGGAGGCATAGTCCAAACCGGCGAGTTCTAAGGCGTCCAATGTGGCAACGTTTTGCGAAGAATCGAAGGAAATCCGATCTTCGAAATCGTTGTTATAAAGACCAACTTGGAAGTCAAAGATAGGAGTAGAGCCATCCAGGAGCTTAGTGGTGCCCCAGGTAGTTACCGACGCAATACGCTGAACCTCGTTCTTTAATTGCTGAACCTCTTTGTCGATGAATGAGCGCTCAGTGTCACCGACGGTATCAGAAGCGGCCTGGATGCCCAGTTCACGCAAACGGACAATGATGTTGCCAATCTCGTTCAATCCGCCCTCAGCGGTTTGCACCATGGAAACACCGTCGTTAGCGTTGCGGTTAGCTTGGCGTGCAGAACGAACCTGTGCCTTGAGGTTTTCTGAAATCGCCAGACCAGCGGCATCATCTGCTGCTTTATTGATCCGGCTACCAGATGCCAGCTTGCTCATGCTGTCATTGATCTGGACTTGGCTGCCGAGTAAATTTCTCTGCGCATTAATCGCAGCGATGTTAGTTGAAACACGAAATCCCATTAAATTATCCTCCGTTTAAATTCATTAAATATCCTCCTTGTCTGTTGCCCCGTTCTGGGGTGGCGTCCAAGCCTTGGGGTTCTGTACTTATAAACTTACTGCTATAAGTTTTCCTTGTACTCTACTGTCTTCCTTGATGACCTCCTTTCGATCTTTTCCTCGTTAGCAAGAGAGCGTGACCAATGCTCTCTGGTTGATCCATCAACCCCCTTAATAATAAGGGCGACTGACATAGTATCACCCCGTGTACAGGCTTCTATTCGGGAGTGGGGTTGGATTCTTGACAGGACGTGAGACCAATTTCGAGGCGTTCGAAACAGGATTAGGCCAAGGACTGATCGAGTCTTAGGACGATGGTTAGAAGTCGCGATGACCAAAGAACTCCTGGCATTGACGGCTCACCCACTCTGGATCGTCTTCCATGATGTGATGACCGGCATTGGGATGAATCGCCGCCTGGATCTTGGAACTGTAGCGGCGTTCAAGGGCCCGCAATTGCTTGAGCGGGACCACGCGATCTTGCCTGCCCCAGAGGTAAAGCACTGGAACTTTGACCAGCCCCGGGTTTTCTTCAATGCGAGGATCGTGAATGATTTGACTGGCCGAGAGGAAGGTCCGGATGGACTCAGGGCTGCGCTGGTAAGGCCGAAAATACTCGTCAATCACCTGACGGTCGACTTGGTCCTGGCGCTCAACCACAAACTTGTAAATGGAGTTCACTAAGGACGGAGTCACCAGGTACTGGAGTCCAGCCGAGGCCCACCGCAGGTGGTGAGGGCGCACCGGCAGTGGCAGGCGCGTGGTGGCAGGTGACATACAAATGATTTCCCAAAACCGCTCGGGATTTCGTCGGGCCAAATGCAGGGCGAGCGCTCCCCCCATTGAGCTGCCAAGCACCCGACACCGACCAATGCCGAGGCCGTCCAAGAACTTCTCGAGGCGATCGCATTGTTCATCCAGACCATAGCCAGCTTTGGGGTCTTTGGTACTGTAGCCAAATCCCGGCAGGTCGAGGGCGATCACTTGAAATTGAGAGCTGAGGAGCGGAATCAGTTTTCGCCAGGCAAAAAGATTTGCGGCGATTCCATGAAGCAAGAGGAGCGGCGGTCCGTTTCCCTCTATTATATAGCGAATTCGGAAGTCACCCACGGTAAGAAATCGGTCTTCGGGGGCCCAGGACTTAGGGGGAGGGGGGACCCGGAGGGCAAGCCACCAAACCGTACCGGCCACCAGGGCCACCAGGACCAGGGTAAGGCCAAGCCAAATCCAATAATCGTGAATCCATTGGAGAAGCGCGGAATCCATTCCTCACCTTACGCAGATTAGTCGATCTCCAGGAACCGACAAATTGCCATTCTGCCCGTTAAATTATAGGTGCGCAATTGGGCTTCTCGTCCATGGAGCTGGGGGCTGAAGCCGAGTGAGCAATCGATCTTTTCCCCATCAAAGTGGACGCACTGTTCGCAGCAATAGGTGAACTTCAAAGTTCGAAAGTCTTTTGGGCTGATCCCGTCAAGAATAACGCTTTTGCGACCAGGGTTTACGCGCCGACTGGCAATATAACCTGCTGACATTGACTTTTGCCCTTTTGGACCCACATTTTTAATAGGTCGGATCGATAAAAATTTCGACGAGTTTAGCCCCTCTCGAGGGGAAAGCAAGCAAAAAGGCCGTCTATGAATGACATCGAAAAAATGACGAGAATGAGTCAGCTGGCAATGCAGGCGGCAGCCCAAATGGCCGAGGAACTCCAAAATCCGGCCGTGGAACCCTGGCATCTTTTGCAAGCTTTGTTGGATCAAGACGATGGCAATGTACCCCGCCTGCTCGAGCAGAGTCTGCAGGTGAACTCGCGTGAACTGCGACGAGAACTGAAATCTCAGATCGACCGTCTGCCGCGGGTGTCGGGCGAGGGCATTCGAGTCGTCGCGAGTCCGGAACTGGTTCGACTCTTTAAAGGTGCTGAGACTGAGGCCAAGCGCCTCGATGACGACTATATTTCGACCGAACATTTTGTCTTGTCCGCACTCAAAGGCCATAGCCCCAGTTTGGCGGAGCTACTCAAAAAATTTGGTGTGACAGAAAACAAATTTGCGGAGGCGATGAAAGCGATGCGTGGCAATCAACGAGTGACCGACGACAACCCAGAAGCCAAGTTTGATTCGCTCAAAAAGTACGCCCGGGACCTCACCGCCTTGGCGGAAGAGGGCAAGCTCGATCCGGTGGTGGGAAGAGACGAGGAAATCCGCCGAGTGATTCAAGTGCTCTCGCGCCGAACCAAAAATAACCCAGTGCTGATTGGTGAACCTGGGGTGGGCAAAACCGCCATCGCTGAAGGCCTCGCCCTGCGGATCATCAACGAAGATGTGCCAGAAGTCCTGGTGGGCAAAAAGCTGATGTCACTCGACATGGGCGCGCTGATTGCCGGGGCCAAGTATCGTGGGGAATTTGAGGATCGCTTGAAGGCGGTCATCAAAGAAGTCACTTCGAGCGAAGGCCAAATTGTTTTGTTTATCGACGAACTTCACACTCTCGTTGGTGCCGGAAAAACTGAGGGCGCGATGGATGCCGGCCAGATTCTCAAGCCCGCGCTGGCCCGAGGCGAGTTGCGCTGTATTGGCGCCACGACTCTCGATGAATACCGACAATACATCGAAAAGGACAAGGCCCTCGAGCGCCGCTTTCAAACGGTGTTCGTAGAAGAGCCCACTGTGCAAGATGCGATTACCATCTTGCGCGGTCTCAAAGAAAAGTACGAGGTTCACCACGGTGTCCGCATCACCGATGCGGCTCTGGTATCGGCGGTGAAGCTTTCCCATCGCTACATCACCAGCCGATTTTTGCCTGACAAAGCCATCGACCTGATGGACGAAGCGGCGAGCCGCTTGAGCATTGAGATCAACAGTGTGCCCTCGGCAATTGACGAAATTGAGCGAAAGATCATGCAGCTGCAGATTGAGCGCGAGGCGCTCAAAAAAGAGAAGGAAAAGGGCGCCAAGGACCGGTTGGCCGTGGTGGATAACGAAGTTAAGGAGCTGAACCAAAAACTTCAAACCCTGCGCCAACAATGGGAGGCCGAGAAAGCGGAAATCGGCGGCCTGAAAACCACTAAAGAAGAAATCGAGCGAATCAAAGTCGAAATTGAGCGGGCCGAGCGCGAAGGCAAACTCGAGCGAGCGGCCGAGCTCAAATATGGCAAACTTCCGGAAATGGAAAAGCGCCTGATTGCCTACGATGGCGAAGCCGAAAAGAAGGCCTCTGCCAACCGCATGCTCAAAGAGGAAGTGGGTCCCGAAGAAATTGCCGAAGTGGTTTCCAAATGGACAGGTGTGCCGGTAAGCAAGATGCTTCAGTCAGACATGGAAAAGTTAATGACCATGGAAAACTTGCTACGCCAGCGTGTCGTGGGGCAGGACCAGGCTTTGACGGTGGTGGCAGATGCCATCCGTCGCGCCCGGGCGGAGATTTCCGATCCCAATCGTCCCATTGGGACCTTCTTTTTTCTGGGCCCTACCGGTGTTGGTAAAACCGAAACCGCTAAAGCTTTGGCGGAATTTTTGTTCGATACTGAAGAAGCCATGGTGCGCATCGATATGTCCGAGTACATGGAAAAGCACTCCGTTTCTCGTTTGATCGGCGCACCTCCCGGTTATGTTGGGTACGAAGAAGGGGGTCAGCTGACCGAACGGGTTCGCCGTCGGCCTTACAGTGTCATCTTGCTCGATGAAATGGAAAAGGCTCACCCAGAAGTGTTCAACGTTTTGCTCCAAGTAATGGACGATGGAAGATTAACCGACGGTCAGGGGCGCACGGTGGACTTCCGCAACACGGTCCTCATCATGACCTCGAACGTGGGCTCCCAGGCCCTCATTGATGACAAGCTCTCGGTGGAAGAAAAGGAGCAATCGGCGCGTGAAGCTCTACGGGCTCACTTTCGCCCGGAGTTCCTCAATCGCATCGACGAAGTGGTGATTTTCAATAGCCTAGGACGTGACCAACTGAACGGAATCGTGGAGATCCAATTGGACGAGGTCCAACGCCGTCTCGGTGAGAAGAAAATCAAATTAACGGTCAAGCCCGCAGCCTTAACCTACCTGGCTAAAAAAGGCTTTGATCCACTTTACGGGGCTCGTCCACTACGACGGGTGATTCAGTCCGAAGTTCTCAATGTGTTGGCAAAGATGCTCATTAGCGGTGAACTCAAATCAGAGGATCATCTGACGGTGACCGCCAATGACTTGGGGCTGGAATTCAAGGCGTGAATTGACCCTCGTTTCTTGACGAAATCTTCGCACCGGAGTAGCTTGGCGCGCATTTGAGGCCGAGCCTACTCCTTAGAAGAAGCCAAATCTCACTAAGGGCGCTGGGTTCGTAGAGTTCCGATCATGTAATTCTTTCGTTAATTGTCAGTTGGGTGACAAACTTGGCGGCCCGACTGCAGGTGAGGCACATGTTTTCGGGGATTGTTGAAACCCAGTCGGTTATTACCTCGGCCAAACCCCGGGACGGTGTTGTCGAAATCCATATCAAAAGGCCAAGTATTTTTAACGATTTAGCCACTGGTGAGAGCATTTGTGTGGATGGCGTCTGCCTGACCATCGAATCCTTTGATGCGGAAAAAATGGTCTTTGCCCTGGCGGCAGAGACTTTGCAGGTTACGGGTTGGCGCTGGGAGAATTTGCCCAGCAAATCCGTTAACTTAGAGCGCAGTTTGGCAATGGGTGCGCGAGTTCACGGACACTTGGTAACCGGCCATGTAGAAGGTCTTGGCGAAGTGTTGGAGTGCGTGCATCAGGGAGAAATGGCTCACCTGCGTGTCTCCTTTCCACCCGAGTTAACCCCCTTCTTCTGGCGAAAGGGCAGTGTGGCAATCAACGGAGTTAGTCTCACCATCAATCGAGTGGAAGCAACTGCTCTCGAGGTGTGCCTCATTCCTGAAACTCTCAAACGCACCAACCTTGGGGCCTTGCGAGTGGGGAGCAAGGTGAATTTGGAGATTGATCCGCTGGCCCGTGGGTTAGTTGAGACCGCCAAAAATTTTCTGACTCAAACTCGGCCAGAGGCGCAGTCATGAATACCATTGCTGAGCTTCTCGAAGACTTGCGCAACGGGAAAATGGTCATCCTGATCGACGACGAAGATCGTGAAAACGAAGGTGATCTGATCCTCGCAGCCGATCATGTCAGTCCTCCGAAGATCAATTTCATGGCCACTCACGCGAGGGGGCTGATCTGTTTGTCGCTCACCTCATCACAAGTGGATCGCTTGGCCTTGCCGCTAATGGTGAATGATGATCGCAATGCTTCAGCCAACGGCACGGCCTTCACCGTGTCGATTGAAGCTTCCAGTGGCGTGACCACGGGAATTTCTGCTGCCGACCGCGCCCACACGGTGCGAGTCGCTTCAAACCCCCGAGCCCAGGCAACGGACGTCGTCACTCCCGGACACATTTTCCCCATCCGCGCTCAAAACGGCGGCGTTCTCAAGCGGGCAGGGCACACGGAAGCCAGTGTGGACTTAGCTCGACTCGCGGGACTGAATCCCGCGGCGGTGATTTGCGAGGTGATGAACCCCGATGGTTCGATGGCGCGACTCCCAGATCTTAAGGCCTTTGCGCAAGAACATGGTTTGAAGATTGGAACCATTGAAAGCTTAATTGAGTATCGCATTCAAAATGAAATGTTCGTTGTCGAAGAGCGACGAGGCCCCTTTCGCTCCAAGCTGTGGAACGGATTTGAGGTCCGCCACTTTCACAACGCCCTTGATGGCCGCGAACACTTGGCTCTCGTCAAGGGTCAATTCTCGCCTGACCAAGCCGTGCTCGTTCGGGTTCATACGGCCAACGTTTTGGGAGATGTCTTTGGCAGCACCCAAACACCGAGTGGTGAGTACCTTCGGGCCGCGATGGATTTGATTGAGCGCCAAGGCGCCGGCGTCTTGGTTTATCTGCGCATGGAAGACCTCGGCACTCGCCCAGGAAAGTTGCGAGCGGATTTCAAAGACTACGGAGTCGGAGCTCAGATCTTGCGATCCTTGGGCCTGCAGAAAATCCGTTTGGTAACGAATCACCCCTCGAAGCGCGTGGGGCTTCCCGGCTATGGAATTGAAATTGTCGAGACGGTCGCTCTGCCGGTGGGAGCGTCAGGTGATGTAACTCCCATGCTGAATCATTTGGAGGTGTCCGATGCCAATTCTCCAGGGTGAGACGAATTCCGTGGGCGGGATGCGCATCGGGATCGTGACCTCTCGCTTTAATCCCGAAATTACTGAGCGACTCGAGCAAGGCGCCCTAACAAAACTTTCTTCTCTCGGTTTTGGCCCGGAACAACTTGTGGTCACCCGGGTTCCCGGCGCCCTCGAGATTCCCTTGGCGGTACAAGCACTGTTAAACGCGGGCTGTGACGGAGTGGTAGCACTGGGTGCGGTCATTCGCGGTGAAACCAGCCACTACGATTCGGTGTGTGCCGGAGTTGAGAGAGGGTGCTCACACCTCCAGCTCAAGTTCAAAAAGCCGGTGGCCTTTGGCGTCCTGACGACGGAAAACGATGAGCAAGCTCTCGCCCGCAGTGGCGGGAACATGGGCAACAAGGGTGCCGAAGCAGCTGAAGTCGTCATTGAAATGATTGATTTGTTGAAGAAAATTAAACACCAAAAAAACTTCCGTCCAAGTAAGGAGTAATTCATGTCCAGCCAAAACCTCTCTGGGGTCACCATTCAGGATTTTTACAATCAACTCGCCAGTCGAGTGAGCGCCTATAATGCCAAGCTGTTGATTCAGCGGGCTGTTCAGCAATCAGGCTTAGGCTCCAATGACAGCGAGCAACTGAAGATGGATGACGCCAAAGCAATTTGTCTCGAGTTGATCAAGAAGGGCGGTCCGGCCTTTCAGGTCGGCAAAGACATGTACTCGCGCTTTCAATAAAGCGCAGAATGGGACTTGATGAAGCGTGATGGCAATGAGCCCTCGTCTGGCGACATTCAAGAGCGGCGCAAGCGGAAGCGGGAGATTTTTGCTCTCGTTCCGCTGAGCCTGCTATTTTTGGTCCTCACCTGGATCGAGTTCCAACTCTTTGGTTACAGCCAATCGCTTCCCTTTATTCATTCCATTTTCTTTTTTGGACTCGTCAATTTTAACATCATCATCCTGCTGCTCCTGTTGTTCCTCATCTTCCGCAACATTGTAAAGGTGTTCGCCGAAAAGCAGGGTGGGATGATGGGCAGCACTCTCAAGGGCAAGCTCATTGCGGCCTTCGTCTCATTCAGTACCATTCCCACCCTCCTGATGTTTTTGATTTCGATTTTTTATATCAATTCGAGTTTCGATAAATGGTTTAACGAGAAGATTTCTGGGGTTCTCAAGAGTGCTCTTGAAGTGACCAACGCCTACGTACTTTCTGCCAAAAAGAAAAACTACCACTTTGCTCACCAAATCGCCGATGATCTCAAGCGGCAGGGCAGTGACGGGGCCATCAAAGTTAAATTGAGTTCCCTGCGGGAGCGCTACCACTTGGACGCGGTCGAATACTACCCGTCCTTATTCGACGAGCGAGTGATCGATGTGTCCCGGGCTGACGCCATTCCGGATATTCCGCGGGCCTCCGTCGAATTTTTGCAGAAAGCAGTCACTCAAGGTCATGAAGGCAGTACGCTCCACCATTTTGCTGACGGCAATTTGGTGCGAGTGATCGTGCCGGTAAAGGGGCGCGGCGCCGTCATAGTTTCGAGTTACATTCCCATGTCGTTGCTGGCCAAGATGGACGCCATCATGGGCGCCTATGAGGACTTTCGTGATCTCAATCCGATCGAATATCCGATCAAATCGATTTATTTAATTATTTTAGTTTTAATGACCTTGGTGATTCTGTTGGCCGCCAGTTGGTTTGGCTTCTATTTAGCCCGCCAACTTTCGGTCCCTCTAGAGAAACTGGTTGAAGCGACCAAGCGGCTCGCCAAAGGGGAATTTCGTCCAGTGGAAACTTCGTCCGGTTCGGCCGAAATCGGTCAACTGATCGAGAGCTTTAACTCGATGACCCGACAGCTTGAGACATCCGAAGGAGAGGTGCTGGCAGCCAACCGCACGCTCCAAGCAACCCTCGAGAGACTGGACGAGCACACCAAATACATCGAGGTCGTGTTGTCAAACGTCAGAACGGGCGTGGTATCGGTCGATAATCGGGGCGTCATCACGATGATGAACCGCCACGCGGCTGAGTTGTTGGAAATTGACTCCGTTCAGTTTGTCGGCAAACGCGCTAAGGAAGTTTTGAGCCAGGAGTATTTCGGCATCTTTGACGATCTCCTTCGGACGATGAAGCAGCACAATGCTGCAAGTATTGAAAAGGAAGTGCACCTGAATGTGGGCGGTCGCTCAGTTCCGCTGCGCATGACTTTGAGCGTGCTAACGGACGACAAACATCGCGAGTTGGGCAAAGTGTTGGTCTTTGATGATTTGACTCCGATCCTGAGCGCTCAACGAGCGGCGGCCTGGACCGAAGTGGCCCGTCGGATTGCTCACGAAATCAAAAACCCTTTGACGCCCATTAAACTGGCCGCGCAACGACTGGAAAAGAAATTTGGCGAAGGGATTCAGGATACCGCATTTCGAGACTCAATTCACATGATAATTGAGCAAGTCGATGACCTCAAAAACTTGGTCAATGAGTTTAGCAACTTTGCCCGCTTGCCCAAGGCCAATCCTCAGGCTGGCGACCTCAATCAAGTGATTAACGATGCGCTCATTTTGTACAAGACTACGGAAAAGGGTGAGCGGATTCACTTTACTGCCGATACCCAATTGCCTGGCTTTCGCTTTGATCACGACCAGATTAAGCGGGCCGTCACCAATTTGGTTGATAATGCCCTCAGTGCCACCGAACGATTGTCGCATCCACGGGTGGAGGTGAGGACCGAATTTGACCCCATGTTAAAAATTGTCCGGCTGACAGTTGCTGACAATGGCGAAGGAATCAATCGGCAGTTGCGGTCAAGGATTTTTGAGCCCTACGTTACGACCAAAGAACAGGGCACGGGACTTGGCCTGGCAATTGTTAAACGGACGGTCGAAGACCACAATGGCTTTATCCGCGCCTTGCCAAATCAGCCGCGGGGTACAAAGATGGTCATTGAGTTACCGGTCATCGAGGTGGATCAGGTCCATTCAATGGTAAAGGCAATGGTTACTCGCAGTGAGGAAAAGGAGCTATGATGGTGAAGCCCTCTCGTATTTTGATCGTCGATGATGAAACAGCGATTTGTGAGGTTTTGTCGGCGTCTTTGGCTGACGAAGGCTACCAGGTGCAAACCGCGAAGGATGGACTACGGGGCCTGCAAGCCATCGAAGAGTTTCGTCCCGCCGTAGTTTTGCTGGATATTTGGATGCCCGGAGAAATGGATGGTCTCGAAGTTCTCAAGCGCGCTCGCTCGCGATTTCCTTCGACCCAGTTCATCGTCATGTCGGGACATGGTTCAATTGAAACAGCCGTGCGGGCGACCAAATTGGGGGCGTGGGACTTTGTCGAGAAGCCCCTGTCGATGGACAAGATTTTGATCTTGATCAAGAACATTTTGTCTTACGAGAACGAGCGGGACGAAAAAAACGCCCTGCTTAATCGGCTCCGTAAGAATATTGCGATCATTGGTGAGTCCAAGCCGATGATCATGCTCAAGCAAATGATTGCACGAGTCGCTCCGACAGATTCTTGGGTGTTGATTACCGGAGAAAACGGTACGGGCAAAGAGCTGGTAGCGCAGAACATTCATTACTTGAGTGCGCGCGCCGGCAAGCCTTTGATCGAAGTCAACTGTGCGGCCATTCCTCGAGACCTCATCGAGAGCGAATTGTTTGGCTATGAAAAAGGGGCCTTCACCGGGGCGGATCGCGCCAAGAAGGGTCGCTTTGACCTCGCTCACGGCGGGACTTTATTTTTGGATGAAATCGCCGACATGAGTCTCGATGCTCAAGCTAAGATTTTACGCATCTTGCAGGAAAAGAAATTTCAACGAGTCGGCGGCACGGACACCATCGAGGTCGACGTTCGAGTGATTGCCGCGACCAACAAAAATTTGGAAATCGAAATTCGCGAAGGACGCTTTCGTGAAGACTTATTTTATCGCCTCAATGTCATTCCTTTTCATGTTCCGCCGCTGCGTGAGCGACGCGAGGACATTCCCGGCCTCGTAGTTCATTTTGGTGACCAAATTGCCTCACAAGGCGGGTATCGCCGAAAAATCCTCTCTGAAGTTGCCATGGCGGGGCTAAAAGGCCATCAGTGGCCAGGAAATGTCCGCGAGCTTCGCAATTTTGTTGAACGTCTTTATATTCTTACACCGGGTGACCTCATCGAAGATCATGACCTGCGGTTTGCAGGGTTAATTGACGCTTCAGCCACCGGGGAAGAAGGCTTACTTCCTACGTTCCGTGAGGCGCGGGCCCAGTTTGAAAAGGAATTTCTCCTCAAAAAGATCAACGAATACAACGGTAACATCAGTAAGACAGCGGAGGCGATTGGCCTTGAGCGCAGCTACCTCCACCGCAAGATTAAGTCTTACGGAATCGAAATCTAGGACCGCGACCATTTACTCTTTGTCGGCAAAGGGCGGTCGCAGGTCTTTGAATTCGGGCACGAGGTCTTCGAGTTTAACCTGGTAATAGTGGTCGAGAGCGTTGGTAAACTGAAGGAAATTCCGATACTGATCAGGCTCCGGTCTTTGGTTAAAAGCGGCCATGAGATCGTTGATTTCAGCTGCCAGGGTTGCCGACCCCTTTAACCTCTCCATAAAACTCGAGAGTTTCTTCTGGGCGACGGCCCTTAAATGTTCTGGCAAGACCCTAATACTCAAATAGTTGGGGGAGTTCAGAATGTGTCGATAGGTAATCGGCACTCGCATTTTCTGACTCCACTCATAGAGCTCTTCAAGGTTAAAAATGTTGTAAGCCTGAATGGTCGGGTAAATAATTAGCCGAGCTTTGTCGAGTTCCTGAAACAGACGAATCGTCGACTCAACCGTTTCCAGTGGAAAATTTTTCCCCACGCGAATGTATTCAAAGAGTTTCCCGGTACCATCAACGCTCACCGTGATCCTCACGCTCGCGAATTCACTCAACAGGCCTAACAGTCTTTGATTGGGCGCAATGGTGCCATTAGTGGTGATATTCAAATTGATTTTGGAAGCATAACCGCGCGTGACCAGCATGTTCAAAAAGGGTTCTAAGTCTTTACTGAGGAGTGGCTCCCCCCCTTTTATCGTCAGCGATCGCAGGTCGGCAAAAAGGCTTGGGTGAGTGATGAGCTTCGAAAAGGAATTCTCTGGCAAAGCGCGGCCCGCTCCCCCTCGCCCGCCCTCTTGGCCTGAGGGTTGCGAACCCAAAACGAGCCCTAAGGTATTCAAATGCTGCTCCACCAACGACCATTTATTACTAAAGGTGGAACTGCAGGTGCGACAGGCCAGGTTACAAATATTGGAAAACGACAGATCTAAATGAAAAATCGGCGGAGCCTCATCGGAGGTGTTGACCGAATCCAATAGAGCATAATCTTTCAGTAGTTGGGTGTAGTGTTCCCTTTGTGAGGCCAAGTTTCTTTCGTAACGTGCCTTGCAGCCCACACAGCCTTGAGGCCACTCGCCGTTCAAAAATTGCTTCCGGATGGCTTTCAGCTTTTCTCCGCGCCACACCTTTTCAAGATTATCTCCCAGATGCAAATCACCCAACTCGTGGCGAAACCCAAAGGCCACACAGCAGGTGGTGATTCGGCCGTCGGGCAAGACCGCGAGCGCCGACCAAGGCATATAACAAAAATGATCCGGTCGAGTTGCACTCATTCGACGAGGTTCCTCAATTCGGGAAAGATTTCTCGCCACCGTCGCCCGCTGATGTGGTCCAAGGCATCAGCGTAGCCTACAAACTCCCCTACGGGCGTGGGTTCCTCGGCCCAAAGGGTAAAAATATACTTGAGCTTGGCCGCCAGGTTCTTCAGCGAGAGCATCTTGAACTCATCGCTCTCGGCCGACGAAATCCTGCCAAGGGCCTCGTCCACTCGCTTCAAGATGATGGCTTTGGCCTCTGGAGGCAATATTCCTACCGATAAGCACTTCGGCCATTCGAGAAAGCTCCAGACAATCGACACGTTATTTGGGCGGGCCCGGGTCCAAGCAAAACTCCAATACCAATCGAGAATTTCGATGAGATCCAGGGCATTGAAAATTTGAATGGTCACCAAGAGCCTGACTTCTGCCCGAGGGTAGGGCCAGTCGCCGAGGAGATTCATGAGTCTTTGCATCCCAGCAAAGCTGGACCCCTCGCGAATGTATTCGAGCTTTTCACCGATTCCATCCATTGAAAGACGCAAATCCAATGAGCGAAAATTTTCCCACAGTTTGAGGGTCTCCGGGGTGATTTGGGTCCCATTGGTATCGTAGGAGAGGTCGATCTCGGGGGCCGCGCCCTGGCCGACCAACTCCTCGAGGAGACGCCAATGCTCTTGGGCCAGGAGGGGCTCACCTCCTGCAAAATAGAGTTGTCGAATAGAAGACGCGTTTTCGATCAGGTAGGTAACCAGGTCAGAATTGGCGTACCACTTTTGCTCACTTGGGCCATTCGGCCCTGGGTATTGCAAATGCTGTCGAGCCGATGTCGGGATTTTTTCTGACTTCAACAAGCTCGCTCCTGGTTGGACCCAGGAAGTGGACAACTGAGGTCGGCACATGACGCATCGAAGATTACAGGTATTCCCAAGGCGGAGATCATAACTGGAAGGAGCAGCCGAAAGAGAGCCGTCAGCGGAGGTGGCGCGAATTCTCTCCTCGATATCTTCGGCCCACCTCGGCCGACTGCGTAGCGTGTTGAGCCGACGGCTAACGACGCCCTGTTTCTCTTGGCGTATGCAACGACTGCAAGGACCGGGAAGTGTTCCGCTCAGCATGGTTCGTCGAACAGCCTTCATCGCCTCGCCATTCCAGGCGGATTCGATGGGAGCCTCGCGACCAACTTGAACCACCTTGCCTCGCGGGTCCGTCAATAGCAAAGAGTGACAACAAAGCCGGATCTTTCCCGAAACCGTTGTGGCGAGTTGGGTCCACGGATAAACGCAAAAGGCAGGTGAGGAAAGGACCTCCGGTTGTTTTGACGTCATGGAATCAGAGATTAGCAATCAAATCTTGGTTTTGTAATATAATTGTTAATAGGCTCGCATTAGAAGATCTAAAGGCTTTTCAGCGCCGCCCTCGTCATGTAGACTTCTGGACAATCTGACGCAAAACGAAGACGACAAGGGATCGATATGAAGTTTTCCAACGCCTTTATTCACACGCTCAAAGAGAGTCCCGCCGACGCCGAGATTCCCAGTCATAAACTCATGGTTCGTGGTGGGTACATCAAAAAGCTCGCCCCCGGAATCTTTACCTACGGTCCCCTCGCTTTGCGGGCCATCCGTAAATTTGAGAAGATTGTACGCGAAGAACATGACAAGCGGGGAATCGTCGAGCTGCTGATGCCGATGGTCCATCCCCAAGAACTATGGGAAGAAACCAATCGTTGGGCCGAAATGGGTGATGGCCTTTTAAAGTTTAAAAATCGCAATGGCCACGGCTTTTGTCTCGGCGCAACTCACGAAGAAGTGATCACCGATTTTGTTCGGCGAGACGTCAAAAGCTATCGTGACCTCCCCGTGGTGCTCTATCAAATCCAAACGAAGTTTCGCGATGAAATCAGACCGCGCTTCGGTTTGATGAGAGGTCGCGAATTTATCATGAAAGATGCTTACAGCTTTGATCTCACCTCCGAGGCTGCGCAAAAAAGCTATCAAATGATGTACGAGTGTTACGTGGCAATCTTTCGACGCTTGGGTGTTGAGTTCCGCGTCGTTCAGGCCGACACGGGCAATATCGGCGGGAGCCTATCCCATGAGTTTCAGATTCTCGCCGAAAATGGCGAGGACCAGCTGCTGGTTTCCACCGTGGGGGATTTTGCCGCAAATATTGAGGTCTGTCCGGCCGCTGATGCGCAAGAAGTTCCGGCCAATTCCGCTGAGCTTAAGGCCATGGAAAAGTTCTCGACTCCAGGGCTTAAAACGATTGCCGATCTCTCGAAGGCAACCGGCGTACCAGAAGGGCAATTAGTCAAAACCATGTTTTTTGCGACCGCCGAAGGCGGCGATGATCTCAAACCCATCGCGGTTTTACTGCGCGGAAGTGACGAAGTGAATCCGGTCAAAATTAAGAACTTGCTTGGCCTCGCCAATCCGCCGTTGCTGTTAACCGACAAAGAAGTTCACCAAGTCGCCGGTGCTTGGCCTGGGTCTTGTGGGCCGGTAGGACTTAAAATTCCGGTCTACCTGGATCAAGGCGTGCAAAACCTACGTAATTATATTGTTGGGGCCAACGTCGATGATTTCCACCTTCGTAACGTCAATCATGGGCGAGACTTCCAAGTGACCAAGGTGGCCGACTTGCGCTTGGCGCGCGAAGGCGACCGTGCTCCTGATGGCAAAGGAACCCTTAAATCTTACCGAGGTATTGAGGTCGGACATATTTTTTACTTGGGCTCTAAATATTCTCGGGCCATGAACGCCAACTATCTTGGCGTCGAAGGCAAACTCGAGCCGATCGAGATGGGTTGTTACGGGATCGGTATCTCGCGAACAGTCCAAGCCATCATTGAACAGAATCACGATAAAGACGGCATCATCTGGCCAACCTCAATTGCGCCATTTCATGTTCATATCTGCCAGCTCGATCCCGAGGACCGTGAAGTATTGACTCTGGCCGATAATATCTATGAAGAGTTGGCAGCTAATGGCGTTGATGTCCTGATGGATGACCGCCAGGAGCGCCCGGGCATCAAGTTCAAGGATGCCGATTTATTGGGAATGCCATTGCGTCTGACCATTGGCGCCCGTGGTTTAAAAGAAGGCCACATCGAAGTGGTCAATCGGCGCACCAAAGAAATTGTGAAAGTGGCCCCTGATCAGGTTCTCTCTCACGTGCTGGCTTGGCTCAAAGAAAACGGACGGTGAGTGTGTTTAAGGGAATCAAGTCGCCGATATTTGTGGCTCTTGACGTCGATGACCGAGATCGAGCTCTGGATATCGCCCGCCAAGTGGAGCCCTTTGTCGGCGGATACAAGGTGGGGCCACGGTTGTGCATTAAATATGGGGCCCCACTCGTGACCGAACTGGCCTCGTTGGGTCATGTGTTCGTCGACAACAAGTACTTCGATATTCCGAACACCATGGAATATGCGATTCGAGCGACCTTTGAGGCGGGTGCGACCTTTGCGACGGTTCACTCTCAATCCGGGCGAGAGGCCCTCACGCGCTTGGCCGCTGTTGAGCGTGAACTCAATCGTCAACGCCCCTTTCGCTTATTGTGTGTGACGGTGCTAACCAGTTTTGACCAGGCGGGCCTTCCGCCAACGGCCAACGCCAAACCCATCGCCGACCAAGTTGATCTTCTCGCCGGACTCGCCACTGACTGCGGATTATCTGGACTGGTTTGTTCCCCTCACGAAGTTAAAAAAATCAAAGCTCGCTTTCCTGGGGCTTTCGTGGTCACTCCCGGCATTCGCTTGGCCGAAGGCGAAGAGGCCGATCAAAAACGCACGCTGGGACCCCGCGAGGCGCTGGCCGCTGGGGCCACCGCCCTCGTCGTCGGACGCCCGATAGTGGACGCCCCCAATCCCGCCGCGGCCGCCGAGAAGTTTTTCGATGAAGCGCGGGTCTAAGTCTCCCCATCACAAAAACACCGCCCGTCCCTCACGTGGTGCCAAGGCGAGTGCTTTGCCTCCCGGAGGTCGGTGGGTCATTGGGTGGCATTCGGTGATGGAGGCGCTCAAAGTCCGTCCGGGCGCAATCGCCAAACTCTTTTTAAAGTCTGACGCCCCTAAGGACCCCGCAGTTGCCCAGTTGGATTCGATGGCCAGGTCCAGTGGAGTCTCCATCGATAAACATCCGGCTGGTTTCTTTGACAAATTGGGCGGGGGACACCAGGGGGTCGCCTGCCAGGTTCTTGAATCTCCCCAACTTGATTGGGAAGGATTAGGCGAACGAGACACATCTATATTATTAGTGCTCGATGAGATCGAAGACCCTCATAATCTGGGAGCTGTCATGCGCAGTGCCTGGCTCATGGGTGCTGATGGGATCCTGACCCCTCAAATTCGGACCGCTGATGTGACTCCCACCGTAGCGAAGATTGCGTCGGGTGGAGCCGAGCACATCCCTGTCGACCCCCAGAGCAATCTTCCGCGTTCGTTAAGTATCTTAAAGGAAAAGGGATTTTGGGTTTTTGGTCTCGAAGAAGAAGGGTCCACTGACCTCTGGGAAACCGATTTTCCACCAAAAATTGCCCTGGTCGTCGGCTCCGAGGGACGAGGGATTCGCAGTTCCGTTCGGGGTCAGTGTGACCAATTTGTGCGAATTTTCCAGTGTGAAACGGGGGCCAGTTACAACGCGAGTGTGGCTGCCGCACTCGCTCTTGGAGAGTTCCGGAGACAGCACAAAACCCCTTGAATTATCAAGAAATATCCTTTGACTGGCGTCCAAAGCATCAAGTAAAAATGGCGGTTACGTGTCACAAAACTCCTTAGCCTTGCAATATCGATGCTAAATGGATATTTGTGCCGCGAATAGGCTGGGTTAGCTCAATTGGTAGAGCAGCTGATTTGTAATCAGCAGGTTGCGGGTTCGAGTCCCATACCCAGCTCCAAAGCTGGGCTTTGGAAGCTGGAATGTTTCGGCGAACGCAAAAAACTCGAGGATTTTTTTGGGTTGACTGAAGGATTTTGGCGGAGAGGTGCCCGAGTGGCTAAAGGGGACGGACTGTAAATCCGTTGGCTTACGTCTACGTAGGTTCGAATCCTACCCTCTCCACCAACAGCATTTGAGAACCGTGTGAGCGGAACTCAAGTGAAGAGCGGGAGTAGCTCAATTGGCGAGAGGCTCCGCCGTCCAAGCTGAGGGTTGCGGGTTCGAGACCCGTCTCCCGCTCCAAGCTTCTCCGCCCATGTGGCTCAGGGGTAGAGCACACCCTTGGTAAGGGTGAGGTCGTGAGTTCGAGTCTCACCATGGGCTCCACTCTTTAACGAGTGTGGAAAGTGAATGTGGAATTGAAAAGAAAAAAAGAGAGTTTTAAGAGAAATTAAAAATCGGATTTAAACCAGAATTTTTCAGGGAAAAATTCAGGAACTAGGAGGAGAGTCTACAATGTCAAAAGAAAAATTTGACCGATCCAAACCGCACGTCAACATCGGAACCATTGGTCACGTTGACCACGGAAAAACAACACTGACAGCAGCTATCACCAAGGTTATGCACGACACTTATGGTGTTGGAGCGGCAGTTGCTTTTGATCAAATCGATAAAGCTCCTGAAGAGCGTGAGCGTGGTATCACGATTTCGACCTCACACGTTGAGTATGAGACGAAGAGTCGCCACTATGCCCACGTCGACTGTCCCGGTCACGCTGACTATGTGAAGAACATGATCACTGGTGCGGCACAAATGGACGGCGCAATTCTAGTTGTTTCAGCCGCTGACGGTCCGATGCCTCAGACTCGTGAGCACATCCTGCTCGCTCGTCAGGTCGGTGTTCCGGCTATCGTGGTGTTTATGAACAAAGTGGACATGGTTGACGACGCTGAACTCCTCGAGCTCGTTGAACTTGAAATCCGCGAGCTTCTTTCGAAGTATGAATTCCCTGGCGACGAGATTCCGATCGTTAAAGGTTCTGCCTTGAAAGCACTTGAGGGTGATAAGTCCGATATTGGTGCTGCCTCTATTGTTAAATTGATGGAAGAAGTGGACCGTTATGTTCCGCAACCTCAGCGTTTGACGGACAAGCCCTTTTTGATGCCCATCGAGGACGTATTCTCAATCTCTGGTCGTGGTACGGTTGTAACAGGTCGTATTGAGCGCGGAATCATCAAGATTGGTGATGACGTTGAGATCATCGGCTTGCGCCCGACTCAAAAATCGACCATCACTGGTATTGAGATGTTCCGTAAACTTCTTGATGAGGGTCGCGCTGGTGACAACGCGGGCTGCTTGCTTCGTGGTACCAAAAAAGAAGAAGTTGAGCGCGGACAAGTTTTGGCCATCCCTGGTTCAATCACTCCACACAAAAAATTCAAGTGTGAAGCGTACATTCTGACCAAGGAAGAGGGTGGACGTCATACTCCATTCTTCAACGGCTATCGTCCACAATTCTATTTCCGTACTACTGACGTAACTGGTGTTACGACTTTGAAGGCGGGAACTGAGATGGTGATGCCGGGTGACCGTGTTGAGATGTCGGTTGAATTGATTGCACCGATTGCGATGGAAAAAGAGTTGCGCTTCGCTATTCGCGAGGGCGGCCGCACCGTTGGTGCTGGTGTTGTGACTGAGGTTATTGAGTAATTTTAGGTACTTGATAGGCAGACGTAGAGGGGCCCCCAAGTGGGTCCCTTTATGTGTTTCGGAGGGTAGTAGCTCTAATTGGTAGAGCAACGGACTCCAAATCCGTAGGTTGTAGGTTCGAATCCTACCTACCCTGCCAAATGTAGATGGAAATGGTGGTAGTAAATGGAAAACGACAACCGTAAGTTCATCACAATATCCTTCCTGGCGATGGGTGCTGTTGCAGCCATTGTCGTGAATGTGTTGCTGGACTCGCTTGCAGCTACCTTCGGCCCTGTTGCTCGGGTTCGTTCCATGGACCTTGTTGCTCACGGCTTGCCGATCGCCGTGGGTGTTGTGACCTTCGCCTTACTTCAATTTAACTCCAAGGTTTTATTATGGGCGGACGAAGTCATGGTTGAAGTGCGCAAGGTCGTTTGGCCCACGCGCCGAGATACCTCGGCAATGACAATGGTTGTTTGTGTGATGTTGATTGTTTCAGGTGTCTTTCTTGGCATATTCGATTTTGTTGCACGAAACGTCATCAAAATGGTCATTAACTGACAGGGAAGTGATTGTGGACAAGAAGTGGTACATTGTGAATACGCATTCTGGGTGTGAAGCCACGGCTAAGGCTTCCATCGAGAAACGGGCGAAAGATCACGGAATGCAAGAGCGCTTCGGCGAGATTCTCATTCCGTCCGAGAATGTTGTTGAACTGGTTAAGGGCAAAAAGGCGACGCGCTCGCGGAAGTTTTTCCCCGGGTACATCTTCGTCAATATGAACTTGGGTGACGACACTTGGCATTTGGTCAAGGGTTCAGCAAAAGTGACCGGGTTTGTCGGCGGCGGCACGAATAACAAGCCTCCCGAAGTTCCTGAAAACGAAGTTCTGCGGATTACCCGCCAAATTGAAACTGGATTGGAAAAAGCCAAACCGAAAGTTTCCTTTTCGCTAGGTGAACCTGTCACTGTCGTCGACGGGCCTTTCAGTAATTTTAATGGAACTGTGGAAGAAATTAATGAGGAGAAGGGAAAGGTAAAAGTGCTGGTCAGCATTTTTGGTCGCCCGACTCCGGTTGAGCTCGATTTCGTACAGGTTGAGAAGACCTGATTTTATTAACAATCCTCACTTGCTAGGAGTGGGAAATGGCAAAGAAAGTAACAGGACAAATCAAGTTACAGATACCGGCAGGGAAGGCCAATCCGGCACCTCCCGTTGGACCGGCGCTCGGCCAGCATGGGGTTAACATTATGGAATTCTGTAAGCAGTTTAATGCTCGCACACAGAAGGCGGGTGATACCGTCATTCCGGTGATCATTACTGTTTATCAGGACCGTTCGTTTTCCTTCATCACCAAGACGCCCCCAGTATCTATTCTACTAAAAAAGGCAGCTAAGATCGAAAGTGGATCGAAGATGCCCCATAAAGACAAAGTCGGAAAAGTAACCATGGCTGCGGTCAAAGAAATCGCTCAGACCAAATTGCCCGACCTTAACTGCACTTCAGTTGAGTCGGCGATGTCTCAGGTGATTGGCACGGCAAAAAGCATGGGCTTGGAAGTTAAATAGGCGGGAGTGCGTATATGGCAAAAAAAGGTAAAAACTATCGAAGTTCAAAAGAAAAGATTAAAAGCACCACTCGCTATATGAGCGGAGAGGCGATGAAGTTAGTCGTTGATTCGGCCAAAGCCAAATTCGACGAATCCATCGACGTAGCCGTTCGCTTAGGTGTGGATCCCAAGCAGTCGGATCAACAGGTCCGTGGAGCGGTTTCGCTTCCGCATGGTTTGGGAAAAACGGTTCGCGTAATTGTATTTGCGAAGGGACCAAAAGAGGCTGAGGCGAAAGCGGCCGGTGCTGACTTGGTCGGCGCCGACGACCTGGTCGAAAAGATTCAGGGCGGCTGGCTCGATTTCGACAAGTGCTTAGCCACCCCCGACATGATGGCAACGGTATCCAAAGTTGCGAAGGTTCTAGGACCACGCGGCTTAATGCCGAACCCCAAAGTCGGCACTGTGACCATGGCTGTCGGTCAAGCGGTTGAAGCTGAAAAGAAGGGCAAATTGGCTTTCCGCGTAGATAAAGCCGGTATTGTTCACGCTTCTATCGGGCGCAAGTCAATGGGCGCAGAAAAGCTAAAAGACAATTACTTGGCGTTCATGAACGCCTTGGTGAAGGCCAAGCCGCCATCAAGCAAAGGTAACTACCTGCGCGGGATTGCGGTGTCAGCCACGATGAGCCCGGGAGTTCGGTTGGATATGACCGAAATCGAAGGCGCTGTTTGAGTTTGAGAATTAATTAACTGCATGTTCGCAGTCAGAGACAGTAGGAGCGTTAGCTTAATCGGGTGAAAGCCCATCCTGCCGAGACAAGCGAGTGAAGGCCAAGAAAAGGACCCTCTCTTCGTGTTCTGAATGCGGCATTAAACAAGAAGGGAGGTTAGAACCGTATGATGACTAAAGCCGAAAAGGCGCAAGAAATCCAACAGATTTCTGAACGGTTCGCCAAAGCGAAAGCTGCTTTTTTAGTCGATTTCAAAGGTTTATCCGTTGAAAAGGTGACTAGTCTACGTAAGCAGCTGCATCCACTCCAATCTGAGATGAGAGTGGTTCGCAACACCTTAGCCCGGCGAGCTCTTATGGATCACCCTACTACCGAGTCCGTTTTAAAGGACGAGTTCGTAGGAACCAATGCCATCGTGTTTGCATACGATGATGTCAGCGCTCCAGCAAAGCTGCTGACTAATTTCTGCAAAGACGTGGAAGAGCTTCAGCTGAAGTCAGGTGTGATGGACGGAACCGCGTTGGACGAATCCAGGATCAAATACCTGGCGACGTTGCCATCAAAGGATCAGCTGCGTGCTCAATTCCTGGGCTTGCTGTCTGCTCCGATGAGCAAATTCGTTCGTACGTTGGAAGCTGTTCCTGGCGGATTTGCCCGTGTGCTTAGCGCCTATAAAGACAAGAAAGCGTGAGAGATTAACATTAACCATTTTTGATATTTTGATATTTTTTGGAGGAAAACATGGCCTTGAATAAAGAAGAAGTAATCGATTTTTTGTCAAATATGCCGGTGATTGAACTGGCTGAGATGATCAAAACTCTTGAAGAGAAGTGGGGCGTAAGTGCTGCTGCTCCTGCCGCTATTGCGGTTGCTGGTGGTGGCGCCGCTGCCGCTCCTGCTGAAGAGAAGACGGAGTTCACCGTTATCCTTAAAGATGCTGGTGCTAACAAGATTGGCGTT
Source organism: Bdellovibrionales bacterium (assembly GCA_020850475.1). Lineage (GTDB taxonomy): Bacteria > Bdellovibrionota > Bdellovibrionia > Bdellovibrionales > UBA1609 > JADZEO01. Next base: position 4,796 of record JADZEO010000146.1, on the reverse strand, counting down.
ATTAAGGAAGTTCGTGCTCTTACCGGCCTCGGCTTGAAAGAAGCCAAAGACTTGGTTGAAGGTGCACCGAAGACTCTCAAAGAGGGCGCAAGCAAGGACGATGCTGCCAAGATCAAAGACGTTCTGGCTAAAGCCGGCGCGACTGTTGAGATCAAGTAATTGATCAGATTGTAATCGTTAACATATGGCGGAGCCTCATGGGCTCCGCCAGTTTGAAGCCAAGCGAATAGGGATCGACGAGACTTTTTTTGGAAAGAAGGAGACGGAATGGGTAACACTCCAGTCACAGCATCTAACTTACGCCTAAGACGTAGTTATGCTAGAACCCAGGGCCTAATTGATATTCCCAATCTGATTGAACTGCAGAAAAAATCATATGAAGAGTTTTTACAGAAGGACGTGGACCCGGACCGTCGAGGTGCCCAGGGTTTAAATGGTGTCTTCAAATCGGTATTTCCGATTTCGGACTTCAACAACACGGCGAGCCTGGAGTTTGTCTCCTACACCCTCGAACCCCCCAAGTATGACGTCGATGAATGCCGTCAGCGGGGCATGACTTATGCGGCTCCCATTAAGGTGACGCTGCGATTGATTGTATTTGATGTTGATCAAGAAACCGAGGCCCGCTCCATTCGTGATGTGAAGGAGCAGGAAGTCTATTTGGGAGAGATCCCGCTGATGACGGCCAATGGTTCCTTTATTATTAACGGTACCGAGCGGGTGGTCGTCAGTCAGTTACATCGCTCTCCGGGTGTTTTCTTTGACCATGATGGCGGCAAAAACAATGCAAGCGGTAAGCTGATCTACTCCGCTCGCGTTATTCCGTATCGCGGTTCTTGGTTGGATTTTGAGTTTGACCAAAAAGATTTAATTTATGTTCGTATCGACCGTCGTCGCAAGTTTCCAGTGACGGTTCTCCTCAAGGCTCTCGGCTATTCGACTGAAGAGCTGCTTGAGAAGTTCTACGACTTGGTTCAGGTCCGTCGTACCAAAGACGGCAAGTATCTGCGTGGCCTCGACATTGAGAAAATGTCGGGACAACGGGCTCTTTCTGACATTACCGATCCCAAAACGGGAGAGGTTTTTGTCAAAGCCGGTCGGCGTATTACTCGCAACGCCGTTAAAAAAGTTCTTCAGCTCAACCTGACAGAGGTTGAGATTTCTCGTGAAGACCTTCAAGGCAAGGTTTTAGCAAAGCCCATTATCGACGAGTCGACAGGTGAGATCATTGCCGATGCGAATGGCGAAGTGACACTCGATATTTTGGATCGCTCCGCTGAAGCTGGAATCAATGAGTTCCGGATGATCTTCTTTGATGGTATTGCCGTCGGCCCCTTCCTTCGCAACACTTTGCTCGTCGATAAGGTGAGCACTAAGGAAGAGTCGCTGTTGGAGATCTATAAGCGCTTGCGTCCGGGAGAGCCGCCAACGGCAGAGGCCGCACAAAATCTATTTCAACGCCTCTTTTTTGATCCCGAAACCTATGATTTGAGCGAAGTGGGTCGATTGAAAATCAATCACCGCTTCAATATCCCGTTTGAAGAGACGCCGGTAGAACATCGGACGTTGACGAACAAGGACATTATGAGTGTCGTGGGCACCTTGATTGAGTTGAAAAACGGTCAAGGTCGGGTTGACGATATTGACCATTTGGGCAACCGTCGTGTTCGTTCCGTGGGCGAGCTGCTTGAGAACCAATACCGGATCGGTTTGGTGCGGATGGAGCGAGCTATTCGTGAGCGGATGAGTCTTCAGGATGTTGAATCCATGATGCCGCACGATTTGGTGAATGCTAAGCCAGTGAATGCTGTCGTTAAAGAATTTTTCGGTTCAAGTCAGCTTTCCCAGTTCATGGACCAAACCAATCCTCTGTCTGAGATTACTCACAAGCGTCGCTTGTCGGCGCTTGGACCAGGGGGTCTTACCCGCGATCGCGCCGGATTCGAAGTCCGCGACGTGCATCCGACTCACTATGGTCGAATTTGCCCGATTGAAACGCCAGAGGGACCGAACATCGGCTTGATTGCCTCTTTGGCAACCTATGCCCGAATCAACAATTATGGCTTCATCGAGACTCCTTATCGTCGAGTTCAGGACGGTAAGGTTTCCGCTGACATCACTTATATGTCGGCCCTTGAGGAGCAAGGTCACAATGTCGCGCAAGCGACCTCTTTCTCCGGTGGCGAAAAGGGTCACACTGAGCATCACACCGTGCGAGTCAACGGTGAGTACGAAATCGTTGAAAAGGATAAAGTAACCTTGATGGACGTATCACCCAGTCAGCTGGTGTCGATTGCGGCCTCTCTGATTCCTTTCCTTGAGCATGACGATGCGAACCGGGCATTGATGGGATCGAACATGCAACGCCAAGCAGTTCCTCTTCTCCGTTCGCGAGCTCCGCTCGTCGGCACAGGAGTTGAACACTATGTGGCGCGTGATTCTGGAACCAGCGTGGTGTGCACCAATGATGGCGTGGTTGAGAGCGTCGATGCAGGACGTGTGGTGGTTCGTCGTATTGCAAAGGGTGGCGAACTGGGTGCCAACGTCGACATTTACAATCTGACCAAGTATCAGCGCACCAACCAAAATACCTGCTTTAATCAGAAGCCGATTGTTTCAGTCGGAGATCGAGTGAAGCGAGGTGATGTGATCGCTGATGGTCCTTCGACCGAGTTGGGTGAGTTGGCCTTAGGGCAGAACATCCTGGTCGCGTTTACGCCTTGGATGGGTTACAACTTCGAGGACTCTATTTTAATCTCTGAGCGTTTAATCAAAGACGACACCTACACCTCGATTCATATCGAAGAGTTTGAGTGCGTAGCTCGAGACACCAAACTAGGCAAAGAAGAGATCACTCGAGATATTGCCAACGTTGGTGAGGAAGCGCTTAAGGACCTGGATACGAGTGGTATCATCCGCATCGGTGCGGATGTGGGACCTGGTGACATCCTGGTCGGAAAGGTGACTCCCAAGGGCGAGACTCAACTCTCTCCTGAAGAAAAACTTCTCCGCGCAATTTTCGGTGAAAAAGCGGGTGATGTCCGAGACACCTCGCTCCGAGTGCCCTCAGGCGTCTATGGAACGGTCATCGATGCCCAGGTGTATAGCCGCGAAGGCGCCGATCGGGACGAACGTCTTCAATCCATTATTGAGGAAAAGAGACTCAAGTTGGAGAAAGACTTTGATGTTGAGCAAAACGTCATTCGTCTTAACGCCCTCGATAAATTGAAGTCGCTTTTGGTGGGTAAAAAGACCACCGGCGTATTGTTGAACGAAGACGGTTCCGTCAAGTTGTTGTCCAAGGGACAAGAGATTACCAACGAGGATCTGGAAACGATCCCCTTTGATCTTTTGGCCTATATCCCTCTGGAAACCGAGCTTGAGTATCAATGCACTCGCATTATCGATGCGGCTCGTAACCAACTTGAAGCAATCAAAATGGTCTTTAACGAAAAAATTGATCGCTTGAAGAAGGGTGATGAATTGCCCCCAGGCGTGATCAAGATGGTAAAGGTCTACATCGCGATCAAGCGTAAGCTGCAGGTCGGTGACAAGTTTGCCGGTCGCCATGGTAACAAGGGTGTTGTTTCTAAGGTATTGCCTGAGGAAGACATGCCGTTCTTAGCTGACGGTACGCCTGTTGACATGGTTTTGAATCCTCTGGGCGTTCCCTCACGGATGAACATCGGCCAGATTCTCGAGGTGCACTTGGGTTGGGCCGCGCACTCGTTGGGCAAACAAGTCGGCGAGATGCTGCAGGCTTATAACGATGGTGAGGCACGGACGTTCCTCAAGAACGTTTACGAGCAATCAGAGATCGGCAAGAAAATCGATACGGCCGACCAGGCATCACTCAAGAAAATGATGAAGTTCATGTCGAATGGTGTTCACGTTGCAACACCGGTGTTTGATGGTGCTAAGGAAACCGATGTGAAAAATCTGTTGGCCAAAGCCAGCTTGCCCTCAACGGGCCAGACGGTGTTGTTCGACGGTCGCACGGGAATACCTTTCCAGACCCCAGTGACGGTGGGAATCATGTATATGTTGAAACTCCACCACCTGGTTGAAGAAAAGATTCATGCCAGATCGATTGGTCCGTACTCTCTTGTTTCGCAGCAGCCGTTGGGCGGTAAAGCTCAATTCGGAGGTCAGCGTTTGGGAGAGATGGAGGTTTGGGCAATTGAAGCTTACGGTGCCGCCTATTCCTTGCAGGAGTTCCTCACTGTCAAGTCGGACGACGTCGCTGGTCGTACGCGGATGTATGAAAGCATCGTGAAGGGTGAGAACGTACTCGAGCCTGGATTGCCGGAGTCGTTTAATGTGTTGGTGAAAGAGCTGCAGAGTTTGGCCCTCAATGTTGAGCTCATCGAGTCCGACATTTTGACTGAGAAGCCACACAATGCAGTTGAGCAGTAAGGGAAGGGAGCTACTGTGAAAGATCTATTGAACTTTTTTGATAAGCCGAAAGATCCTCTTTCTTTTGATGCCGTACGAATTTCTTTGGCCTCGCCAGAGATGATTCGTGAGTGGTCCAAAGGTGAAGTGAAAAAACCTGAAACGATTAACTATCGGACTTTCAAGCCCGAACGTGATGGTTTGTTCTGCGCAAAGATTTTTGGACCTATTAAAGACTATGAATGTCTTTGCGGAAAATATAAGCGAATGAAGTACCGCGGAGTGGTGTGTGAGAAGTGCGGTGTCGAGGTCACGCAAAGTAAGGTGCGCCGGGAACGCATGGGCCACATTGAATTGGCGACACCCGTAGCACATATTTGGTTTTTGAGATCGCTGCCGAG
>JADZEO010000145.1 GCA_020850475.1 Bdellovibrionales bacterium | reverse complement strand
CACCGAGATTGATGCCGATGCCCGCCAGGTTGCCCGTGAAAACGTTGAGCGCAATCACCTCACAGCCATCGAAATCCCCGATTTGCAAATCGAAAAAGTAGCAGGCACCTTTGATGTCGTCGTGGCCAACATCATCGATGGTGTTTTAGTTGACCTGAAGAGTGACCTTATTCGCTGCGTGCGTCCGGGCGGTTCGCTGGTGTTGACGGGAATTTTGCAGGAGCGCGAAGCGGGTTTTCGGTCGGAATTTGATTGGCAGGGTGCCTGTCTTAAGCTTGTGGAGCGTCGCCAGGATGAAGAGTGGATTGGTTTTTGGTTGCGAAAGGCCGCCACGTGAGACGCTATTGGTTTGATCAGAAAGATCGGCAAGACGGGCGGATCCAGCTAACCGGAGACTTGTTTCACCACGTGATCGATGTGTGCCGTCAGGACGTCGGTTCGCGCTTCGAAATGCTCAGCGCCGGTGGCCACGCTTTTTTGGTGGAGCTAAAGGAAGTCGGTAAGCGTTCGGCCTGGGCGCAAATTCTCGAAGAGCGCGTGATCCCACCTCTCCCGCGACCTCATCTGCACCTGGCGGTGTCGGTTCCGCGCTTTCAAACGATGGATACCATTATTGAAAAGTCGGTGGAGCTGGGTGTGTTTGCCCTTCATCCATTTGTTTCTGATTTTAGTTTTGTTCGCGCGGTCGATAGTCGCTTGAAAGGTAAATTTCCGCGCTGGGAAAAGATCATTCAGGGGGCGACCCAACAATCGGGCCGAGGGGATTTAATGAGACTTGAAGCCCCCACCCACCTGGCCGAACTGCTCCAACAATTTAACCGCCAGACCAAGGCCGTGGGTCTCTTTCCATATGAGGGGGAGGCTCCGCAGCACCTCCGCCAGGCCCTGACCCCCCTCAAGAGCCGCGAAGTCGAAGAAATTTGGCTCTTCGTGGGCAGCGAGGGCGGCTACTCGCCAAAGGAAGTTGAGTTATTTCAGTCATTTGGCCTACAACCGGTGACTTTGGGGGCTCAGGTGCTGAGGGTGGAAACGGCTTGCTTGGCGATGCTCAGCATTCTAAAGTATGAGTGGAATTTGATGAAGTGAGTTATGAGGGGGGAGCACGGGATGTCCGATGCTTACGACGATTTCCAGATCAAACCATTGACCCAAGGTCTAGGTTTTCACAAAAAAGCCATCAATCTGAGCGAGCAAATCTCTCGTAGCGGAGTGCCGCAGGAGTCGATTCAACGACCAATTCCTGAGGCGCCGCCAGCGGCATTTTTTGGGGATGTGCGGACCGATCGTCCGTCGTCGAATCGGGCCAAAGAAGCTCTCGATCGTCTGACTTCAGGACTCAAGCTCAAGCAAGATCGTGAAGTTAAAAGGGCCGCATTTTCGGTGGACTTGGGTCTTGAAGATGAACTGCAGATCACCAGTCCTCTTCCCCGCGCACCCGAGAACGATATTTTTTCGGGCGGCTTAGATCGACAGCGGTCACCGAATTCTGCGCCTCGTCCGACGTTTATCGAAGAGCCAGAGCTGCGTGAGGAGAAAAAATCTCCGTCGCGTCCGGTGGTCACCGGAGTCCTACCGATTCCCCCGAGTACCAAAGTCAAAGAGAAGGTGGGAGTTCAACGGAGCGCTCATGATTCTCGACGGGGGCCGCTCACGCCTTCGGCGATTTCTTTACCGTCAATCATTCTCGATGGTGTGTTGGTCATTGCCTTAAGTTTGGTTTTCTTAGTGAGCTTGCTGTCGGTCACCAAAGTTGAAATCTTGTCTGTGGCCTTTAATGCTCAGTCGGATGCCGCCACTCAGTTGAGTTTGGGAATATTGTTTGTGGCGATCATGCAAATGTATGTAGTCGTCGCCCGCAGTTTTTTTGGTCGCACCCTCGGCGAATGGACCTTTGATCACCAGATGGGTCATGATGAACAACACAAGTCGGGTCTGTACCCGCTGCTCGTGGCTTGGCGGAGTTTTTTGATTGTGATCACCGGTGTGATTACGTTGCCGCTATTGTCGCTGATTTTTCGCAAAGATCTGACGGCGCGTTTGTCGGGCTTACAGCTTTATCAGCGTCGTTAAGACCAGAGTGAGGGAGTCTCCAGGTGGGCCGCTATTTCCGCAATGAAAAGGAATTTCTGGCGGCCCTGACCCAGTCCCGCAAAAATAAAAAAGTTGTCTTCACCAATGGTTGCTTTGATATTTTGCATATCGGGCATGTTCGTTATCTGCAAGAGGCCCGAGCCTTGGGCGACGTGCTGGTGGTGGGGCTTAATTCTGATGCCAGCGTTAAGTTAATCAAGGGGCCGCTGCGACCGGTGCAAACCGAAGATGATCGAGGAGAAATTCTCGCGGCCTTGTCTTGCGTTGACTTCGTGGTTCCATTTGTCGAGGACACGCCACGACGGTTAATCGAAGCTGTAAAGCCTCAAGTGTTGGTCAAGGGTGGCGATTGGCCCGTCGATAAAATTGTGGGCGCTGATTTTGTATTAAAAAACGGCGGAGTCGTGAAGACACTGCAGTTTGTCCCCGGTCGTTCGACCACCACAATAATTGATAAAATCACTAAGCTTTAGAGGCCCGCAGATTGGGGCCTTTCCTATAGGCGTAAGCCCAATTTAAGGCTATAGACCGGCTCTCGGTAGCGGTCGATCTGGGCCGCCAGAAAATATTCAAAAAAGTGAATCGTGAAACCCACCACACTGTGAGTTTCGCGGACCAACTCTTCGACGGTGCCATAGCGATTGGGCGGGTCGGCGGCCGCAACAATGTTATCAGTGCCTTGCGCGACAAATTCGGCCGAACTGTTCATAAAGCCGCCGCCAAAGTAGAGCGAAAAGCTGTTAACACTGATGCCCGCAATCAACTCTGAACCCAGGGTCTGACTGGAGAGGGAGTCATTCACATCCAGCACACTGCCATGGAGGAGTAGTGATAAGTTAATCGGCAAAAACTTCGCTTGATAAAAGGACCAGCGGAAGAGCCCACCGTATTCACTGAGTTGGCTGTCCTCACTAAACGGCACAAAGTGAAAAAACACATCAACGTTGTTGTAGAGGCCCTTGCCAAAGGAGATTCGCGGAAAGCGAAACTCACGTTCGTCACTTGAGGTGCCGGCCCCGAGGCGCGACAGATCCGCCGTGTTCACCAGCTCCAAGCTCACGCCCACTTCGAGTCCGGGATACCCACCGAGCGGAAAGGGATTGGTTAGGAGTTTACTGCTCGTTCCTAAGCCCACGAGGCGCACCACTTCGACGCGATCTTCGTGGTCCAAATTCTTGGGGAGCTCGAGCCCATGCGCAAGAGTGAACGGCGCGGCCAGGGCGGCCCCCAACTTGAGTGCAAGTAATGTGCGGAACAGGGTACGCGTAGACATCTAGGCTATTATGGCGGACCCGACTTGATCAGGCCACCACAATTATGCGCTTAGCAAGTTCTTTAGACCTTCGACAGCGTTTTGCAATGCAGTGGACACTTGCGGTGATTCTTTGGTGTTACCCAGCATCTCCTCAAGAGTTTTCAGGATGTCAGAATAGCGGCGCACCAACGGATTGGGTTGCACGGCTTGACCACCGGGAGTCGGAGGGGGAGTGGGGGGGGTGGTTTTAGCCAAGTTCTTGCGAGCCGAATCGACGAGCAGACTCAAAGCCTTTTCGCGAACACCGGGGTCTTCTTGTGAGCGCATGACCGCTTCGAGCACATTGAGAAAGGCCAAGTTGGTGTAACGATCCAGCGCTTGAGAAGCTTTACTCCGCACCGGTGATCCATAAGGTTCGTCGGTGAGAAACTGCGCAATCATCGTGAAGCTTCGATAGCTCGGAGTGGAGTTGGCAGCCACAATTCCCAATTCGCGCATGCGTTCTTGGGGGTCTTGAAGCATTTGTTCCACCACGTGATAAAAAACTTCGGCGGTAATGAGGTTACTTTGAAATTGCCGAATCAACTCTGTGGTTTCCTCTAAGCTGGGGCGAGCCAACACGCGACGGAGCCATTCTTCGGCCGAGGGTGGTTCGTTTTTATCCTGACCATTGCGACCGGCCACTCCCGGGAAAGTGGGCGTGGGGCTCGAGCGATTATCAAAGATTGAATCGGAGCCGTCTTTATTGCTGCCATCGCCCTCGGCGGTGTCGGTAGGTTTGGCAACTTCCGGTGGCTGGGCTTCGGGGCGCTTGGCCTTTACGGTCTTCACATTTTTCGGTTTTTGTTTGGCGTTCTTCTTATTCGGAGTGGCCTTAGCCGTCTTTGTTCCAGATGTGGGAACTTTAGCAAAGCTGTGTTCCTGCGGACCTCCACCACGTGTGTGGGGCCGGGCTTGCAGGGATCGTCCGCGCAAAGCTTCAAAGCGTTTCACCGTCGCTTGACCTTCGTGATCTGGGGCCGGTTCACTACCGCTCTTGCGAGCGTAGGGTTGATAATCGAGAGTGCGCAATTCTTGGGGACTCAAGCCGGCGGGTTGCTCACCAAAGCGGCTCGACTTCATTAACTCGAACAATCCACCGAGTGCGACGGCACTCACAACTAGGGCTAATTTCCAATTCGCTTGCATAACCAGTTCTCCTCATCCATTTACTACCCAAGAGCCGTGCCCCTCTGGCCAAAGTGCAACCCCTTGAAATAGCTAATGATTTTTAGGTGCGACGACGGGGGGTGGAGGCGACTCTGTCTAAGAATAAGACGGCTTTACAGCACAGAGTGAAAACCTTAAGATTTCCATAGACTTATACCTTTATAGAAAGAATCAGGGTGAGTGACCAAATCGGGAAATACATTAAGCTCGCTCAGCACGGGAATTTTCGTGATCTAGCGCGCTTGTTGAGTCTGGTAGAAGCCACGGGTCCCAAGGCTTTGCGCCATCCGGAACTGTTGAATCCCGGGCACGCAGCTTTGCGACTCGGGATCACCGGCCCGCCGGGGGCGGGTAAATCCACCTTGGTTGCGCAACTCATTCGCACGTGGCGCGAAGCTGGTGCGCGCGTGGGAGTTCTGGCGGTCGATCCTTCCAGCCCCTTTTCAGGCGGTGCGATTTTAGGTGATCGCATCCGCTATGCCGATCACTTTGCCGATCCTGGAGTTTTCATTCGGTCACTCGGTTCGCGCGGAAGCCTCGGGGGCTTGAGTGCCTCAGCCTATTTGATGTTGCGAGCCTTCGATTTGTGGAAGTTCGACGTGGTTTTAGTTGAGACCGTGGGCGTGGGTCAGTCGGAAATTGATATTTTGCACGTTGCTGATGTCGTGGCCTTGGTGTTGGTGCCCGAGTCCGGGGATTCCGTACAAGCGATGAAGGCTGGGCTCATGGAAATCGCCGATGTTTTTGTGGTCAACAAAGCCGACCGCCCAGGGGCCGAGAGCTTGGCGCGTGAAATTGAATTTTATTTTCCCCTCGAAGGGGCGGCGGCACTCACTCACCGGATTTTTCGAACCGTCGCCACCGACGGGACGGGGACTAAGGAGTTTGCGGCAGCACTGCGCGAGCGAGGTCAACAAATCAATTTGCCGAGTCACCGCCGCGATCCTTTGCGCCTGCAACACGAAGCCTTAGCCTTGCTTCGCGGCCAGTGGGAATCTCACTTTCGCCGACGAGCCGAAGCCATCAAATCCCCCGAAGATTTTTTGCAACTGATTCTCGCTTCATCGCCCCAACCATAGGTTAAGCGCGAAAATTTGGCAAGTTTTGGCAGGGCCAAGCCTACTTGATCATTCCACTTTTCTTGAGGGTCTCAATCATGCCCCAGTTCCACACGTTAACTTCACACTCGGAGGCTCTATCGTATGGATCTTGAGGACGAAATGTTTTTGACAAAGTTAAGAGCTTTTCACCTTTTTTAAAAATCACTCCTCTATATTCCATTTTTGCGCCCAGATTAATGCAGGAAATGTTGAGCCAGGTTTGCGAGCCACGGCTTTTGTGCGGAATAAACGTCACTTTTGAACCGCCAGGTATCTTAACTCCATTAGTCTCAGAATCTTCGCAAAGTTTAATCTCAAAGATCTCCAGAGAGCCAGGTGTGTTTAACCTCGAGAAGATGGATGGCCCCAACCCAAAAAGCCACACTATCAATAGGACTAAGGAAGGTACTCTGAATCTATTCATTTGCCCACAGTCCTAAAAGTATATGGCTCTCATGCCCGAACCTTTTTAAACGGCGAACTCAACGTTTGTTATGGGCGGAAACCCAAACATCCTAACTATATCTTACAGAGCACATAAAAATCTCCAAGTAGATTTATCCCACGGCAATCGGCTTGCCATCTCAAAAGTGATTTCTGTTCTTGTGACGTCCACTGGTTCACGACCAGCCACTCGCACAAGTTTTTTCAAAAGGAGTTGACAACAAAATCGTCATCATAAAACTCGACCCATTTAGTTGCAGTGGTTGATTTCAATAGATTTTTTAGAATGTCCAAGTCATCAGCGTGGCCAGTCAGCTAGGCGCTTTTAAACCCATTTCATGCACGATCAGTCGAGAGCTCATCATGGTCCGCTCAAAACCTTGTGGTACAAGGTTTTGATGTCGGGGGGAGATAAAATGAACGAACAGATTTTAATGGCAGTCGATCAATTCACGACTTTGAATTCAGTTCCAGCGGCGGATTTCGTTGGTGGCCTTGAAGCAGACCCAGAAGTTGATCCTAAAGTCGGTTTCCAGTTCGGCATCGAGGTGCCACCCAAAATCCAAGAGCTTCATGCCAAAGCCTTGGCGGCGGTGGCGAGATGGAAGACGGCCGAAATTGAACTGCTGCAAGTTCTCGATGAGGTTGAAGGTCACAAAGGTTACTTGCGCTATGGTTACAACTCGCTCTTTCAATATGCGGTCAAAGCTTTGGGACTCAGCGAAGGTGTTGCCTATAATTTGATTAATGTTGGTCGCGCCGCACGCGAAATCCCCGAGCTTAAAACAGCAATTGCGAGCGGGGCGTTGTCAGTGAGTAAGGCGAGAAAAATCACTAGCGTTTTAACTCGCGAGAATT
>JADZEO010000144.1 GCA_020850475.1 Bdellovibrionales bacterium | reverse complement strand
TGTGATTCGCGCTTGCGAACCTTAAACTTGGTGATGCCGGCCGCCTCTTCAATCAAGGTCCGACGGTCTTCCGGTTTCGCCGTAATAATCTTTCCGATGGCTCCTTGCTCAATAATACTAAAGCCCTTAGAGCCCGCGCCGGTATCCATAAAGATTTCTTGGATGTCGCGCAAGCGAGCCGGTTCCTTATTGATCAGGTACTCACTATCGCCGCTCCGGTGAAGACGTCGAGTCACCATGACTTCGGTGAGCTTGGCGTATTTGGCGGGAAAAGGTCCGCCATCGTTTTCAAGCGTCAAGCTGACCTCGGCCATACCCAAAGGCGCATAACCATCGGCCCCGGCAAAGATCACATCTTCCATTGAAGAGCCGCGCAAATGCTTGGCCGACATCTCGCCCATCACCCAAACCAAGGCGTCGACGATATTTGACTTTCCGCAACCATTGGGACCGACAACTCCGGTAATCCCGGTGTCAAAGTGAATGACTGTACGATCCTTGAACGACTTAAAACCAACGATTTCGAGCTTCTTGATTCTCAATGTTCAACCTTTCGTTGCTTCAGGGCCGCTTGTGCCGCCGACAATCGCGCGATGGGTACTCGATAAGGAGAGCAACTCACATAGTGCAAGCCCACATTGTGAAAGAACTCAATGCTGGCAGGATCTCCCCCGTGTTCACCGCAAATTCCCAACTTAATATCTGGTCTGGTTTGCCGCCCCAATTCAACACCTTTTTGCACCAATTTTCCAACTCCCCCGATATCCAAGCTGGCAAAGGGATCGGCGGGAAGGAGGCCCTCAGAAACGTAAGTAGCCAAAAACTTTCCAGAATCATCCCGCGACAACCCCAAAGTGGTTTGAGTGAGGTCGTTGGTGCCGAAGCTGAAAAAATCAGCACTTTGGGCAATCTCATCGGCGGTCACTGCGGCCCGCGGCACTTCAATCATTGTGCCGATCAAATACGGAAATTCTTGACTTGTTTCTCGCTGTACCTCAGCCACTGCTTGCTCCACCAAACGCCGTAGCACCGCCAGTTCCGCTTGGGTGGCGACCAATGGAATCATGATCTCGGGCAAAACTTGACTGCCCGCCTTTTTGGCATCAACCACCGCCAGCGCAATCGCCCTGGCTTGCATTTCGTAGATTTCTGGATAGCTAATGGCCAAGCGACAACCCCGATGACCTAACATCGGATTCATCTCGCTCAAATTGCGAACTTTACTGCGCAGCTTTTCGACTTCCCAACCCAACCGCTTGGCCAGCGCACCGATTTCCTCCTCAGAATGGGGCAAGAACTCGTGCAGAGGTGGATCCAGCAGACGAATCGTCACTGGAAGCCCCGACATGGCGATAAAAATCCCTTTGAAATCCTCTCGCTGCATCGGCAGCAGACGCTCCAGAGCCGCCAGACGCTCCTGCCGTGAATCAGCCATGATCATTTCGCGAACCACATCGATGCGGTCAGCGCCAAAAAACATATGCTCAGTTCGACAAAGACCGATGCCCTCAGCGCCAAAGCGACGGGCCACGGCCGCATCAGCAGGAGTGTCGGCATTGGTCCTGACCCCCAGGCGGCGTTGTTCGTCGGCCAGTTTCATGATGCGTTCAAAATTGTGGTCCAAAGTGGGCGGCAGCATTTTAACTTCGCCCAAGAAAACTTCGCCGGTCGAGCCATCGAGAGTGATTTGGTCCCACTCGCGCAGCACATATCCCTGCACGCGCATTTCTTTGCGGCGATAATCGACATCAATTTCGCCCGCCCCGGCTACACAGCACTTGCCCATTCCGCGCGCCACCACGGCCGCGTGCGAAGTCATTCCACCTCGAGAGGTCAGAATTCCTTGGGCCGAGACCATGCCCTCGATGTCCTCGGGCGAAGTTTCCACCCGCACCAAGATCACTTTCTTGCCTCCGGCCTGGGCCTTCACCGCATCTTCCGAGGAAAAAACAATTTGTCCGACCGCCCCACCGGGACTGGCCGGAAGGCCCTTGGTCAACAAGGTCTTGTCGGCATGAGGATCCAGCGTCGGGTGCAAAAGTTGATCGAGACTTTTGGGGTCGAGGCGCAGCAGGGCCTCTTTTCCATCAATGAGCTTTTCATCCATCATCTCACAAGCGGTTCGCACGGCTGCTCGACCGGTGCGCTTGCCGTTGCGAGTTTGGAGAATCCACAATTTTCCCCGCTCGATGGTAAATTCAATGTCTTGCATATCACGATAGTGATGTTCGAGCTTATCAAAGACTTTGGTGAGTTCGGTGTAGACGACGGGCATGGCCTCTTCGAGAGAGAGCAAGCCCTTCTTTTGCGCCTCCGCCTTGCGCAGCGGCTGTGGCGTGCGAATGCCGGCGACGACGTCTTCGCCCTGAGCATTAATTAAAAACTCGCCAAAATAAAGTTTCTCTCCGGTCGAAGGATTGCGGGTAAACGCCACTCCCGTCGCCGAGTCATCACCCATATTGCCAAAAACCATCGACTGGACGTTAACCGCAGTCCCCCAAGAACTGGGGATGGCGTGAATCTCTCGGTAAGTTTTAGCCCGGGCGGTATTCCACGAGCGAAACACGGCGGAAACCGCGCCCCACAACTGTTCCACCGGGTCCATCGGAAAGGCCTGACCGGTGGTTTCAAGAATTTGCTTTTTGAATTTCGTCACCAAGAGTTTAAGGTCGTCGACCTGCATCTCGGTGTCGTTTTTGTAGCCCTTGCTGTCTTTGAGATCCTCCATGGTGACTTCCAGGTAAGTGGAATTCATCCCCATCACCACGTCGGAATACATCTGCAAAAAGCGACGGTAGGAGTCCCACGCAAAACGCGGATTCCCTGAGGCTTTGGTCAAACCTTCGACCGCTTCGTCATTGAGGCCCAGGTTTAAGATTGTGTCCATCATCCCGGGCATGCTGGCGCGCGCCCCCGATCGAACACTCACCAACAAAGGGTTTTTATTATCGCCAAACTTTTTGCCAATTTCTTTTTCCACGCGTGCGAGCGCTTCCCGGGCCGCGACTTTGACCTCGTCAGGCAGTCTTTCGCCCGCATCATAGAACACCTGGCAGATTTCTGTGGAAATGGTAAATCCCGGCGGCACCCGCAAGCCGAGCGAGGACATCTCCGCGAGATTCGCCCCTTTGCCGCCCAAAACCGCTTTCATGCCGGCGTTGCCGTCGGTTTGATTGGCGGAGAAAAAATAAACAAACTTCTTGGGTAAAACGACCTTGGTTCCAGACTTGGACAAACCGCTCTCCTTCCGCACTTCCATGACGGCCTCCTGGTGGGAGTTAAAAGTTGATCAGTTTTTCTGCGATGTATGCTTTCAAGTTCGAAATCTTGACCCGATCCTGAGTCATCTTGTCGCGATGGCGAACCGTCACGGCTTCGTCGTTGACCGTGTCGAAGTCGACCGTCACGCAAAGGGGGGTGCCGATCTCGTCCTGACGACGGTATCGCTTGCCGATGCTGGCGGTCTCGTCATAGTCGACTTCCCAATCCAGTGCTAACTTATCGCGGAGCTCGCGGCCAATGTTCGTCAGCGGCTCCTTCTTGGAGAGCGGCAGTACGGCCACTTTGATTGGGGCAAATCGCGGCTTAAAGCCCATCACCACGCGCACATCCTCAGAGCCACTTTCATCTTTGGTGACTTCTTCGCGATAAGCATCACACAGGACCGCCAAACACAGACGATCGCAGCCCACCGCTGTTTCAATCACAAAGGGCAGGTACTTCTCTTTGGCGGCCTCATCAAAGTACTCAAGCTTTTTACCGCTGAACTTTTGATGCTGGCTCAAATCAAAATCACTGCGATTATGAATGCCCTCGAGCTCTTGCCAGCCGAACGGAAATTCATATTGCACGTCAAACGCGGCTTTGGCGTAGTGGGCGAGCTCTTTAGGACCATGGGCGGAAAAGCGCAGCTTGTTCTCGCGCAGGCCCATGTCGAGATAAAAATTCCAGCGCACCTTTTTCCAGGTTTCAAACCATTCCTCGTCGGTGCCGGGCTTAACGAAGAACTGCATTTCCATCTGTTCAAACTCGCGCGTGCGGAAAGTGAAATTGCCGGGCGTGATTTCGTTGCGGAAGGATTTACCAATTTGCGCAATTCCAAAGGGGATTTTTCGCCGCATCGAGGTGGCGACGTTTTCAAAATTCACAAAGATCCCTTGGGCGGTTTCGGGGCGCAAATAAACCACATTCGAATCTTCTTCGACCGGACCCATGTGGGTCTTGAACATGAGATTAAATTGGCGGCTCTCAGTGACCTCAGTCGCCCCACAACGTGGGCACGTGACCACTCCGTTCACCTTGGCGGTGTCCTCGCGAAAGCGGTTCTTGCACTTCTTGCAATCGACCAGCGGATCCGAAAATCCATCCACGTGACCACTGGCCTTCCACACTGTGGGGTGCATCAAAATTGCGGCATCCAGTCCGACAATATCATCTCGACGGGTCATCGCTTGGTACCAAGCCAACTTCACGTTGAGTTTGAGATTCGCCCCGAGGGGTCCGTAGTCCCAGCAGGAATTCAAGCCACCGTAGATTTCGCTGCTTTGAAAAACAAAACCGCGGCGTTTGCATAACGATACCAGTGTCGCTAAGTCATTGAGATACTTCACTTGCATGAATCGGCCCCAAGGCAAAGTGGTTGGTCGCTGAGTGTCTCTCCTTGAGGTAACACTGCACCAACGTCGAGTCAACCGAGCTGCGTGATGTCACAACTCACGAAGCCATTGATTCCTTTAACTTTTCAGGTGAGTGAGGATGGCCTGATAGGCCGTTTCTAAGAACACTCGTGATTCGGGATCGACCTGTTTGAGTCCCTCTTCGAGAGCCGACTTCACTCGCTCAAGCGAACTACCCGCAGGAACACCTAAGACTTCATAGGCGTCCCAGGAGTGTCCGTTGTAATTGAAAATCACGTTGAGAGTTTTTCCCTGATATCCCGCAGCCCCACTCGAGGCGGCGGGAGTTTTGATCCCGAAGGTAGATTCTTGGCTCGAGCCAGACTTCTCTGAATCGCCCTTGGGGCCTGGCTTAACAGAATACTTGAGCGCTGATCGCGGTCTTCGCCGCAGGATGTAGAACACTACCAGGGCCAACACGGCAGCATTGAGAAAAAGGAAGTCTTTGACGTTGGGGTCCACTTCCCTATTATGGACGGCACTTGGCAATTTTCAAGTCCCACCGATCGTTTCGATGTGGTAGGAAATGACCCCAAAATCAGCGGAAAGGATGTCACTAATGGCCATGAATCCCTTTGAACAACAAAGTCCCATCCCCGGCGTTCGCCACATTATCGCTGTCGGTTCTGGAAAAGGGGGCGTTGGCAAGAGTACCGTTGCGGTTAACCTGGCCTTAGCGCTTGGCCAAAATTATCGGGTGGGATTGCTGGATGCTGACCTCTACGGCCCCAGTATCCCCCGTATGTTGGGTGCCTTACATCAAAAGCCGCAAATGACGGAAAGTAAAAAGATGGGCCCCTTAGTTCGTCACGGCGTTAAGCTGATGAGCATTGGGTTTTTAGTGGATGAGGATCAAGCGCTCATTTGGCGGGGTCCGATGTTGTTTAAAGCGATGGATCAATTTTTCCGCGACGTTGAATGGGGTGAGCTGGACTATTTGATTGTGGATCTTCCTCCCGGGACCGGAGACGTGGCCCTCACGATGGCGCAAAAGGTGCCGGTGAGCGGGGCCGTTACGGTTTGTACGCCACAAAACCTCGCCTTTGCCGACGCTAAAAAAGCTCTCGATATGTACGACAAACTTAAAGTGCGCCAGCTGGGCGTCGTCGAAAATATGTCCTACATGATTGAAGTCGAAACCGGTCGCAAGATCCAAATCTTCCCCAAAGGAGAAATGGATTCCTACCTGGACGCCAAACACATTCCTAAACTCGGTGAAGTTCCCTTTCACACTGATGTCGCGCGAAGTTCTGAGGCCGGAATCCCAATTGTGATCAGTCATCCTGAGTCGCCGGAGGCCGAAGCCTTTAAGGCTATGGCCGCGAAACTAGCCAAAGAATTGCCCTGCGCCTAAAACTGAGCCGCTCGGTTTGATACAATTATTTGAAAATACAGGGTTTTATGAAAAACTCTTGGACACGCATACTGCGCTGCGCTATGCTTGTTTCATACGATTCTAAGAGCGTTGTACGTAAGTTCAGGAGGGGTCGTTATGATCGGCAGTCCGCGCGATTTCAATCTTGACCCGCCCCCGAAGTAGGGTGGCGACGGTCTCCCAGAAAATCTTAAGTTCACTCTATTTATCAAGCGATGTTTTTTAGTTTTGTTTTTGTTGGTTCTGTTTTTTTGATCTGTTTGTGTTTTTGTTTTGTGCGTTTGCGACGGCTTGGAGGCCGTCTGGTCCGTCTGAATCCAATGTTGTCATCTTACCGAGGAGGTATTTAAAGAAGTTATTCTCGAGGTGATTTCTTCCTTTGCTCAAGGCATAACTCCGGAAACGGAGTGACGCAAAACCACAGGGGCTAAAGCATTCATGCCACGCCAGCCGCGTTGCCAGAGGTCAGGATACCCTTTTTACGGTTGAACATTGGAAGAATCGTGCTCTTGTCGCCCGCCATTGCCCTTGGCGGGCTTTTTTTTGCCCAAAATTCTAGGCAAGCCCAAGTCTGCCGAGGCCGCCTCGAGGCGGCCTGGTCGCGCGTGCCAGCTTGGTTGCGCGTGCCAGCTTGGTCGCGCGTGCCAGCTTGGTTGCGCGTGCCAGCTTGGTATTTGAGAGCGCGAATTTGCCCCCCAACCTTGCTGTTGAACTTAATTTGCCTGCAATCGAAAATCTTGGGCTCACAACTGAACTTCTTGGGGCACACAACTAAACTTCTTGGGGCTCAAACTTGCTTTTGAAGTTCTCGAGACTCTTGCCCCTCAAGCGCTCCCGGTACACCCAACGGTGGAATTTTTCCAAGTAAAACTCTCTTGCCGCTTTCGACTCCTGGCCCTCGATTTGGTTGGCCTTGATGTAGCCAAACAAATTGAGTTCTTCCCGTCGTGACACCAAAACACGGGTAAAGGCTTGACCCTGCCAGAACTTGCCAAACTTTTTGCCCCGCCGAGCACCCGTGAGAGTACGCGCGATCAAATTGGTGATCGAGCGAAGAAAAGCCCTAAATAAAAGACGAGAGGAGATCCGAATTTTGAGGTGGAGGTGGTTCCCCACATTGGCAAACTGACAAATACGCACACCAAATTTTCTCGCCTTCTCTCGAATGATCCCTTCCACCAAGGGCTTGTTTTTATGAGTAAGGAAACTCAAATTCCCTTTAGCTCTATGAGACTTTAGAACCAAGTGAATCGGACGAGTCGTGGACAGCGGTCTCTCTAATTTTCGATGACCTTTGGTTTCAACCCCACCGTGTTGGGTGCGCCCGTAACGCTGGCGGGTTTTTCGAGTATCAAAGTAATCAAATAGGTTCGACTGTTTGGCTTTCATTTGGGCAATATAGTATAAGACGCATATAACATCAAATTATTTTTACCTTAAGTATATAATTTTACACAGTTTTGGAACGGCGCGGGGTTGGAGCACCGCTATGTTGGAGCACCGCTACCGCTATTCTGGAGCACCACAAAGCTAGAGCGGCGACGAGCTGGCGCGTTTAATTCTCTAGCAGGAATGCGGGATAGCGGGATGTTACCCTGAGCGGGACAGCAGGACAGTTACCCTGAGCAGGAAAGCAGGACAGTTACCCTGAGCGGGAAAGCAGGACAGCTACCC